>CAYFNQ010000011.1:2865-13011 GCA_964344535.1 uncultured Actinomyces sp.
CCGACTGAGCAGGCCGCCTGGTACAACATGAGCTTCGTCTACGCGTACCAGCCCAACCCCGACATGGTGGCAGCCCAAGAGGCGTTAGCGAAGTCAGTTGAGCTGGACCCCACCTCAGAAATCGGGTTGGAAGCACAGCGACTCCTAGATGAGCTGCGCGAACAAGAGTGAGCGACGTCAGTATCCCACTGGCCTTCATTGCTGGGCTAGTTTCTTTTGTTTCCCCCTGCTTTCTGCCGGTGGTGCCCGTGTTTTTGGCCTACCTGACCGGCGGTGAACAGAAGCTGGTATCCACGCAGGTGCCCGTAGCGTCAGGATCTGCCGGAGGGTTCCTTACCGCTGCGGATCGGGCCGCGATGAGCAGTAGGGGCGCCAGAGGTGAAGTTGACGTTCCCAGGCGCCTCACACGCCGCCTGGCACTGATGAACACGGCGGCATTCGTGGCCGCCTTCAGCGTCGTCTTCATAGGCATTTGGTTAGGCATCGCGTTGTTTGGGTTTGCGCTTGGCTCCGCAATGCACTGGGTGCGCTTGGGAGCCGGGATCGTAGTGCTGACATTTGGGCTTTCCATGCTTGGTTGGCTGAAAATCCCGGGCTTGGAGACTACGTGGCGTCCCCTAGAACGCTTTATCGGTGGTGAGGCGACCCCGTGGAACTCGGCCCTGCTGGGGCTTGCTTTTGGGGCTGGATGGTCGCCGTGCATTGGCCCTGTTTTAGGTGCCATCATCATGCTGGCACTAGGCCAAGGGACCATGTGGGCGGGAACAATGCTGCTGGTCGTGTACAGCCTGGGTCTGGGTTTGCCCTTGTTCTTACTAGTGGGACTGACCGGAGCAAAACCTGTGCTCACCTGGCTGTCGAAGCATCAGAAGGGACTGCGGATTGCGGCCGGCATCATGCTGATTCTTGCTGGATTCTTGTTGATCGCGGACCTGTGGGCACCACTTTCGGGGTTACTAGGTTTTGGGCTGTAAGGTTTCGTTGAAGGCAGCGATGAAGCGGAGAGGATGTGACGGATGAGCGACAGCCAGCCACTTTCTGGCCCCACCGTTGTTGTGGGGGACGAAGGTGACCCGTCGGTTGTTGAGGATCGGCACGTGTCCGTGGGGGAGTTCTTCCACTGGATCTACAGGTTCCTTTACTCAAAGACCGTCGGCCTGGTCTTGATTCTTCTGTTTGCTGCCTATGCGCTAGTGGGCTCCGTCATCGTTCAAACTAGTGCTGCTACCTGGGCTGACCCGGAGCTCCGTGCCAGCTTCGTTGCCGAAGTGACTCCCATGTACGGCAAGTTCACTCCAATTTTGGGAGCACTGGGGTTCTTCCACGTCTTCACTTCACTGGGCTTTTACGTCATGGTCGCCCTGCTAGCAATGTCGATTCTTGCCTGCACGGCCCACCGGATTCCCACTCTTTTGAAACGATGGAAAACACCGCGGGTGCGCGTTTCTAAGAAGTTTTTCGAAAAGGCCCGCTACCGTGCCACGATCCCGACAACTGAAGGCCCAGAGGAGGCGCTTGCTGTCACCGAGCAGGTTTTGCGCAAAGACCGCTTCCGGGTGCTGCCAGATGAAAAGAGCGGTGGGAGAGCTTTCTTTGCTGACAGGAACGCATGGGCTGGTATTGGGACCGTTATTGCTCACGTCAGCTTCGTCATCATTTTGCTTGCCTTCGTGATCTCAGCGCGCTTTGGAGTGGAAGAACAACTCTCACTGCCTGTTGATCGGGAAGTTGAGCTGGGGCACGACACGGGGCTGACTGCCTTAGTCGTGTCCTTCCAGGACACGTACACGGAAGATGGGCAGGCGTCCGACTACGTCACCGACCTGCAGTTGCTGCGCGACGGGGAAGTGGTGGTGCAACAGGACGTTCGGGTCAACACGCCCTTGGTCTACTCAGGTTTCAGGTTCCACCAGAACTCCTTTGGTGTCGCGGCAGACATTGAAATCACAGACAGTGCTAACGAAGTTTTGTACAGCGGTTCCGTTCCAATGCTCTGGTCTTCAGGTGGGGGCCAGAATGCTGTCGGCAAGGTTTTGCTAGAAGATCAGCCCCGGCCTTTGGAGGTCTTGGTGGTGACGGCGGCGTCGGGCGCCACCGCTTCCGAAATCCCCCTTGGCACCGCACTGTTCCAGGTTTTTGATGTCGCCACCGACGACATGGTGGGTCAAGTTCTGGTTGAGCAAGGTGAAACGTCAGAAGCAGGTGGGCTGTCGTTTACTTTTGAGCGCGAACGTCGCTACACGGGAATCACAATGCGCCAAGACCCGGGAACTATCTGGATGTGGGTTGGCTCCGTCCTTTTAGTGGTCGGGATGTCGATAACTTTCCTGTTCCCGTACCGGCGTATGTGGGTGCGGGCTGACGAACATGATGGTCAGACCCAGATCCGCCTTGGCGCTGTCGCAAAACTGGATTACGCGTACCAGCGACTGTTTGAAAAAGTTGTGGCCCAAGTGGATGAGGCTACGGAATCTAAGGAAGAGGGAGTTTCGTGAGCACGCTAGAAGTTTTGGAATACCTGCTCACCGCGGCAACGGTGTTCGTGGTGTTGGCGCTGGTCGCTGACCTTGTGGTCGTCACTGGCCGCAATGTGCGCCAGCCCGTACCTGCTGGTAAAGCTGCGGTTACTGCTGGTAGCTCGCAGGCTGCAAGCAGCACGGTCGTCGCCCGTCAGAAGCGAGGCCTACCCAAGGGCTTAGCGCTTTATGCCACGGGGTTCACGTTCGTTGCCTGGCTCCTCCTCACCGTCTACCTGATCGGAAGAATGAGCATCTCCGGGTACGGACCGTTTGCTAACCAGCATGAGTTCGCCATCTCCTTTACCTGGGGAATTCTTGCCGCCTACCTTGTGGCGGAATACTTCTATCAGGTCCGCGTACTGTCACTGGTGGTTCTGCCCATTGCGGGCGTCCTGCTGGTTTACGCGATGAGCTTGCCAACAGAAATCAAACCCCTGGTTCCCGCTTTGCAGAACAACTTGCTGCTCACCTTGCATGTCGGGTTCGCAATAGTTGCTTACGGCGCCGCCGCGGTCTCTTGCGGTGCGGCAATCATGTATTTGATCTACCCGTACTTGAAGTTTAAGAAACTGCCGCCCCGGGACCTGTTTGACGACCTGGGCTACAAAGCAGCCACCGTCACCTTCCCGCTGCTGACCGTCATGATTGCGCTGGGGGCAGTGTGGGCGAACACGGCGTGGGGTCGCTACTGGGGTTGGGATCCTAAAGAAACTGCTGCCCTGGTCACCTGGCTCATTTACGGTGCGTACCTGCATGCACGGGTCACGCGTGGCTGGCAGGGCAAACGCAGCGCGGTGCTGCTACTCATCGGATTCTTAGCGGTGTTGTTCGCGTACTTTGGGAACCATTTCTTCGGAGGGTTGCACTCCTATGCTTGACGCAACAGCCGCAAACGGTTCCACTGAACCGGAGGAGGCGGGCCCAGACCAGGTGGGCCCAAAGGGTGCGGTTTCAAAGGGAGCAAGACGCTCAACCTGGATTGCTGTCGGACGCTTAGCCCTGGTGGTTGTTTCAGTCCTCGCTGCCCTCTGGCTGTTGAAAGGCGGCGTACTCTTCGGAGGCAATTCGAAGGGTGACGGCGACAAGGTAGCCGGGGGAGTGGACGCAAGTAGTGCCACGGCTGTCGAAGTTGAAGGCGCTGCCGAGCCTCTGCAGGTTGGCTCTGCCGCCCCCTCGTTTTCCGGCACGGACTTGCAGGGCAGCCAGATCTCCATGGACAGTTTGGAAGAAAAGCCCGTTTGGCTAGTCTTCAACGCAACGTGGTGTTCGAACTGCCGTGCTGAAATCCCTGACGTGGAACAGACTTTCAAGGACCGCGGCGATGAGGTGAACATTGTCGCGGTTTACGTTTCGGACACGCTTGGCGCCGTTGAGAACTACACGGAAACGTTAGGACTCACGTTTCCGGCCCTGGTTGACGCGGACAACTCGGTTGCCGCCGCCTACGGCGTGGTTGGCCTGCCTACGCACGTCTTCGTTGAAGCCGGTGGCAAGGTGAACAGTGTCGTTGTAGGCACGCTAAGCCAAACCCAAATCAACCAGCACTTAGACCAGCTGGTGGAGTAATCGCGAACTTCTAAGGGGAGGATCAGTCCCCGTTATCCTCGTCCTCCGGATCGTCATAGTGGAAGCTAATGTCGGCCTCGGTTAGCGTGCCCGCGTAGTCGGGAACCTCGGTCTGCAAACTGCGGTCGGTGCGGATGTAGCCCGTGCCTTTCGGACGCTTGGGTAGGACCAGCTCTGGTGGCTCCATGGGCTCCCAGGGAACCTGCTGAAGCATGTGGTGGATGACGTTTAGACGCGCCTTGCGTTTGTCATCAGATTCCACCACGTACCAGGGGGCTTCCCGGATGTCGGTGTGCACGAACATCTCATCCTTTGCCCGGGAGTACTCTTCCCACTTGGTGATCGACTCCATGTCCATGGGGGACAGCTTCCACCGACGCATCGGGTCTGTCATCCGGGACTTAAAGCGCCGCAGCTGCTCCTTGTCGGAAACGGAAAACCAGTATTTGAGAAGGATGATTCCGTCGTCAACAAGCATGCGTTCAAAAATGGGAGCCTGGCGGAGAAACAGCCGGTGTTCCGCCGGGGTGCAAAAACCCATCACCTTTTCTACGCCCCCGCGGTTGTACCAGGAGCGGTCAAACAGTTTCATCTCCCCACCTGCAGGCAGGTGTGGGACGTAGCGTTGGAAAAACCACTCGGTTTGTTCACGCTCCGTGGGAGCCGGCAACGCAACCACGCTGGCAGTTCTGGGGCTCAAGTATTCGGTGATGCGTTTGATTGCCCCGCCTTTACCGGCAGCATCCCTCCCCTCGAAAATTACCGCAATGCGGGCCCCTGTTTCCTTTACCCACGTCTGCATTTCGACCAGCTGCGCCTGTAGCTTCCGGAGTTCATCCTCATAGAGCTTTTTGTTCATTTTCTTAGCCATGCTTCAACGGTAGCGACCCAAAGCCTATTTTGTGTGTCGCTGAGCACTTTTGTCTTACGCTTTTTGCCTAGGCTGGGCCTATCACCAACCACCTTGCGAAGGACACCAGCGCTGTGACTGTCAAAGAAGACTCCTCCCAAACCGACCAGACTGAGGAAACTCCCGACCGTGACTGGTGGCGACAAGCAGTCGTCTACCAGATTTATCCGCGTTCCTTCGCTGACGCTAACGGGGATGGCATAGGTGACCTTGAAGGCATCATCTCCAAAGTCCCGTACCTGAAAGAGCTGGGGGTTGACGCTGTTTGGCTGTCGCCGTTCTACCCTTCGGAGCTAGCGGACGGGGGCTACGACGTCGCCGATTACCGCGATGTTGATCCACGCATAGGAAACCTTGAACAGTTCCAAGAAATGGTGGACCGGCTCCACGACGCTGGCATCAAGGTGGTTATCGACATTGTTCCCAACCACTCCTCAGACCAGCACGTCTGGTTCCAAGAGGCGTTGGCGGCGCCCGCTGGCTCCCCAGAGCGTGAGCGCTATATTTTCCGCGACGGCATTGGCCCAGATAAGTCGCAGCCCCCAACGGATTGGACGGCCGCGTTTGGAGGTTCCACCTGGGAGCCCGTGGGGGACGGGCAGTTCTACCTGCACATGTTCGCCCCGGAACAACCAGACTGGAACTGGGATCACCCGGAAGTGAGGCAAGACTTCCTCAACACACTGAAGTTCTGGGCGGACATGGGAGTTGACGGTTACAGAGTCGATGTGGCAAACATGCTCACGAAGGATCTCAGCGAACCTTTGCCAAGTCAGGCTGAGCTTGACGCGCACGTTTGGGCACAGGGCAACCATCGCCTGAACGACCGCGACGAAGTCCACGACATTTACGCAACTTGGCGGGAACTGTTTAACCAGTACGACCCGCCCCGCACAGCAGTTGCTGAAGCGTGGGTGCCCACCAATAGGCGCCCGGCCTACGCCAGCCCGGACTCTTTGGGGCAAGCTTTCAACTTCGACCTACTGCGAGCTGACTTCGACGCTGACACGTTCAAGGACATCATTGAGGAAAACCTTGAACTAGCCCGACAAGCTGACTCATCCACAACCTGGGTTTTGTCCAACCACGACGTTGTGCGCCATGCCACCAGGTACGGTTTGCCGGATGCTGCCGACACCCAGGATCGGGACCGGCAGTGGCTACTTTCGGGCGGTGTGGAACCGGCGTTGGACCAGGAGTTGGGAGCGCGTCGGGCCCGCGCAGCTACCGCCTTGTTACTAGCGCTTCCGGGAAGCACGTACGTGTATCAGGGCGAGGAACTGGGATTGTTTGAGGTCGCCGACATTCCCGATGAGGCCCGCCAAGACCCCACGTTCTTCCGCTCTCCCGGCCACCACGTTGGCAGGGACGGATGTCGTGTCCCACTGCCTTGGGAAGTAGAAGGAGAGTCATTTGGGTTTGGAGGCCCTGCTCACCTGCCACAGCCGCAGTGGTTTGGGGACATGGCAGCTCAAGCGCAAGTAGATGAGGAAGGCTCATCGTTGCAGTTCTACCGCAAGGCGTTGGCGCTGCGTAAACAGTTGCAGACGGATGAGGAGCTGTCGTGGCTGGAAAGCCCGGAAGGGACGCTGACCTTTGAGCGGCCCGGCGGCTGGGTGTCGGTCACCAACTTTGAGGCTGACCCAATTCCACTGCCTGAGGGGGAGCTGCTCCTAGCCAGTGGGGAACTTGAGGACGGGATGCTACCTGCAGGAACTACGGCCTGGGTACAGATCTAGCTTTGCCCGTTGAAGTCTGGGGGCACCGCCCCTTCGCGGTGCGGAAACTCCAGTTCTTCAACGACTAGCCCGTACTGTGCGAAGAGCACACCAAGTTCGTTGCCTTCGACGACTCTTGCCAGCTGCTTTGGCAGCTCAATTGTTTCCCGGTCTCGGATGTAGTGGGCGGCACGAAGCAGTTGGCGGATGTCGTAAATGGAGCCGAACACTTCGGGGACACCGCGGTCGACGTCAGCCAACTGGTAGACGGCTTCCATGGCAGTGCGCACGGAGTATTCGGCGGTGAAAACGGTGTCGCGGGGAGTCTCCGCGAACTGGCCGATGAAAGCAAAGTTTGTGGAGTCTTCGGGGACAACCTTGGGTCGGTCTGTGCCGTCACGCGGCATAAAAAACGCAGTCACAAAAGGCATTAGGGCCGGCCTACAAACCAGGTTCTTCTTCTTTGACAGCTCTTCAATCTTGTCTTCGGCAAAACCCAGGTGCCACAGCCACTCCTGCGCTATTTCCCTTCCCGTGCACTGCGTCATTGGCTTCTTGATGAAGTTGCCGTCCCGGGTTGGGGACAGAGCGTAGAGCCAGGCAACCAGCTGGTCGTCTGGCTGGCTGGGGAACTGGCCCTGGCGGTCGACCGTCCAGGACATGAGCCAGTTAGAGTCTTTGATGGTGATGAGGCCTCCGGTGACGGTCTTATCGGCCTGCGCTTTGCGTCCCGCGATCTTCTCGATTCGCTTGCGGATCTTCTTGCTCTTTATGGTGAGGGTGGCTGACTCCCAGAAGGTGTCTTCCGGGTTGTTGCAGAAGTTCTCCGGGTTCCCAAACGCCGGATCTTGCCTGGCAATGTTGCGCCACAGAGCCCACGAACCACCATCGTGAATCCCGGTATCGAACTTAGGAGCGTGCTTGTGGTCGCCCCAGCGCACATTCTCAGCCGCCGAACCGTTGGTGATGAACAGCAGGTCGTCATCGGTAAGGGGGACGGTGGTCTCCTTGCCCTCATGCACCCAGGTCAGTGAGCGGGCCCGCTTGTGATCCCTAGTGATTTCAAAGTCAATGTCGACTACCGCAGTGTCGTTGCGGAACACGACTCCGGCATCCTCCAACCAAGTTTGCAGTGGCAGGATCAGGGATTCGTGCTGGTTGTATCTGGGGAACTTGAGCGCTGACAGATCCACCAGGCCTGCCAGGTGGTCCACGTAGCGTTGGATGTAGAGCTTTAGCTCCAGGGCCGAATGCCACTGTTGGAAACCGAACAAGGTGCGCCAGTACAGCCAAAAGGGTGAGTCCAAGAAGCGTTTAGACACCACGTCGTCAATGCGTTTGTCGTACAGGTCTTCGACCCTGGCCATGACCAGCTTCGCCAGGTCTTTTTGACCTTTCTTTCCCAGGTGGAAACTGGGGTCCACGCCTCCTGGTTGCCCCCGGTTTTCTGTCGTCCTGTTCAGGCTTCGGTTCGGATTTTCTTTGTTTAGCCAGTAGAACTCATCCAGAACAGACCCGTCTACCTCCAGTGAGGGCACAGAGCGGTACAGGTCCCACATGCACTCAAAATGGTCTTCAACCTCGCGTCCGCCGCGCAGCATCCAGCCACTGGCGGCATCACCGCTGGCTTCAAGTGCTTCCTTTGTGTTGGCATTTGCTTCCAGGATCGTGATGTTTGGCCCGGGCATTTGTGCGTCGCGGATCAAGAACCCGGCGGTTGCAAGACCGGCCATGCCACCCCCAACGATCCATGCACGTTTGGTGTCGATGTTGTGGGGTTTTTGGGGCCTAGCAAAAGCTTCGTAGTTGCCACTGGAGTAGTACATGGAGCCTTCCTGGTTACTTCAACCACCGATTTTAGGGCAAATGGCTTTAGGTGTCGGTTGTTCCGTAGCATGAGGCTGCGCCCTGCCTTCCCTCACCCAGGAGTTTTAATGACGAACACCGCAGCCGCCTGTCTGATCCCGCTGCCAGTGGAAGCCAAGTTTGAAACCGGGAACTTTCAACTTGACAGGCGAACGACCCTTGCCTTCGACGAAAGCCTCTTCGAACAGGCGGTTTGGCTGCAAAACCATTTGAGAGCATCCAGTGGGTTCCCCGTGGCGATGGCTGGGGAACTGGCTGAAGGTCGCCAGGGCAACACGATTGCTTTGGAGCTAGACGGGACGCTGGGAGCTGAGGAATACGAACTTGAGGTTACTGCTGACTCCATAACCGTCACCGCAGGGAGCCCCGTTGGAGCCCAGCACGGCTGCGCCACCTTGCTGCGCTTGTTTCCAGCCCAAGCGTTCCGCCAGGCTCCTGTCCCTACACAGCCGTGGCTGGTCCCTTGTGTGACAATCCGGGATTACCCCAAATACTCTTGGCGCGGGGTTCTGATTGACCCGGCCCGCCACTTTCTGCCCAAGCGGGACCTTTTGCGCATCGTGGACCTGATGGCGCTTTTGCAGTTGAACGTCATGCATCTGCACCTAACTGACGACCAGGGGTGGCGTGTGGAAATTGACGGTTACCCCGAGTTGACTAAGGTCGCTACCTGGCGGAAAGAAAGCCAGCAGGGGTGGAGTGAGTCAGACCTGTACGACGGGCGCCCTCACGGTGGTTACTACACCCAGGATGACTTAAAAGAAGTCGTGGCCTACGCCAGTGCCCGCGGCATTTCGATAATGCCTGAGGTGGACCTACCGGGACATATGGAGGCCGCAATTGCCGCCTATCCACAGTTTGGAACCAGCCGTACGCCCGTGGATGTGCGAACCAAATGGGGTGTTTCCACGAACGTTTTGAACTTGGACCCGGACACCATCCAGTTTGTGATGGACGTCGTCGCCCAAGTGTCGGCCTTATTTCCCTTTGAGTACTTCTCAATTGGTGGGGACGAATGTCCAACGCAAGGCTGGGAGAATGATCCCGGCACCCAAGCCCGCAAAGCGGAACTGGGCATCGACACGGATCGTGGAATCCAGGCGTGGTACACCGCGCTTGTAGCGGACTACCTGCGCAGCGTTGGAAAGCGCACCGTTGCCTGGGACGAAGTCTTGGAAGATCACGTGGACGACGATGTTGTGATTCATGCGTGGCGTGGCAAGAGAGCAGTGGAAGTTGGTTTGGCGCGGGGCCTAGACGTCGTCACCTGCCCCACCACTTACGCCTACTTGGACTACCGACAGGCCGACGACACGCGGGATCCCGTTCCAGTCGGTACCCCAGTCACGTTGGAACGTGTCTATTCCTTTGATCCTGAGTTCTCCTCGGAGATCGCTGTCGACCAGGCCTCAGGCAAAGTCATTGGCGGCCAGGCAAACCTGTGGAGCGAACACCTGCACACTTCCCGCGCCTGGGACTACGCGGCGTTCCCCAGGCTCGCTGCAATGGCTGAGGTGCTTTGGTCTGGGCCGGGCAAAGACTTCGCGGATTTCATGGAGCGCCTGCC
>CAYFNQ010000011.1:13111-17655 GCA_964344535.1 uncultured Actinomyces sp.
CCTGCAATAAGGTGGAAGAGCAACTCTAAAACTGGAATCAGGTGGTTGGAAATGCGATTTTCACAGTTCGCGGCAGCGGGGGCAGCCCTGGTTATGGCCGTTACCGTAGCGGCGTGCTCCGGCACGGACGCAAAAACAGATGGGAAACCATTGACGGTAGCTATGGAGCTTGCGTATCCGCCATTTGAAACAAAAGACCAGGCGGGTGACCCAGAGGGCGTCAGCGTTGACTTTTTGGAAGACTTCGCCAAAACGTACGGCTACGACCTGACTATCGAAAATGTGGCGTTTGACGGTTTGATCCCCACCTTGCAGTCCGGTAAGGCAGACGCAGTTATGTCCTCCATGACCATCACGGAGGACAGGAAACAGTCCGTGGATTTCTCAGACCCCTACGCTCAGGCGCAGCTAGCAATCTTGGCTAACTCGCAGTCGGGCATAAACAGCATTGACGACCTGAACCAAGAGGGTAAAACCGTTGCGGTCAAGACGGGTTCAACAGGTGACGTTTATGCAACGAAGAATCTTGACCAAGCACAAATTGTCCGGCTCAGCGACGAAAGTGCGGCAGTCACAGAGGTGATCCAGGGGAAAGCAGACGGGTTCTTGTATGACCAGCTGACGATCTACCGCAACCAGGCCAGCAACCCTGACACGACCGCCGCCGTTTTCATTCCCTTCCAAGAGGTTGAATACTGGGGGATCGCGGTGGCGAAGGGACACGACGAGCTGCGTGAACAGTTCAACCAGTTCATCGTTGAATACGCCCAAGACGGGGGCTTTGCGCGCCTGACGGATAAGCACCTAGCGGAAGAGAAGCAGGCCTTTGACGACTTGGGCTTCACCTGGTTCTTTGAAGTAGATTGAGTAGTCTTTTCATAGCGCCTGCCGCAGGCCGGACACCGGCGCTCAAGGTAGCTTTCAACTACCTGCTAGTCGCCACAGTCCTGACCGGTACGTTCTGGCTTTCGTTGCACACGGCAGGTGTGCGGCTCGATTTTAGTTTCGTCCCCGAATACCACATTCGCCTGTGGGACGGATTCTTGACGACACTGCGCATTTGCGCAGCCTCAGTGGTCCTTGCCGGAGCCATTGGCATCCCCGTAGCTCTTGCATCGGAATCGAGGATCTTACCGCTGCGATACGCGGCAGACCTATACGTGAAACTGATTCGGGGCACTCCGCTACTGGTTCAGATCTACCTCTTTTACTACATTATTGGCACCGCTTGGGGCGTGAACAACAAGACGATCGCCGGCATCGTCATCCTGTCAGTTTTCTCTGGCTCCTACGTTGCAGAAATTATTCGAGGATCCGCGTCCAGCTTGGACGCGACCCAGCTTGAAGCAGCAGACGCAGTGGGCTTCACCAGGGCGCAAAAGGTGCGGTATGTGGTGTTGCCACAGATGGTCGCCCGAACCCTGCCGGCCTTGACAGGACAGCTTGCATCTTTAATCAAAGACTCATCGCTGCTTTCCGTCATTGCGGTCATTGAGATCACCCAGACCATCCGGGAAATCACAGCCACGAACTACAACTTCTTTGGTGGCTACATTTTCCTAGGTGCTATCTATTTGGCTCTCACATTGCCTCTCATGCTGATCAGCTCCCACTTTGAGCGAAAGTTTGACTATGCGCGTTGAGCTCACAGACCTTTCGAAGACTTTCGACGACCAAATGGTCTTGGATCGGGTGAACTTTGATGAGGATGTCGCAACTCTGGCTGTCATTGGGCCTTCGGGCGGTGGCAAGTCAACGTTGCTGCGGATCATCGGGGGACTGGAACAACCAACCAGTGGCACGGTGAGCATTGATGGTCACCGGGTTGACTACAGGGCCAGCGCCCTACCCAAGTATCGCGCCAGTTTAGGCTTCGTCTTCCAACACTCAGGCCTGTTCGACCACCTCACCGCGGAAGAGAACATTGCTTTGCCACTCACCGTGGTTCACGGGGTCGATCAAAAAACAGCCTTGGAACGGGCGCGTGGGCTCCTGGACAGGTTTGGGTTGGCCAGGGAAGCAAGCAAACGTCCGGCACAACTTTCTGGCGGGGAACGCCAACGCGTGGCCATAGCGCGTGCCGTTGCCCCCGAACCAAAACTACTGCTCCTTGACGAGCCAACCAGTGCGCTAGACCCCGAATACACTGCTGACGTCTTGGATCTTGTGGCCACACTGGTTGAGTCAGGGTCGCGCCTGATTATCGTCACCCATGAAATGGGGTTTGCACGAAAAGCCTGCGCCAACGTCGCGTTCTTGAGCGGGGGCCAAATTGTTGAATATGGCGCCAGCGAACAAGTGTTCTCCGACCCCAAGTCGAAGACTCTCAGAAAGTTCCTGTCAAAAATCAACCAGTGGAGCTAGCTCAGCAGAGTTAGAGGTCTTCTGGTGCGACGGCAAACGTGTCGCAGGCCTGCAGCGAACCGGAGTTTAGGCCGGTGTTGAACCAGCGCTGCCTCTGTTCAGAGGACCCGTGCGTCCACGTGTGCGGGGTGACCTGGCCCTGGAAGGTTTCTTGGATGTGGTCATCTCCCACAGCGGCGGCTGCAGAAAGAGCGCTGCCGATCTGGGCTGGGGTCGGTTTTTTGAGGAACGCGACGCCCTGGGCATCTTTAGTTTCTGAAGCGCCCTGAACCCACATGCCCGCGTAGCAGTCAGCTTGTAGTTCAAGGCGTACCGAACCTGAGGTTGGTCCTTGATCGCGCGTGTTTTGTGAGGACATCGTGCCCAGTTCATTTTGGATGTGGTGTCCGAATTCGTGGGCGACAACGTAGAGCTCAGCCAGTGGCCCACCGTCGGAACCATACGTTGTTGCCAGCTCATCGAAGAAAGAGGTGTCTAGGTAGACGGTCTGGTCCGCGGGGCAGTAGAAGGGGCCAACGGCTGAGGTAGCGCTTCCGCAACCCGTGCGAACAGAGCCGGTGAAAATCACCATTTCTGGAGGCACGTAGGCAATGCCGGCTTGTGAGGGCAAGGCGTGGTCCCAGTAGTCGTCTAGGGACAGGGCAGTTGCTTGCATACGGCAGTCAACACGCTGGTTTGCGTCAGCCCCCGTCAGGCAGTCTTCAAGTGACTCTCCACCGCTGGGTTCGTATGCGGCCTGGTCTTGGGAGAACAAGTTTGCGTCCATCAAGGTGTTGGGATCCCCACCTAGCAGGGTGACCAACAGGTAAATCACTAGGCCGACTCCACCTATGCCGCCTGCTGCGACGGTTGCGGAGCGGCCACCGCTGCGCACCCTGTTCCCAGAGATGTCGACGTTTTGATTGAATGTCAAGCGGACCCCGCCTTTCTTATTGGGTCAGGATACTCGACCGGTCTTCATCCCAAAGGCTAGGTTCACCCCGCTTGTATGCACCTAGCGGGTTTGCGTCCACTACGCCCACTGATTGCATGAACGCAAAGCAGGTGGTGGGACCAACCCCTACGAAACCTGCTGCCTTCAGTGCCTTGGCGAGCTTCGTTGACTCTTCTGTGTACGAAGGCAGGTCTTCTTGGAACTCAAATTCCAACTCCTCTTCTGGCTGATGCTCCCAAACTAGACTTGCCAGTCCGCCGTTTTCCCGCAGCGCTACGGTGGCTTTAGCGTTTTGCAAAACCCACCGAATCTTGCGCTCATTGCGGATCACACCGGAGCTTTCCATTGCTTTTCGCACTTGCAGCTCCATGTCCGTGTCTGCGAGTTTTTCTGGATCAAATCCTTGGAAAACCTCCTGTAACCGCTCTCTCTTGGGCAGCACTCCGCTCCAACGCAGCCCTCCTTGGAAGACCAGCAGCGACAGCATTTCAAAAAGCCCCTGCTCCGAAAAGACCGGGACTCCCCATTCGTTGTCGTAGTAGCTGATTAGCACAGGGTTCTTTCCAACCCACCACGGGCGCACCTTCCCGTCGGCTCCAGTTATCGTGGCCTTCGTTTTTTGCTGCGAGGGCGTTACAGGCACCTGTTCTGCAACCCCGATGTCCGCTGCCCCAACACCTATCCCGGTCTCCTCGTCTGCGGTCTCTTCCAATCCGATTGTTCCCAAGTGGATGATTTTTGTTGGTCCCACTAGTCGTCCTTCGTCCAAGTCCTTGTGAAAAAGCTGCCTGCAGCACTGCAGGTCTGCTCAACCAACTTGGCGCCCGCTTCCCAACCTCGCTGACTCCGGCGTGCTTCCTGTGCAATGGCGCTGGGCGTGAAAGTTGTGGAGGAAACACGAACACACCTTCGCTGTGAGTTGCTGCGGGACTAACCTGACAAGGTCGTACCCAGCGAGAACGAACACCTAGCAAGACTGCGTTTGAAGGGAGCCGATGTGGCTGACACCGACCACGTCCCATCCAAGCTTGGCCAGGCCCTTACGTCCGACCAGCCATTGGCGATCATCCGCCACGGCAGTGATCCCGTGGCCAAGGTGTACGCCGGACCCGTGCATGAGGCGAACACGACTGCTGACATCCCGTTGGAAGGAACCGACGTGATCGCGGCAGTGCCGTTCCGCCAAATTAAAGAGCGTGGCTTTGAGGTGATCGATGACGGCGCCCCCCTTCTTTATCTCAGCGCA
>CAYFNQ010000011.1:17755-33157 GCA_964344535.1 uncultured Actinomyces sp.
TTCAGGAACTTTCCGCCACGGTGGTGAAGCGTTTGAGGTGGCGGACTTGCTGGAGTTTCTTGCTGACCGTAAAGAAAGCGAAGAGCTGGTGATGGTCGTGGATGAGGAACTAAAAATGATGAGTTCCGTCTGTCCGGGTGGGGGCGTCATGACCGGCCCATTCCTAAAGCCCATGTCCCGCGTCGCCCATACGGAGTACCTGCTTGAGGGGCAAAGTGACTTGGACGTGCGTGACGTTTTGCGCCTTACCATGTTTGCTCCCACGGTCACCGGGTCGCCAATGGAAAGTTCCTGTGAGGTCATTGCACGGTATGAGGACACGGGGCGCGGCTACTACTCCGGCGTCCTAGCCCACTTCCACAACGGCAAAACCGGGTGGGAACTGGATGCGCCAATCATGATTCGCACTGCGGAAATCAACCCGCAAGGAAATGTGAGGATCAGTGCGGGAGCCACATTAGTGCGCCACTCAGATGCTGCAGGAGAGGCTTTAGAGACGCGGGTAAAAGCCTCCGGTATGCTCAGCGCCCTGGGTTTGCTGGACGCGCGGCGCGCAGCAACCCAGCAACAGCATCTGATGCGTAACTCGGCGGTCGAAGAGGCGCTGGAATCCAGGAATAAGGACTTGGCACCTTTTTGGCGTGACGCCCAATCGTTGGTTCAGTCCGCTCCTGAGCGAGGCTCTGCTGTCGTTGTGAACATGGGAGACCAGTTCTCAGCGATGCTGGGCCACCAGTTGCGCCACCTTGGTTTCGCGGTGGAAGTGCTGCCATGGGATGAGGTTCCCGATGACGTCTCCACGGACCTCTTGGTCTTTGGCCCAGGGCCCGGCAACCCCACGGATTTGCAGGAACCAAGGCTCAGAAGAGTCCAGGACCTGATGAGGCAGCGCCTGGATTCGGGACAGCCTGTGATAGCCGAAGGGCTCAGCCACCAGCTTTTGGCCCAGCTGGCCGGAGTGGGGGTACAAAAACTAGACCAGTCGCGCCAGGGCGAACCCAAAGTTGTTGAGCTGCTAGGACAGCCGGTGCTGATCGGTTTCTACGACACGTTCGCCCCGGTGCTCACCAACCAGGAGCCGTTGGGGTTGGGTCTTGAGGCACTAGTTGAGCCGGACACGGCAGTCGTGCAGCAGCTGACTGGTGACGCTGTGGTGTCGGTACAGGGACACCTTGAGTCGGTTCTTTCCCTTGATGGTTACGACACCTTGAAGCGCGCTGTCGAAAAGGTCTTCGCAGACACCGCCCCGGGACCAGACTCTTCGGCGGTAACCGGCTAGCAGCCAGCGCAGTAGGGTGGAAGGGGAGGAAGCGATGCTAACCGTTGGAACAATTACCGCTTGGATGGATCAGTGGTATCCGCCCAGTGCCGCTGCCGACTGGGACAGGGTTGGCCTGATAGCCGGGTCGCGCACCACAGGAGTTGGTAGCGTCCTGCTAGCCGTAGACCCGGTTGAAGAAGTGTTGCAGCAAGCCTTGGACCTCAAGGTCAACATGCTGATCACGCACCACCCACTGTATTTGCGGGGAACTTCTTTCATCAGCACCGATGACGCCAAGGGACGGTTGGTCACCGGCCTGATCAAGAACGACGTCGCCTTGTTCAACGCTCACACGAATGCGGACGTGACACCAGATGGCGTAGCAACGGCTCTAGCTGACTTGCTGGGTTTGGAAGACCAACGGTTCTTAGAACCAGTTCCAGCGAATCCGAACTGGGGGTACGGAAGAGTCGGCGACCTGCCCGTGGCCATGACACTGCGGGAGTTCGCAGCCCTAGTTGCCAACCGGTTGCCTGCAGGTCCGACAGGAATCCTGGTGGGCGGCGATCTAGACCGCCAGGTGGGAACCGTGGCAGTGTCTGGGGGGTCGGGTGATTCTTTCTTAGCAGCCTCGGCCCAAGCAGGCGTAGATGCTTACGTGACCGCTGACCTGCGTCATCATCCCGCGTCAGAACACTTAGAGGACGACGGACCCGCACTAGTTTGTGGTTCTCACTGGGCTACGGAAGCGCCGTGGCTTCCAGTTTTGCAACGTAAACTTTTGGAGGCTGCGAACTTAGCTGGCCAAGAGTTATCCGTGACTGTTAGTACTGTGGTTACTGAGCCTTGGGCTTTGCACCTGCCCACGAAAGGGGAATTGCTTTGAAAGCAACACCGGAACAGCAAGCAGAGCTGTTAGAGCTGCAAAAATCAGATCTGCGGACGCTTCGCTTGTCCCACTTGGAAAAGACTCACCCATTGGGCAAGAAGTTGGCTGAACTTTCAGGCAGGGCCCAAGACCTGCAGCGTTACACAGTTGCTCTGAGCACCCAACTCAGCGACCAACAAAGTACTGCTGACAGGCTGGAGGGCCAGTTGCAGCTGGTTCGGGACAGAGGCAAGGTGCAGCAGGACCGCTTGGACAGTGGCAAGGTTGGTATCCGCGACATGTCCGCTGTTGAACATGAGATTTTGAAGATTAAAGAGCGTGAAAGCCAGCTGGAAGGCGAGCTCCTGCTGCAGATGGAAGCTATCGAAAAAGGTGAGAAGGACCTAGCTGACGCGAAACGCCAGATTGTTGCCCTTGAGGATGATGAGGCGGCGACGAAAGCTGAGCTTGCACAGTCTTTAGAAGAGCCGACAGCGGAACGCGAACAACTTGAGGTGAAGATTGCGCAGCTGCGGGACTCTCTTCCAAGTGAACTTGTCGAAGAGTACGACAGGCTGAAAGAGCGCCAAGGCCCAGTTGTAATCCTCCAGCTCAAAGACGGCGTCTTGGTGAACTCTCCGGTCCACCTGACTGCCGATGAGCTTGACCGGGCGGCAGCTACCCCAGCAGATGAGATTTTTGTTAGCGACGAATCTGGACTGTTCATCGTCCGCACCAGCTAGCGTGCGCCTACCTGGGCCCAAACCGGGCCCAAACCGATGGGTCCAGGCCGAAGTGGTGGGTGGATGAGTTGGCCGATACGCCGGGTTCTGTCCCGACTTGCGTCGGTGACGACCATTCATCTGGGATCTGCGTTACCGCAGACCTCTAGCGGCCTACCCGAAGGTTTTGAGCGGGCAACTCAACCTTCTGCTTGACCTTGCTCCCAGTGGGGTTTACCTAGCCAATCCAGTCACCTGGACTGCTGGTGCGCTCTTACCGCACCGTTTCACCCTTACCACTTCAAAGAAGTGGCGGTTTACTTTCTGTTGCACTTTCCCGCGGGTCACCCCGGGTGGCTGTTAGCCACCACTGCGCCCTATGGAGCCCGGACGTTCCTCAGAACCAGCTGCTTAGTTCCGCGGCCGTCTGGCCAACTCATCCACTTTCTAGTCTACGCGGCCAGGCGCAGCGCTCATAGACCTAATTAGACTTGGTGTTCGTCGTCGCAATGCCGATCTGCAAAAACGGCCGCTCCCACAATGCCCGCCGTGTTGTACAGCTTCGCGGGAACGATCTTTGCTTCTTTTAAGTGGATCTTGTCTAAGAACTTCTTGTGTTCCTTAGAAACCCCGCCACCCACCACGAACACGTCCGGGGAGAACAGCATTTCCAGGTGGTTGTAGTAGCGGTCCAAACGCTCCGCCCACTCATCCCAGTCCAAGTTCTGCTTTGTGCGTTGGCTGGCCGCAGCATGACTTTCCGCGTCCCGCCCGTCTAGTTCTAGGTGTCCCAGTTCCGTGTTTGGAACCAGTTGCCCGTCGTAGATGAGGGCGGAGCCAATGCCCGTGCCCTGGGTGGTGACTATGACTGTGCCAGGCGTGTCTTTTGCTGCCCCGAAAGCCTGTTCCGCCACGCCTGCAGCGTCAGCGTCATTGAGGACGGTTACTTTCCGGCCCAGGACATCGCTATAGAGCTTTCCGGCGTCCACCCCTAACCACGACTGGTCAAGGTTAGCCATGAAACCGATGACACCGTGGCGCATTGGGGCGGGCATCGCAACCCCGATCGGCACGTCCTGAGGAACGTTTAGCTGCTCCACAATGGTCTTCACCGTTTCGGCCACAGCTTCCGGTGTTGAAGGGCTAGGCGTGGCGATACGAATGCGTTCGCCAATGAACTCTCCGACATCCAAGTCCACTACCGCACCTTTGATACCGGATCCACCAATGTCGATACCGACAGCTACCCGTGCCATGCGTTCCCCTCTTTCCTACCGGGACACCGGACGCGTCACCGAAATCATTAGGGGCTGGTAAGGATCCTAGCCCCGTCCTCAGTTACCACAATAGTGTGTTCGAACTGCGCAGACATCGATTTGTCTCTGGTGGCTATGGTCCAGTCGTCCTCCCACTTGTCCCACTCAACCGACCCCAGCGTAAGCATGGGCTCAATTGTGAAAACCATGCCTTCTTCAAGCAGCTGGTCGTGGGCGGGGGCCGCGTCGTAGTGGGGAATGATCAGTCCGGAGTGGAAAGCTTCTCCCACGCCGTGACCCGTGTAATCGCGCACAACGCCGTATCCGAAACGTTTCGCGTAAGCCTCAATCACCCGCCCAATCACGTTGATGGGGCGACCAGGGCGCACCGCTTTAATGCCCCGTTCTAAAGCGATCTTTGTGCGGTCAATGAGCAGCTGATTTTCCTCGTTCGTTTCTCCCGCCACAAACATTGCACACGTGTCTCCGTGGACTCCGTCCTTGTAAGCGGTGACGTCAATGTTGACGATGTCACCTTCTTCTAACGGACGGTCGTCAGGAATTCCGTGGCAGATCACTTCGTTGATGGACGTGCAAATGGACTTCGGGTAGCCCATGTAACCCAAGGTGGAAGGGTAGGCGCCGCGCTCAATCATGAACTGGTGGGCGGCCTTGTCAATTTCGTCAGTTGTCACGCCGGGGGCGACAAGCGAACCCGCGTACGCTAACGTGTCGGCAGCAATTTTGCCGGCGCGAGCAATCTTTTCAACCGTCTCCGGATCTTTTATGTCGGAGGTGGTGACGACTTCCGGACCGTCGTGAAAAAGGTATTCGGGTCGTTCAATTCCGCTGGGCACAGTGAGCATGGGGGAAACGTTCCCCGCCTGCAAA
The DNA here is from genome assembly GCA_964344535.1 of uncultured Actinomyces sp. GTDB lineage: Bacteria > Actinomycetota > Actinomycetes > Actinomycetales > Actinomycetaceae > Scrofimicrobium. Next base: position 22,754 of record CAYFNQ010000011.1, read on the forward strand.
GGTGTGGCTGTCATACGCCAAGCATACGAAACGAGCCCGCATAAGCGACCCGGCAGCTAGTCGCGGGTCTGCTCAGGGCCGGGGAACGTCCCGTCCGCCACCGCTTCCACGTAGTCTGTGGCGCAAGCTTTTAGTTCCCGGCCCAGTTCACCGAACCGGCGGACAAAGGATGGCGTCCAATCGGTCATCCCGGCCATGTCGGACCAAACCAGCACCTGGCCGTCACAGTCCGGGCCCGCCCCGATTCCAATCGTGGGGATCGTGAGCGCCTCGGTGATTTGCTGGGCTAAAGTCGCCGGGACCATTTCTAGGACAATCGCGAAGACGCCGGCTTGTTCCAATTCCTTGGCTTGTGCCAGCAGCTGTGCGCCCGGTTCCTGGCCCTTTCCCTGCAACCGCGGCCCACCTAGCGCATGTTCGGCTTGCGGGGTGTAACCCAGGTGCCCCATAACAGCGATGCCGCCTTCAACAAGCGTTTCTACGATTTGGGGTCGAGGACCCTCAATCTTCACCGCGTGCGCGCCGGCCTTCACCAGTTGAACCGCAGAGTTGAAAGCGGTGACGCGGTCAGCTTCGTAAGTGCCAAACGGCAGGTCTGCAACGACGAACGCGCGGCTGGTTGAACGCGCAACCGCACCGGTTGCCGTCACCATGTTTTCCAGTGACACGTTCAGTGTTCCGTCAAAGCCCAACATGACGTTGCCCAAAGAATCGCCAACTAAAAGCATGTCAACGCCCGCAGCCTCAAACAAAGGGGCAGTCAGCGCGTCGTAGGCGGTGAGCATCGCCAATTTCCTGCCCTCACGTTTGGCATTGAGGAGGTAGGGAAGTCGAATACGTTTAGGGCTCAAACTGTGACCTTTGCTCATCATCCGCCTCAATTTCGCTGCTTCTTTTTGCGTTGTTGGTCTCAAATGATCTTAGTGCGGCTCAAGTCGCGACAGGGTAGGTGGCCTTGGCGGCGTTGGCTACTAGAGTGATGAGGGCTTCCAGCGGGTGGAAGCCTTTAGAGCTGATTGGATTGGGATGTCAAAGTCCGAAACGCCAGCCCCGTTAGACATGTTGGATGAGGCGGCGGTAACCGCATGGTCGGATGAGGCTGCGCGAAAGATTGCCGAAGCTGGCTCTCTTGATGAACTACGCCTGGTGAAGACCCAAGTATTTGGGGAAACTTCACCACTTGTCTTGGCGAACCGCGGCATCGGGAAGCTGGAGCCCTCACAGCGTGGTCTGGCCGGTAAGAATCTGGGACAGGCCCGTAAAAGGTTGCAGGGGCTCTTTGACGACAAACAGCTGGAGCTTGAAGAACTGGAAGCAGCCGAAATAGTGGCTTCCGAAGGCGTCGACGTAACTTTGCCAACCAGGCGCACCCCAGTGGGGGCCCGCCACCCACTGTCACTGCTAATTGAGCAGATCGAGGATTTTTTCGCGTCCATGGGTTGGAAAATTGCGCAAGGCCCCGAAGTGGAACACGAATGGTTCAACTTTGATGCGCTGAACTTTGATGCTGACCATCCGGCCCGCCAAATGCAGGACACTTTCTACATCGACGGCACCACGGTCGGTGGGGAAGAGGCCGACGAAGCGCACTTGGTGTTGCGCACGCACACCTCGCCCGTTCAGGCTCGCGAACTCCTCAAAGAGGGCGCCCCACTTTACGTGGCAGTTCCAGGCAAGGTCTTTCGTTCAGACGCTTTAGATGCCACCCACACACCCGTTTTCCACCAGGTTGAAGGCCTTGCAGTCGACAAAGGGCTAACCATGGCGGATTTGAAGGGCACGCTGGACCACTTCGCTAAAGCCATGTTCGGTGAGGAAGCGAAAACGCGACTGCGTCCCTCTTTCTTCCCCTTCACGGAACCCAGCGCTGAAATGGACCTGTGGTTTCCCCAAAAGAAGGGTGGCCCAGGCTGGATCGAATGGGGCGGCTGCGGAATGGTTGACCCCGCCGTCCTAGAGGCCGTTGGAATCGACCCGGAGGAATACACGGGGTTCGCTTTCGGTATGGGACTTGAACGCACACTGATGCTGCAGCACGGGATCGCTGACATGCACGACATTGTCGAAGGTGACCAGCGTTTCTCTTCGCAGTTCGGTTTAGAAGGAAAGGGACGCTAACGGTGCCTTACGTTTCAAAAGAGTGGCTAGAAAGCCACGTTGATGTCCCTGAAACCGCCAGCATTGAAGACATTGCAGCCGACCTGGTAACAGTGGGGATTGAAGAAGAAGAGATCATCCCCGCAGCCGTCCAAGGTCCGCTGGTCGCTGGCAAGGTCCTTGAGTTCGTTGAAGAAGAACACTCCAACGGCAAAGTCATCCGCTACTGTCGCGTCGACGTTGGCGACTTCAATGACGCACCCGGGGAAGGTGCCGAAGCAGCAACGGTCGCCAGCCGTGGCATCGTTTGCGGCGCCCACAACTTTGAAGTCGGCGACATTGTTCCTGTGGTTCTTCCCGGAGCAGTCCTCCCAGGACCGTTCCCAATTGGGGCTCGGAAAACCTACGGTCACGTCTCCGACGGGATGATTTGCTCGCTGCGTGAACTGGGTTTGGGTGAGGACCACAACGGCATCATCGTCTTAGACCGCGACCTAGCGTTGGATGAGGTGCCAGAAGTTGGCACTGACCTGATTCCACTGTTGGGTTTGGGGGATGAGGTACTGGAAGTGAACGTCACTCCAGACCGCGGCTACTGCTTCTCAATGCGCGGGCTGGCGCGCGAATACTCCCACGCAACCGGAGCAGCTTTCACAGACCCCGGATTGCCCAAGGCCCTTGAAGCCCCGCTGCCAACGTCAAGTGAGGGTGCGTTTGAGGTGCAGGTTGCGCCCGGCTCACTACGCGACGACCAGGTCGTCTGTGACCGTTTTGTCACCCGCATTGTCCGCAACATCGACCCGAACGCCGCTACGCCATCATGGATGGTGCGCCGCCTAGAACAAGCCGGGATGCGTTCTTTGTCCCTGCCGGTTGACGTGACCAACTACGTCATGTTGGACCTTGGTCAGCCCCTGCACGCCTACGACCTCGAGTTCGCGCAAGCCCCAATCGTTGTGCGTTTGGCAGAAGAAGGCGAACAGTTCACCGCACTGGATGACTCTGTTCTGACGCTGTCGGCCCAGGACGTTTTGATTACTGACTCTCCCAATGGTGAAGTCGGTTCAAGGGCGGTTGGACTAGCCGGCGTCATGGGGGGCCTGAACTCTGAAGTCAAGGACACCACGACATCAGTGGTGATTGAGGCCGCTCACTTTGACCCTGTGTCAATTGCGCGCGCTTCTAGACGCCACCGCCTAGTGTCGGAAGCTTCAAAACGCTTCGAACGTGGTGTCGACCCGATGCTTCCCCCAATTGCTGCAGCCCGCGCCGCTGAGCTGATCGCCAAGTATGGGGGTGGAACCATCGATGAGGCAGGCTTTGACTTGAACACGGTGGCTCCAATGGAGCCGGTGTTCCTGCCCGCAGGCGAAGTTGAGCGCCTCACCAGCTTGGAGCTGGAACCTGAAAAGATCCAGGAACTATTAGAGCAGGTTGGCTGCGCGGTAGTGCCAGCCGAAGGTGGCTTCACCGTCACCCCCGCCACCTGGCGCCCAGACCTAAAGCTCCCGGCGGACTTGGTGGAGGAAGTGGCACGCCTTTACGGCTACGACCAAATCCCCACCCGGCTACCTAGGGCTGCTGGACAGGGCGGATTGACGTCCAGCCACAAACTGCGCCGCCGTGCCAGCCAGGTCCTGGCAGGCCAAGGCCTGGTTGAAGTCTTGTCCTACCCGTTTGTCTCCAACGCTTTTGATCGCCAGGGCATTCCGGCTGATGATGAGCGGCGCCAGGCATTGCGGATCATCAACCCGTTGGCAGATGACACAGCGCTGCTTCGCACCAGCCTTCTAGACACGCTTTTGGAGACGGCGGAACGTAACGCTTCGCGCGGGCTTCTCCCGCTGGCGCTGTTTGAACTAGGCCAAGTGGCAGATCCGCAAGGGACTGTTCCGGCTGAAATCTTGGGGGTGGACCGTCGCCCTTCAGATGAGGAACTAGCTGTCCTTCTGGCAGGCGTGCCCGACCAACCGTGGCATGCGGCCGGTGTCATGGCCGGTAGTTTTGCGCCCCGCAGCGGCCCAGAACTAGACCAGGGCCTAGCCGCTGCCCCCAACTGGCAGTGGTCAGACGCTATTGAAGCCGCAAAAGCGGTGGGAGCGGTCAACGGTTTGAACGTGGAGGTGACCAGGACCTGGCTGCCGGGAAACCCTGAAAGGAAGCCCGGACCACCATTGCCGCCCTTGGCAACTGACCCTGCTGAGACTGCGCCATTCCACCCGGCACGCTGCGCCACTTTGTTTGTGCGCTCTGGGCGCGGGCTCAAAGTCATTGGCCATGCGGGGGAACTGGCGCCAAAAGTGTGCCAGGAGTACGGTCTGCCAAAGCGCTCCGCCGCTTTCGAAATTAACTTGGCTGTGGTCGAAGACCTCACCTCGGACAAATTCCTAAAAGTTAAGCCAGTGTCCTCTTACCCTCCCGCAAAAGAAGACTTTGCGGTTGTCGTAGCAGAAGACACTCCCCAGGCTGAAGTAGAAACGGTGATCAAACGCGCCGTTGGCCCACTGCTAGAAGAGCTGGTGCTCTTCGACGTCTTCCGAGGCGACCAACTGCCAAAGGGACACAAGTCGTTGGCGTACGGGGTGACGCTCCGGGCGCCCTCGCACACCCTAGATTCCGCGGAAGTAGAGAAGGTCCGCCAAAACGTGGTCACCGCACTGGAAAAGCGCCTAGGCGCTCACCTGCGTGCCTGAACCCACCAGCCAACCCCAAAACGTGACAGCAGTAAAAAGAGAAGAGAGAAAATGAGTAAGAACAAGGATCGTGTAGTACTTGCCTACTCCGGCGGATTGGACACCTCAGTGGCCATCGGCTGGATTGAGGAGGCCACTGGCTCCGAAGTTATTTCGGTAGCGGTGGACGTTGGGCAGGGGGGCGAGGATCTTGAGGTGATTCGCCAGCGAGCCTTGGACTGCGGCGCCGTCGAATCCTACGTCGCAGACGCACGCGATGAGTTCGCGGAGGAATACTGCATGCCCGCGCTCAAAGCGAACGGCATGTACCAAAAGGCGTACCCGCTAGTTTCCGCGCTTTCGCGTCCCCTCATTTCCAAGCACTTGGTGAAGGCCGCCCGCGAATTCGGTGCGACAACGGTTGCCCACGGCTGCACCGGCAAAGGTAACGACCAGGTCCGTTTCGAAGTGTCGATCACTTCCCTGGGACCGGAGCTGAACACGATTGCTCCCGTGCGCGACTTGGCACTTACACGCGAAGCTGCCATCGACTACGCCACCAAGCACAACCTGCCCATTGAAACCACGAAGAAGAACCCGTTCTCCATTGACCAAAACGTGTGGGGTCGGGCTATTGAAACCGGTTTCTTGGAGGACATTTGGAACGCCCCCACGAAGGACGTTTACAACTATACTGACGACCCAACCTACCCGCCGCTGCCAGACGAAGTTGTCATCAGCTTCGACAAGGGCATCCCGGTTGCTTTGGACGGCCGCAAACTCAGCCCACTGGAGATCATCCAGGAACTGAACCGTCGCGGTGGCGCCCAAGGAATTGGTCGCATTGACATCGTTGAAGACCGCCTTGTCGGCATCAAGTCCCGCGAAATCTATGAGGCACCGGGCGCTGAAATTCTGATTGCCGCTCACCAAGAGCTGGAGAACGTCACGATTGAGCGTGAACAGGCCCGCTTCAAGAAGCAGGTGGACGACCGCTGGGGTGAGCTGGTTTATGACGGCCAGTGGTTCTCACCTCTCAAGAAGTCTTTGGACGCGTTCATCAACTCCACCCAGGAGTACGTGACCGGTGATATTCGCATGACCCTTCATGGCGGCCGCGCCACCGTGACCGGGCGTAAGAGCGACAGCGGGCTGTACGACTTTGGTTTGGCGACGTATGACGAGGGAGATACGTATGACCAAAGCGCCGCTCGCGGCTTCATCGACATCTACGGACTGTCGTCGAAACTAGCTGCGGCCCGCGACCAGCGTTTTGGAAAAGATATCGGAGAGTAGAACGGCTAGGTTGGGCGGACCTTCCTAGGCTCGCTCAACCGGGGCGCTCATGCAGCGCGGCCCGCCGCGTCCGCGTCCCAGTTCGCTCCCACTAATTTCTAAGACTTCAACCCCCGCTTCACGCATTGCATTGTTTGAGGCGGGGGTTCTGTCATAGGCAACCACCGTGCCCGGAGCTAGGGCCAACATGTTGAACCCGTCGTTCCACTGTTCACGGGAAAGCTCCGCTTCCGTACCTTCGGGAGCGATGAAAGACAGTGGGCGTTCCAAGACTTCTTGTAACCCGGCCTTCACACCGCCTTCCACCTGGCGCACTGTTGGACCCGCTTCCGTTTGTTCTAAGAGCAGGGTGTCCAAGCCTGCTGTGGCGGGGTACATGCTGAACTTGTCGTGGTCCAGCTGAGTCATGACGGTGTCTAGGTGCATGAACTCCCTGGCCTTTGGGAGCATGACCGCCAGAACTTTGTCCGCTTTTTGCGCAGCAAACAGTTCGCTTGCCAAGTGCTCTACGCCCTGTGGGGTGGTGCGTTCGGAAATACCCACAGCTAGAGCACCATTGCCTAGAACCAAGATGTCGCCACCTTCAAAACTGTGGCTGCGGCCCAGCTTCCCCTGCGTCCACATCTGGAAGTCCGCATCCTTGAACAAAGGGTGGTAGCGGTAGATGGCTTCGTAGTGCAGGGCCTCGCGGCGACGCGCTTCCCGGCTCATACCGCTCACCGCCACACCCCCAAAAGCCCACACGGAAGCATCCCGACTGAACATGTGGTTGGGCAGGGGGCTGACCAGGAAATCCTCGTCCGCCAAAGAAGCGGCTACTAAAGACGGTTGAGAGGAAATCTGCGCCCACTCACCGTTTGTCAAACCCTGTATGCAAACGCGGGCCAGCTCCTGCGCTGACAGGCCGTCGACCCACTGAGTGACTGCGGGGGTGAGCAACGGTCCTAGGCGCTTCCAGTTGAAAGTGTTGCGGACAACGAAGTCGCGGGCCTGAGGATCCTCTAACGTCGTGGTGAGCAAATCGGTCAGTTCCAGTACCTGGATGCCCCGCCCTGTCATTAGCTCCTGGAAACCCTGGTGTTCTTCGCGCGCCTTTGCCGGTGAGAGCAGGTCGTCAAACAACAGTTCCTTTTTGTTTGGCGGTGTCAGCCTGTCCAGTTCGCGCCCCGGTTCGTGGACAATAACGGTCTTTAGTGGCGAAACCTCATTGTTCACACTGGGACGCAACGGTGTTGGAGTTGGCACTTGCTTCCTTTCGCCAAGGCTTGTGTCGTTGGCAGGATACACGCCACATCCTGGCGCTTTTGGCGAACCGGTGGGCGCAGCTGGTGGCAGTAGGGCCATGATTGACACATGGCGGAAAATGAGACGACAAATGCAGGGGCCCTGTGGGGCGGGCGGTTCCAGGAGGGGCCAAGCCGTGCGCTTGAGCGCCTCAGTGTTTCCACCCATTTTGATTGGCGTTTAGCGGGTGACGACGTGGCTGGCTCAGCAGCGCACGCGCGGGCGCTGCACCGGGTCGGGTTGCTGACACAGGACCAGTTGGAACAGATGCTTGACGCGTTGGCGGGTATCGCAGCGGACTTGGAAGCGGGCGTTTTGTTCCCGGGGGATGAGGACGAGGACGTGCATAGCGCCCTGGAGCGCATCCTCATCGAGAGGGTTGGCCCCCAGGTGGGTGGCCGCTTGAGGGCTGGTCGTTCCCGTAACGACCAGGTCGTGACCCTGACTAGGCGCTACCTGCGTCGTGAAGCGAAACAGGTTGCCAAGGGTGTGGTTGAGGTGATCGATGCGCTCATTGCCCAAGCCGAAAACGCGGGCGATGCGGTGATGCCGGGGCGGACCCACTTGCAGCATGCGCAACCGGTTCTGGTGGCCCACCACTTGCTGGCTCACGCTTGGGCGTTGAGCAGAGATTTGCAGCGTTTGCAGGATTGGGACCGCCGCGCTGACCAGAGCGCATACGGGGCGGGAGCTTTGGCAGGGAACACCTTGGGCATGGATGCGGAGCTGATTGCCAAGGAGCTGGGTTTTTCTGCGAGCTTTGAAAACTCAATTGACGCAACGGCGGCTCGCGATGTGATGGCTGAGTTGGCGTTCATTTTGGCGATGATTGGCGTTGACCTGTCCAGGTTGTCAGAGGAAATCATCTTGTGGAACACGGTGGAGTTTGGCTACGTGACGCTGGATGATGCGTTTTCGACGGGGTCCTCGATCATGCCGCAGAAGAAGAACCCGGACATTGCCGAACTGGCCCGCGGTAAAGCCGGCCGCTTGATCGGTGACCTGACGGGGTTGCTTGCCACGTTGAAAGGGATGCCGCTGGCCTACAACCGTGACCTGCAGGAGGATAAGGAGCCCGTGTTTGACCAGCTGGACACGCTGGATCTTCTTTTGCCCGCGGTGGCCGGCATGATTGCCACGATGACCTTGCACTTGGGGCGCATGGCGGAGCTGGCACCGGCAGGATTTTCTCTAGCGACAGACGTGGCGGAGTGGCTAGTGCGTCAGGGAGTGCCATTTCGACAGGCACACGAAGTGGCGGGCGCCGCCGTGCGCTTTTGTGAAGAGCACGGTTTAGAACTGCAAGAGTTGACGGAGGATTCACTCGGCCAAATCTCTGAGCTTTTGACGCCAGAAGTCTTGGGTGTTTTGACAGTTGAGGGCTCTGTCGCAGCCCGCAATGGTAAGGGTGGGACAGCTCCGGAGCGGGTGCGCGAGCAGCTGGAAGCACTTCGTAAAGAGGTAGAGGGCTTTCGAAGCTAGACCAAAGGCGTCGAGCCTCACGGGTAGGCTTGGTGCGGCCTTCGGGCCAGACTTTCTATCTGCAGGCCTCCTATATATAGGTAGGCGAAAGATATAGGTGGACGAAAGGAAGACAGTGAGCGAACTGATCGAAGAGTTGCGTTGGCGCGGGTTGCTGGAGCAGCACACTGACTTGGAACAGTTGGAGCAAGCGTTTGAGGAAGGTCCGGTTACCTTCTATTGCGGTTTTGATCCAACGGCGCCTTCCTTGCACCACGGTCACCTAGTTCAACTGGTCTTGATGAAGCACCTGCAAAACTACGGTCACAAGCCTTTGGCTTTGGTTGGGGGAGCAACCGGGCAGATTGGTGACCCGCGTGAAGTTGGGGAACGCTCGATGCAGTCGACGAAGACAGTTTCAGAGTGGACTGGGAAGCTGCGGACCCAAATTGAGAAGTTCTTGGACTTTGAGGGAGACAACCCCGCGCAAATGGTCAACAACTTGGATTGGACCAAGGACCTGACAGCTATCGGGTTGCTGCGTGATGTTGGGAAGCACTTCCGGCTTGGCAGCATGATCGCTAAAGATGTGGTTGCGCGTCGGCTGGCTTCGGATGAGGGCATCTCTTACACGGAGTTCTCTTACCAAATCCTCCAGGCCAACGATTTTCGGGAACTGTTCCGACGCTACGGGTGCACGTTGCAAACCGGGGGGAACGATCAGTGGGGCAACCTCCTGTCCGGTGTGGAGCTGATCCGGAAGACTGAGGGCCAGCCCGCGCACGTTATGACCACACCCCTTATTACAAAGGCGGATGGCACCAAGTTCGGAAAAACTGCCGGGGGAGCGGTCTGGTTGGACCCGGCCATGATGAGCCCCTATGCCTTTTACCAGTTCTGGCTACAGACCGCGGACCAGGACGTCATCAACATGCTGAAGGTGTTTACCTTCAAGACCAAAGAGGAAATAGAGGAGCTAGAGCAGGCGACGGTAGACGCTCCACATGCTCGGGCTGCCCAGAAAGCCCTGGCCGCAGATGTGACGGCGCTAGTTCATGGACAACGGGAGCTGGACCGAGTCCTGGCTGCGACGGATGCCCTTTGGGGACGCGGTGACCTAAGGGAAGTAGACGGGCAGACTCTGCGAGCTGCTGTTCAGGATCTTCCTCAAGCCCAGGCGTTCTTAGATGAGATGACGCTGATAGACGCGTTGATGGCAACAGGACTAGAGAAGGGTCGTCAAGCGGCTCTGCGTACGGTCCGAGCCAACGGAGTTTCCTTAAACAACGAAAAAGTTGCCGACCCCGACTATGTCCTTACGGAAGAGGACGTGCTACCGGGTGGCGTTATCCTGCTGCGCAAGGGCCGCAAGAACCTAGCCGCGATCACTGTGCCCACGAGCTGACGGCCCAGTGCCGACACCGGTGTTCAAAGCAGCCGGTGCCTAGACTCCACTGCAGGTCGCTGCCATCTTCTAATCAGCGCTACCCCCTGGGGCACTGTCTCTACCCCGGCCTCTGGCCACCCTTTTTGGCTCGGGGCGCGCCCGGGGCGTGGTGGTGGGTGGGGGTGTTTTGGGGTGTTGGGGTGGGGT
>CAYFNQ010000012.1:0-15742 GCA_964344535.1 uncultured Actinomyces sp.
TTCTCCTAGGACAGCTTCACCCAAAAGGTTCAGGTTGAGGCGCGAACCATCCTCTTTCATTTTTGCGATAGCTGCGGTCAGTTTCTCGCTTCGCGCGTCTAAGACCAAGTCGCCGATCAGTGCCTGGAAGATTTTCCGTGCCGCAACAACAACGGTTTCGGGGGCCATCTTGGCACCCAAGCCACCCAGTTTGGCGGGGACGGACAACCAGGAGGGAAGGAAACCCGGTGAGGTTTTAGTTAGCTCACCTAAGTTCCCGCCCTAAGTGTTGGTCTTTTACAGACTATCGGGGCAAGGGCTAACGCGCAGCTTCCCTGAATTCGGCCACCTGGTACAAAGTGATTCCGGTTGCCACCGCAGCATTCAAAGATTCGACATCTCTAGAAATAGGGATGGAGACTATGAGATCGCAGGTCTCACGTACCAGGCGTGAAAGGCCGCGACCCTCCGCTCCGGTCACGATCACCAGTGGCTGGTCGGCAAGGTTTAGCTCCGGCAGTGACGTATTGGCGTTCCCATCCAAACCAACGACGAAGTAGCCGTCGTCTTTGCAGCGTTTCAGCGCCTGCACCAAGTTCGGGACGCGGGCCGCTGGCACGTGCGCTACGGCTCCTGCTGAGACTTTCCAAACGACAGGGGAAATCCCCGCAGACCGCCTGGTTGGCAGGATCACTCCGTTGGCTCCGAAAGCAGCAGCGGAACGTATTACCGCACCTAAGTTATGGGGGTCAGTAATGTGGTCTAGGGCAAGGAGTAGCCCCGGGTCGCGCTGTTGGTTCGCATCAGTTAGGAGCTCATCTAGGTCCAGGTAGTCATACGCCTCAACCTCAATGGCAACACCCTGGTGTGCGGCCCCGTCCGCGGCTCTGTCCAAATCCCGTTTGGTCACTTCCACAAACTTCGTGCCGGTGGCAGCCAGCGCTGAAACTACATCATCCATGCGACCGTAGGCAGGGTCGGTGGCGATAAAGGCTTGCCGGACAACTAGGCCCGCAGCTGCAGCTTCAATTACAGGGTTTCTCCCTAGGACCAGTTCCCCACCCTCGCGCGCTTTCACCTTTGTTTTCATTGCTGCTTTTGTACGCGCTTGCTGCTGCTTTTCTTTAGCTTCTTTTGCCAGCTTTTGCTCATGCGCGGGATGCCAAGTCCTGTCCTCTGCCTTGGGAGTCGCCCCTCTGCCCGCAAGCCCGCGACGGTTCTGACGTCCGGACCCCTTTTGGGGAGCTTTCGACTGTGAACGTTTTGAAACTGCCCCGCGCTTACCCTGGTTACCCTTCACTATGCTCCCCTTCCACCATTTGCTGCCACGCCTGCCTCATCGCAGTCAGTGTTTCTTCCTTTGCGGACCAGCTAGTGCCCTGCGGACCGTCCTCCACGGTGATTCCGCGAGCCGCTAGCGCATCCCGAATCAGGTCAGATTCGCGCCAGTTCCGCGCCTGCCTCATCCTGTCACGCAGTTGCAATGCGACCTGCAAAACACCCGCCGCGATCTGCGACTGCGCATCCACATCTCCCACGACCTGGCGCCAAACCTTGGAGTCCGGGTCCAGACCCAAGACGTCCATCATCGACCGAACTAGTAACAGCTCTTGCGCGACGGTTTCCAACTCATTGGCCCGAAGCGCCGCCCGCCCCTTACCAACATGCTCATGGACAGTCGCCAACGCTTTTGCAACATTCAAGTCTTGATCCATTGCTTCCACGAAATCCTCAGGAAGCTGATCAGGAGTGAGGAAAACATCCTCTGGCTGCCCCACCCGCAGTCCGGCATCTGCAACAAAGGAACGAATCTTGTCCCAGTTCGCTGTTGCCTGCTCCAAAGTCTTCGGACCCCACTCGATCGCACTGCGATGGTGGACTGACGACAGGGCAAAGCGGATGACGGCGGCCGGCGCCTGCTCCAAAAGAGTCTCTAAGGCCAAGGTGTTCCCAATAGACTTTGACATTTTTTCACCCTGGGTTGTCACCCAGGCGTTGTGAACCCACAGATTCGCGAAATCCCATCCGGCTCCGTGGGATTGCGCCTGTTCATTTTCGTGGTGAGGAAACCGCAAGTCGATGCCGCCGCCGTGAATGTCGAAAGCCTCCCCCAAATAGCGATGTGACATGGCTGAGCACTCCAGGTGCCAAGCGGGGCGACCCCGTCCCCAGGGCGAGGGCCAGGAGGCTGTTTCCGGCTCCGAATCCTTCCGAGCTTTCCACAGAGCAAAGTCTCTGGGGTCACGCTTACCTGGGGCCGCATCACCGTCCCCGCTGTCCAACATGTCGGCAGGCACCTGATGAGTGAGAGATCCGTAGTCTTCTTGCGAAGAAATATCGAAGTAGACGCTGCCGTCGTCATCCGTGTAAGCGTGGCCGCGTTCCAAGAGCCGCTCAACTAGCGCGATCTGGTCAGTGATGTGTGCGGTGGCTCTTGGTTCCACGGTTGGTGGCAGCATTCCTAGCTGGTCGTACGCACTTTGGAACTCCCGCTCATACTTTTGCGCTACCGCCCACCACGGCTCACCCGTAGTTTCAGCTTTTTCCAAAATCTTGTCGTCAATGTCAGTCACGTTTCGTACATACGTGACGTCTAAGCCCCGGCGCGCCAGCCAGCGCACCAGCACATCAAAGCTGGCCGCGGCCCTTAGGTGTCCAATGTGGGGGCTCCCCTGGACCGTGGGACCACAAAGGTAGATAGAGGCTTTCCCCTCTTCCAACGGTTCAAAGGGGACAACGGCAGCCGCTTTCGAGTCGTACAGGTGCAATCCCATAGAACCCATGTTATCCGCGCTTAGGTGGCCCGGCTGCACCAACCAAAGTGGCCCTGTGCTTACCATTTGGTTATGACACCTGTGATTCGTGTAGGACAAGGGTTCGACGTGCACGCCTTCGACCGGGAAAACTCGGAAGAAAAGCCGCTGTTCTTGGCCTGTTTGGAGTGGCCAGGTGAAACCCCACTAGAAGGCCACTCTGACGCCGACGTTGCCGCACACGCCGTGTGCGACGCACTGCTGAGCGCCGCTGGATTGGGTGAGCTAGGAAGTGTTTTTGGCACGGGACAGCCACAGTGGCGTGGAGCGTCCGGAGCAACACTACTTGGTGAAGTTCGGCGCAGGCTTGATGACGCCGGGTGGGAAATCGGCAACGTCGCAGTCCAAGTCATTGGGGAGCGTCCTAGGATGTCCCCACGTCGCGAAGAGGCTGCAGCAGCAATGTCCAGAGCCCTAGGCGGCGCGGTGGTTTCACTGTCTGCCACCACGACCGACAAGCTGGGATTCCTAGGCCGCGAAGAAGGCTTGGCTGCCTTAGCTACCGCTCTGGTTGTTCAGGCGGGTTAGCGCTACTTGCTGGGTCCGGTGCGAAGTGTTCCTTGCTCAGACTTGACCGGGATCATCAGCACTAGGCCTAGGACCAGCACCAGGACGATCCCTAGGATCCCCCAGTGGGTGGGGTCGCCTTCAGTGAAAGCACCTCCGATAGCGATGGCCAGCCCGTACATGAGGGGCGCCAGGAAACTAACCGCGCGCCCAGTGGTGGCGTACAGGCCGAAGATTTCGCCCTCTTGCCCCTTGGGGATGAGGTTTGCCAAGAAGGTTCTAGACGCTGACTGGATCGGGCCCACAAAGACCGTCAAGCCCAGCCCGAAGATCCAGAAAATGGGGGCTCCTCCGCCGTAGAAGAAAAAGATTCCCACGCCCATGATGAGCATGATTACTAGGGACACCATGATCACGCTGCGGGATCCAAAACGGTCGTTGAGTGGCCCGAAGGCAAAGGTTGCCACACCGGCAACTACGTTCGCGACAATCGCGAAGATGATGACCTCATCAAACTCAAAACCGAACACGGTTGCAGCTATGACGCCGCCGAACTGGAACACGCCCGCTAATCCGTCACGGAACACTGCTGAAGCGATTAGGAACCGCAGAACGTTACGGGAGTTCTTCCAAAGGTGAGCCACGGTTCGAAAGAGGTGACGGTAAGAATCCAGCAGTGTTTCCCGGTCCGCATTTTCATCGGCTACAGCTTTCGCTGGGGGATTCAGCAGGACCGGAAGCGCGAACACCCCAAACCACAGGGCAGCGACCAGCATAGAGACGCGAACGTTCAACCCGTTCGCAGCGGTGACCCCGAACCAGCCCACCTCAGGGTTGATAAAACCAACCAGCAGCACCAGCAGTAGGACGATGCCACCAACGTAGGCGCTGCCCCAGCCAAGGGCGGAAATGCGCCCCCGGTTTTGCGGGGTCGACAAGTCGTTGAGCATAGCGTTGTAGTTGACGGAGGCGAACTCAAAGAAAATGTTCCCCAGTCCCAGCAGGGCGACGCCAAGCCACAGGGCCCCAATTGGCCCCAGCGGTGACTCAGGTGCCACGAAGAACATTAGGGCCAACGTGACAAACACTAAGGCGCTAAACCAGCCCAGGATGCGCGTGCCGTTACCGCTTCGGTCCGCTCTTTGCCCGGTAATCGGGGCCAGCACCGCGATCACCACTCCAGCTAGAGCCAAACCCCAGGACAGGTACTGGCTGGCTACCGCCTCTGGAGCAAATGATCCGCTAGTTAGGTAAACGGCAAACACAAAAGTAGACGCAACCGCATTGAAGGCTGCAGAACCCCAGTCCCAGGAAGCCCAAGAAAGAATCTTCAACTTAGAAACTGGCCCCGTCTGGGCACCTGGCCCGTCAGTGCCGCCTTGCGGATTCTTTTCCACGGTCTCTCCCAGTGTCGTTGAAGGTCTGTTTTCCTTGAAAATTAGAACTAGTTGCAGACTAGTCCAGCAGATGCCGCAAGTCCGCAGGGACAGTGACCTTGAAAGCCTTTTCACTGCCGGGAACCGTCGTTACTGGGACGCCCATAGCTGCCACCAAGGAAGCATCATCGGTTGCGGCTTCCAACGTGCCGTCTTCGCGTGCCCGTTCGTGGGCTGCTCTTAGCGTCTGCCAAGAAAAACCCTGCGGTGTTTGGACGGCTCTGAGGGCCGACCTTTCTAAATTTCTCGCAACCTGCTGCCCATTGGGGAAGACTTCAACAATCGTGTCCGTTACCGGCAGCACTGGGATCACCGCCTTGTCGCCCTGGCTGATCGCATCGGTGACCCGGGCGAACACTTCCGGTGGGGTTTCACAGCGGGCAGCGTCATGAACCAGTATCGGGAAGTCAGCCATTGGGTTCCGTGGCTGGGCCACCGCATCCTGGACTGCGTCCAGCGCAGCTGTCACGGACTGGGCCCTAGTCGCCCCTCCGGACACAACCACCACGGGAACTGTTGGTTCCAATGAGTCAACCAAGGTTTGGAATTGCACGATCTCTTCGCCTGGAGCCGTAACAACCACTCCCGCAAGGTTTGGCACAGCCAAAACCTTTTCTAGGGCGCGCACCAAAATGGTTTTCCCACCCACGGGTACTAGAGCCTTGGGGATTTGCGCACCCAGACGGGAGCCGCTTCCTGCTGCGGTGAGGACCACCCAGGGGCGGTCCACCGCTACTTCTTCTTTTTCTTCGACTCTGCTTTTGCGCTGGCGGCCTGCACCATTTCGATGCCCTTGTCCAAGACATCGTTTAGGAATTCGGTCGCCGCCTCCTCATCCTCTTCCCTAGCCAACGCTATTTCAGAGGTAAGGATTTGGCGGGCCTTAGCCAACATGCGCTTTTCACCGGTGGACAAGCCACGGTCAGCATTACGGCGGTACAGGTCCCGAACAACTTCGGAAACGCGAACTATGTCGCCCGAAGCAATCTTTTCTTGGTTCGCCTTGAAACGTCGCGACCAGTTCGGAGGTTCCTCAACGTCAAGTTCCTGTAGAACTCCAAGAACAACTTTGACGCCTTCTTCATCAACCACGTCGCGAACACCAACAAGGTCAACGTTTTCCGCCGGGACCTGAATGGTTAGGTCACCGTCATCTACACGTAACACCAAATACTGGGCGTCTTTCCCATCGAATTTGCGGGTAACAATTTCTTCAATGAGTGCGGCGCCGTGGTGAGGGTAGACAACCGTCTCACCAACCTTGAACGTCATGCTTTAGATCTCCTTGGGGGAATCGCAAAATGAGGGCGCGAAAATTCCCTTAGAGATTGTAGCAAGCCCAAGTGGTGGCGGCTACTTACCCTGTGCAGCGACCGCGTCGATCTTCGCCTGAGCTTCAGGATCCAGGTAGCGTCCACCCTTCACGATGGGCTTCAGTGTTTCCTCATCCAGCTCGTAAACCAACGGGACTCCGGTGGGGATGTTTACACCGACAATGTCCTCGTCCGAAATGTCATCAAGGTGCTTGACGATGGCGCGAAGGGAGTTGCCGTGAGCGGCCACCATGACGGTTTGTCCAGTCTGCAGGGCAGGCACGATGGACTCATCCCAGTAGGGCAGCATGCGCTCTAGGACGTCTTCCAAGCATTCGCTTTCTGGAACTTCGTCGTCGGCGTAGCGAGGATCCCCGTGCTGGTCGAACTCACTTCCAGCTTCAATGGCAGGTGGGGGCGTGTCGTAGGAGCGACGCCACTCCATGAACTTGTCTTCCCCGTACTTGTCGCGGGTTTCCTTCTTGTCCAACCCCTGCAGGGCGCCGTAGTGGCGTTCGTTCAAACGCCAGCTGCGCTCCACTGGGATCCAACCGCGGTCTGCCTCATCCAAAGCCAGGTTCGCCGTGGTGATGGCGCGACGCAGCAAAGAGGTGAAAAGGACGTCAGGCAGAACGCCTTCTTCCTTCAGCAGTTGGCCGGCGTGCTTTGCTTCTTCCACACCCTTTTCAGAAAGTGGGACGTCCACCCACCCGGTGAAAAGGTTCTTTGCATTCCATTCGCTTTCGCCGTGACGAAGGAGAACTAGTTTGTAAGTCATGTTTCAGCTTTCTTTTCAGGCCCCGCGGGCAAACCAACACCCTCAACTATAGGGCGGGTGCTACAGGCCGGTGACACTGGAAAACACCATCCACATGAATGGCAGCATGGTGATAAGTAGGGTTACGCCCGTCCACACTTTGCCTTGGACAAGAAGCGCAACGTATTCCCGAAGCTTCGCGCTGGCCCAAAAGTACGCCCTGGTCTTGGCCCCAACCGCGTTGCCGATGATTCCCTGACGGCTCATCATGTTTGCGGCACGGAACGCGTGAAAATCGGATGTCGCCACGGTCCAGGGTCCGTCAAAACCGTTGGAACGCAAGAGCTTTTGGCTCAGTTCCAGGTTCTCCCACGTAGTTGTGGAACGATCTTCCGCAAAAATCTTTGCGGAAGCGGGCAGGTCTGTTAACCGCCGGTGATGTTCCAGTGCGAAGGTGCGCATGGCTTCGGCTTCCGGAAGTGGCTCATCGCTGCCTTGGCCGCCCGAAAAAACCAGGGCAGCACGCTCCCAGTTAGGCAGGGCCTGCTGAAAACACTCCACTCCCAAGTTGACGCGTGAAGCTAGCATCGGTCCGACTTTGCCACGCACCAGGCCAGTACCCAGAACAACTGTTGCCTCGCCGCGCAGTCCCCACCGTTTCACCACCGCGCCGTAAATGCTGGAGTAAATCAGGTAGGACACCAACAGCCAAGCGAACACCATGATCGGCAGCCCCAAAGCCAGCAGGAAGTACGCTGCAGACATTGCGTACACATCCGTGTAAAACAGAGCTGCCGGGTAAAGAATCATTGCCAGACCCAGAGCCAGAGACAAAAGGTGCATCAGGCTCAGCCCCTCCCGGTGGATGAGCACGATGCCTGCCCAAATGAGCAGGACAGCTAGCACCAAAACTGCTGCTAGCTGGATAAGAAATGCTGCTAAGAGGTAGTAGGCAAGGGCGTCACCCACGGCGGGCGCCAGCTGGGACAAGACCCAAAGCAACAGGGTGAAAAGCCAAAACGCAAGGGCCCAGCCGCTCACCACAACCGCGCGCATTTTGCGCGGATCGCTGAAGACAAGTGCTCCTGCCAGCACTGTTATCAGTGCCAGAAGCACCCACCAAAGCAGTCCCATAACCCGGTGTTTGCGGCCTTCTAGGCCAGCTCCTCCAGTGCTTGCTGGATCGGGGTTGAACCGCCACAAATATCGACTCGTTGACGTGAGAGCAGTGGCTGGTCTACCAAGATCCGAACTGCCGTCGCCACGTCGGTCCTGGAAATTGGTGGCAGCTGCCTGTTAGGTGGAAATGCCAGCGACGCATCAATTAGCCCTGTTCCCGGTTCATCGGTTAGCCGCGTCGGGCGCACGATGGTCCAGTTCAAAGTTGTCTCACTTAGCTCGATGTCAGCGTCCCGCTTGGCCCTCACATATTCGCGCCAGTTTTGTGGGTCGTCCTCTGTAAACGGAGCTTCCAAACCGTAGGCAGAAATCTGGACAAATCGGGAAACCTCCGCCTCCATTGAGGCACGTTGCGCCAAAACAGACGCCCCATAGTCGACGGTGCGCTTGCGTCGCACCTCAGAACCCGGACCTGCTCCGGCAGCGAAAACGACCGCCTTTGCGCCCCACAGCACTTCG
Organism: uncultured Actinomyces sp.; assembly: GCA_964344535.1. GTDB lineage: Bacteria > Actinomycetota > Actinomycetes > Actinomycetales > Actinomycetaceae > Scrofimicrobium. The sequence continues at coordinate 8,444 of CAYFNQ010000012.1, forward strand.
GCTAAGTCTGAAGCGTTCATAGCTTCAAGGTCGAAGATGACCGCTTGGGCACCAAGAGCTTCGATTGCGTGAACTTGCCGTCCCTTACGGATAACGGAGCGCACGCTTTGACCCTCAGCTACAAACTGTTTCGTCAGTAGCTGACCTATTTGTCCGTGACCTCCAAGGATCACCACAGGACCGTTTGGCATCATGACGGCTTTCCTTCCTTAAAAGAGCCCAGGCCGGCTGAGAGATTATCGAGTCTCTCAAGTTCCGACGCAGACAAGGTGATTGACACGCCTTCAAGCAGGGCAGGCACCTGGTCGGGTCTGCTTGCTGAGGCAATTGGGGCGGTAACACTGGGTTGTTCCAAAAGCCAAGCGATGGCGACGGACGCGGGGGCAACATTGTGTTCGTCCGCGACTTCAGCCAGTGCTTGTACGACTTGCAGTGCTTGGGGTGTGGCGTGTTTGTTTACGGCTGCTGCGCGCGCCCCTTGAATTTGGTCCGTGGACTGGTATTTGCCGGTCAGTAGCCCGGCCGCCAGCGCCCAATACGGCATGACACCCAAATCGAACTGTGAGACGACGGGCAGCAGATCAGTTTCAAAAGGCTTGCGCCAAACCAAGTTATAGTGCGGCTCAACCGCGACAGGGGGGCGCACCCCCTGGGCTTGCGCTTCTTCGACCCATGCCCTCAACTGGGCGCCGTCAAAATTGGAGACCCCAACCTCCCGGATCAGTCCGTCTTCTTGAAGCCTCGCGAAAGCAGCAACGCTTTCCTCTAGGGTCACAGAGTCATCAAAAACATGGGCGTAGTAGAGGTCTATGTAGTCCGTTCCCAGCCGTGAAAGGGAGCCCTCCACTGAACTGCGGACGTTCGCTGCCGAAAGTCCTGCAGCCTTGCGGTGCATCCCGACCTTCGTGGCGATGACGAACTCGCCACGTTTGCGGCCCTTCAACCAAGAGCCGATGATCTCTTCAGATTCGCCGCCCTGGTTTCCGCTCTTCCAAGCGGTGTAAACGTCTGCCGTGTCCAGAAAGTTCCCGCCGGCGTTCGCGTACTCATCAAGCACTGCGAAAGACTGGTCCGCGTCAGCTGTCCAACCGAACGTGTTGGTCCCTAGGCACAGCGGAAAAACGTCTAACTCAGAGTCGCCGATCCGGGCCATGTTCGACACCTTTCGTCCATCCAGTAGCGTTTTAGTCTACCTGTCCGCAAGCAAAAAACCGGTAGCAAGAAGGGCCCCGCATTTGCGGGGCCCTTGACTTGATTTTAAGAAGTTCTCTGCCTTCTTAGAAGTTCGGAAACTACGCGCTGGTCACGACGTTGTAGAGGTTCTCTACAGCCTTCTTGACCTCAGCAGCCTTGTCTTCCAGCTCCTTTACGCCGTCTTCGTCGCGGTCAGCAGCCTTTGCAATGGCGGCCTTGATGTGGGCTACGGCAGCTTCAGCGTCGTTCTGGAAGTGCTTGATCTCAGCCTCAACGATGTCGTCGATGCGCTTGGCAGCAGCAGCGGTTACGCGAGCTTCGTGCTTCTCTGCACGCTCAATGGAAGCTTCGGACTTGCCGGCAGCAATGCGCTTGGCAACCTGCGCTTCAGCCTTAGCAACCTGATCCTCACGGTATTCGATTACGCGCAGCAGGTGCTTGGCGTGCAGGTTGGCCAGGCCACCGTCGAACTTGAGCTGGTGCTCAAGGTGCTTCAGGATGTGCTTGTCTTCAACAGCGGTGTTCTTGGCGAAGGCCTTCAGGCTCCTGCCGGCATCCTTAACGGTGTTCTTCAGGTGATCGACGGCAAGCTTTACCTTTTCGTCGTCCCACTTCTGAGCCACCTTCTCTTCGTCGGCGTCAAATTTTTCTTTCAATGTCTCTTCAGTCATGCTTACTCCCTTGTTTGCTTCGAAGTTTGAGGTCCAAAGCCCTAAGTATGGACCGAACCATTGTTACATTACACCTGTTAAGTCGCAATGGTCCCCCGTTTATTGGATGAGTCAGATTGGTTCATAAGACTCCCCAGTGGGACAATATGCCCGTGAGCACAGGAAAAAACGCGACCCTCCCCGCCCCTCTAGACGATAAGCAGCAGGAAGCTTTCGACCTTTTATCGGGCGCAGTTGAAATTGAAGCAGGACTGCGAAGGCGAGCCGAATACTCCTCTGATGCGTCAAACTACCGCGTGCCTCCCCTCATGGTTGCCTTCCCCAAACACAAGGAAGAAGTCCTAGCTGCACTTGAAATCAGTCGCACGTTTGACCTGCCCGTAACGAATCGAGGCGCAGGAACCTCAGTTGCAGGAAACGCAGTGGGTCCCGGATTGGTCTTCGATTTCTCGCGCTACATGAACCGCGTCTTGGAAGTAGATCCGGAAAGCCAGACGGCCCGCGTCGAACCCGGCGTCATCCTGACCACGTTGCAGGAAGCCGCGAAGCCGTCCGGACTGTGGTTTGGTCCCGACCCCAGCACCAAGAACCGCGCAACCCTGGGCGGAATGATCGGTAACAACGCCTGCGGCCCTCACGCACTCAAATACGGAAAAACCTCAGACAACGTTGTTTCACTGGACGTTGTTGACGGGGTTGGGAAACACTTTACCGCCGCTTCAGGACCAGAAAACCTAAAAAACGTCTCCGGGCTAAGTGAGCTGGTCTCCGCAAACCTGGCTTTGATGCGCACGGAGCTGGGCCGTTTCGGCAGACAAGTTTCCGGCTACTCGCTAGAGCACCTGCTCCCTGAAAAAGGTTCTGACTTAGCTAAGGCTCTGGTGGGATCTGAGGGCACCTGCGTCACCATGCTTGAAGCCACCGTCAACTTGCACCCAATTCCCCCAGACAGGGTCCTGGTGGTTTTGGGATATCAGGACATGGTGGCTGCCGCGAACGCCGTGCCTGGACTGTTGCCTTTGAATCCCTTAGCTATTGAGGGGATGGACTCACGCCTAGTTGAGGTTGTTCGCAAGCATCGCGGTTCAGTCCCCGCTTTACCGCGCGGTGAAGGTTGGCTGTTCTGTGAGGTGGGGCCAGGGCCGGGCGACGAATTCGCGGAGCCTCACGTGCGCAAAGCCAGTGCGCTGGCCGCAGCAAAAGACCTGGTTGCCCACTCTGACGCGCTCAGTCACAGGGTGGTCGTCGACAAGGACGAGGAAGCAGCACTGTGGCGCATCCGCGCCGACGGAGTCGGGTTGGCCGGGCGCACCCCCGGAGGCAACCAAGCTTGGCCAGGTTGGGAAGACGCAGCTGTCCCCCCTGAAAACCTTGGCGCTTACCTGCAGGACTTCGAAGCGCTAATGGCGGACTATGACTTGTACGGGCTGCCTTACGGTCACTTTGGTGACGGCTGTGTTCACGTGCGTATCGACGTGCCCTTGGAAGAGAAAAATGACGTCCCAGCCTTCAAATCATTTATGGAAGATGCTGCCCGCCTGGTCGGAAGCTACGGGGGTTCAATCTCTGGGGAACACGGGGACGGACGGGCCCGTGGGGCTCTGCTCCCACATATGTACTCAGATGACGCGATCAAGCTTTTTGAGCAGTTCAAGGGCCTGTTTGACCCGAAGAACCTTTTGAACCCGGGTGTTCTAGTTTCTCCCGCACCCATCACAGCTTCCCTGCGCCGCCCGCAAGCGAAACAAATCCAAGCACAGGGATTCTCATTCCGAAGGGACGGAGGGGACTTCACGAAAGCCGTCCACCGCTGTGTCGGGGTAGGTAAGTGTCGCGCTGACAACTTTGGGATTGGGAACTTTATGTGCCCGTCGTACCAGGCAACCAAAGACGAAAAAGACGTCACGCGAGGACGGTCCCGCGTTTTACAAGACATGACAGCGGGGGCGTTCCCCGGCGAATGGAACTCCAAAGAAGTTGAGGCTTCCTTGGACCTTTGTCTTTCGTGTAAAGCCTGCGGCAAGGACTGCCCGGCCGGAGTCGACATGACCATGTACAAGTCGGAGTACCTGTACCGAAAGTACAAGGGAAAGCTGCGTCCCATGAACCAGTACGTACTGGGTCAGCTTCCCCGCTGGGCGGCAATGGTGACCGCGGTTCCGTTTATTGCCGCTACTGCGAACACGCTGATGGGGTTTGCTCCCATCCGCAAACTGGTGTTCAAGATGTCTGGACTTTCAACCCAGCGTCAGATGACGTCTTTCACCACGCAGCGTTTCTCCCGCTGGTTCAAAAAGCATGAAAAGGGTAGGCCGCAAGGAAAACCTGCGAACCCGAACCGGGACGTGATCCTTTGGGCGGACTCTTTCAGCGAATATTTGGATCCAACGGGCGCTGAGAACATGGTGGAGCTGCTACAAGACGCGGGATACACGGTCCGCATTCCTAGCGCCAACGCCTGCTGCGGACTGACGTGGATCTCTACGGGGCAGCTGGATGGGGCAAAGAAACAGCTCCTGGGACTCCTAGACATTTTGGGTCCTGCCGCGCTCAAAGGGGTGCCGATAATAGGTGTTGAGCCCTCCTGTACTGCCGTCCTGCGAAGCGATTTAGAGGAACTGCTTCCCGATGATCCAAGGAGCGCGGCGGTAGCCAACATGACTATGACGTTGGCGGAGCTACTGACCGACCCCGACCTGGGGGCCCCAGACTCCTGGTGGGATGGTCGCCTAGAGGGGACCGACATCATCACACAACCGCACTGCCACCAATACGCGGTGATGGGTTACGAAGCCGACATGCAAGTAATGGAAAAACAGGGCGCAACCGTGAAAGAACTAGCCGGCTGTTGCGGCATGGCTGGGAACTTCGGAATGGAAAAAGGCCACTACGACATTTCTGTTGCAGTCGCAGAAAACGAATTGCTACCAGCTCTTCGCCAAGCTGCGGACGGCACCATTTTCGTGGCCGACGGCTACTCCTGTCGCACCCAGGCAGAACAACTTGCAGACACTGCCGGCGTCTCCTTGCCGACACTTTTGCAGTCAAAGAAGCCCTAGTGCGCAAACCCGGGGTATTCCCAGCAAGGATCCGCGCAACCGTAGGCGCCCTCCTGTGGGGTTTGGGAACGGCACTGGGGCTAGTAGGTAACTGGCTGCAGTGGGATTGGCTGGCCGCAAAAGCCCCCTACCCTTACCCGAACCAAATCTGGGGTGACTTAGTCCCCGGGACAGCAGAAAACGCGTTGACCGCAACCTACTTGGTGTTGGGTCTGCTGACTTTTGCCACCTGGGCGCTGACGGGGCCAACGCGCAAGAGGTCGACGGACTCCACCAGCTATAAGACTTTGGTGAAGGTCGGGACGGCCCTGCGTTGGCTCACAGTCGGCCTGGCCGCAGCAGCGCTGGTGGGCATCACCGCCCTACTTGCCGTGTACCTGTCGCGCTGGTGGCTCCTATTCGCAGGTTGGTTGGGCCAGTTCTTTGCGACAGCGTTGGTCCTTGCCGGTGCTTTGATTGTGCCTTCCATTAGCGGTCAGCACCGGGGCGAGGAACGTGAGCGGGCCAAAGGACCCCTGCTAGCCGTCACGGCCGCATTCATTGTGGCTGCTGTAGCCCCCATCCCAGTGGAAGCCCTAGTGAACGCCACACAGGTTGCCTACTCCCACGAAGGTGCCGACAGTTCTCACGCAGGCCAAGTCGCCGTGCTGGAAAAGGAACCCCCTTGGGGTGGAGCCGGGGCACGCATGACATCCGGTGACCAAGAGAACTGGTCGAAGCTGTGGAAGGGCGCGTCCCTGCCCGAACTCCTGCCAGCCTTCGGTGAAGACAGCGTGGCGGTATTACTGCAACAAGCTTCACTGCGCCGCCCGGGACTGGTGTTTTTGGAACAAGCCACCGGGGAAACTATGGCTTCTTTTTCTCCCGGCGCATTGGCGGGCCTAGGAGTGGACACACAGGTGGACCCCGCATTCTCCCGCCTGATGTTCACCTACAACGACTTCCTGTTGAAATCTGGAACTGGGAAGGAATGGGTGTCCTCGCAAGGAAAAAGGTACAGTTCTGGACCACCAACGGGCTACGTTGAGCAACAGACCGCCACTTTGATGCAGACGGATGGTCTGCACGCGCTGGACGTCACCGCGGGAACCACCTGGTTCGTCGGGGACGGGTCCGGTTGTGCAAGACGGATTGCCACCGCATCGCAGCTGCCGATTATTTCGCCACAGGGAACCATAGCGATGCTCCAAGTCTGTGACGAGCACGCGCGGGCCATACCGTGGTGGGCGTACCCGGATGAGTTAGTGGACACTATCGCGCCGCTGACCGCAACAGTGTTTGGAGTGAGTGCAACTTCCGGCGACGTTTTGTGGACTCAAGAGCTGCCTGGCTTCGAAGGGTGGGCGGAGGAGTCGAACGCCCGCTATCCCTCGTCCAACTATCGAAACCTCCCACTGGAATGGTCTTGGGGCAACGATGATGTCACTGTCACTTTCGACGGCGTGACCACGAAACTTGACCTCAACACAGGGGAAATGCGGCAATGACAAACGTTTGGTTGCACAAGCCAATTGAGGGGACCGTAATCCCTATAGAGGACACGCCAGACCCCGTCTTTGCAGCCAAGATGCTGGGGCCCGGGCTGGCTATCCAACCCACTGAAGACCTAGTGGTTGCGCCCGCCGATGGCACTTTGACACTCATGTACCGCACTGGACATGCCCTGGTGATGACGCTGGACTCCGGGGAGAAAATCCTCATTCACATTGGAATCGACACGGTGAGTTTGGACGGAGAGGGGTTCCAGGTCCTAGCGCACCAGGGCGAACACGTTACGGCTGGCACACCCCTGGTGCGCTTTGATCGTGAACTAGTGCGCAATTCCGGACGGTCCACGGACGTGGTGGTCATCATCATGGAAAATCCCAATGCCCAGCTAGAGTTTGCCTAACCCACCGCCTCTAGGGTCGACTGTAAGGATCGGAGAACCATTGGGTACCTGGGAAGGCTTGGACCCGGAAGCTGTTTACGGTATCCCCGTAGTTGCGGGGCTCAGCTACGCCCCAGTCGCTTGGGCAAGTCGACCCGGAATGCCCCCGGTTGGCGGACAGCGCCTCCTGGCACATGAAAGGGAAGCTGCGGCAGCACAGTTCGAAGCCGCCGCTAGGCAAGTTTCCCAAGACTTGAGTGAACGCGCTGGCCGTGCGGACGGTCCCGCCGCAGAAGTTTTGTCCATGAACGCAACACTTGCGGTTGACCCCGGGTGGATGGGGGCAGTGCGAAAGTGTGTCATGGAAGGGACGCCCCCAGCTGCGGCGGCAACCACGGCGACTGACGATTTTGTCCGGCGGTTTAGGCAGGCGGGCGGGGCCCTGGCTGAACGTGAAGCAGACTTGGTGGACATCCGTGACCGGGTGATAGCCAAGCTTCTGGGG
>CAYFNQ010000012.1:15842-22469 GCA_964344535.1 uncultured Actinomyces sp.
GGGCCGGCCACCACGAAAGACGGGGTCCACGTTGAACTTTTGGCTAACGTGCAGGACGAAAAAACGGCGGTCAGTGCCGCTGAGTCCCCCAATGAGGGTGTGGGGCTGTTTCGGACCGAGCTGCTTTTCCTGGGTGCCAAGACCGAGCCCAGCATAGACAAGCAGGCCCAGGCCTATTCGGCAGTTTTCGCAGCTTTTCGCGGTCGAAAGGTAGTGGTCCGCACGCTGGACGCGGGCTCTGACAAGCCCGTGCCATACGCATCGTCGGGGCGGGAGCCAAATCCTGCGTTGGGAGCCCGAGGCATTCGCGTTGGCTGCCAAGATGACTCGCTGATCCAAAACCAGTTGGACGCGATTGAACTGGCACGGGATGCGAACCCTGACACTGAAGTGTGGGTGATGGCCCCAATGGTCTCTGTGCTTGCCGAATCCCAGTGGTTTTCCAAGCAGTGTCAAAAACGAAACTTGAAGCCGGGGATCATGGTTGAGGTCCCGGCAACAGCGATCCTGATAGAGCGCTTTTTCGAAACCACTGACTTTGTTTCGGTAGGGACAAATGACTTGGCGCAGTACACGATGGCGGCGGACCGTACTGCCGCACACCTAAGCGAGTATGCGGACCACTGGCAGCCCGCTGTTTTAGAGCTGATCGCCAAGGTGGCGGCAGCAGGGCAGGCCGCGGACAAGCCTGTGGGGATCTGTGGTGAGTCGGCGGGTGACCCGGTGCTAGCTTGCGTGTTGGTTGGACTTGGGGCAACCAGTTTGTCGATGGCTCCCCCGGCACTGCCCCTGGTTGGCGCACGGCTTCGGGAAGTCACATTTGACCAGTGCATTGAGGCTGGGAACGCGGCTCTAGATGCCCTGGATGCGCGCGCGGCCCGCGCAGCTGCCCGACGTGCCCTGGGGTTGACCTAAGGCAGACCGCAGAGTGCTAGGTCGGATTTTCTAGGTCGGCTCTTCCGCGCAGCAGGGTAATGGCAGTTTCTAAGTCGACCCCGTTGTCTTCTGCAAGCTCTAAGAGGACGTCAGCTGCGGGGACCAGCGCTTGGAGTGCAGTTGCCTGCGTGGTCACCTGGGTGCCCCGTCCTGGTCTGACCACCACCAAGCCCTCTTCCCGAAGCTGTTGGTAGGACTTCAAAACCGTGTGCAAGTTGACGTCCAGCTGCTGTGCCAGCTCTTTGGCGGCTGGCAGTCGCTCCCTGGCTTGCAGGCGTCCCGAAACGATTTGGGCACGCAGAGCATCAGTGATCTGGGCAAAGAGCGGTTGGTTGGAAGTCGGGTCAATCTTGATCAGCACTGTTCGTTTCCTTACCGGCACCCAAGGGAGATCCAAGTGTGCTCCGCAGGGCCGCGACACCCCATTTGGAGTCGGCTGCGGTGACAACGACAATACGGTGGTTCGTTCTGGTGACTTGGATCGCGGGTCCTCGCCGTGTAATGACGCCGACCCCGCCGGGACGGGCCCGCCATCCCCAGCCGCCCCATTCTTGGAACGGGTCCACTTTTACAAGTTGGGCGCTGGCGATGTCCGCTAAGGGGACGTGCAGGCGGGGCCAGCCAAGTGCGCTGCGGACGTGCAAGCCATCGGCGCCTGCGGAAACCTGGTAGACGGCCGTTGTCCCCAGCATTAGGAAGAGGACCGCAGACACTAGCAGAAGGTAGGGAACGCCGGCGAACACACCGGCGACAAGGGTGGCGGCGGCCAGCAACAGTACGGGCACGATTATCCAGGGCGAGGAAACCGCTGTTGACGTCCAAGCCACCCTCTCCCCCGGTTGAAGCTCTACGACGGGGACGTCGGCGACGTCGACGGTGCTGGGAGGGCTGGCTTTGGGGGCCAGAAGGTAGAACCCGGCTGCCAGAACCGTTGCCAAGGCGAAAGCGCTGGCGACGACCGGGAGCGCTGATCCAGCGTCGGCTGCCTCCGTTAGGTGACGCTGTGCGGCTGCGCTACCGACGGTGATGACGGAGATGAGGGCGCCCAGCCACAGTGCCCCAGCCATCAGGAAGCGTGCGGTGGGACTGTAGGCGCCGCGTCGGATCGACGGAGTTAGGGACGCCAGCATGACAAGGGGCAGGAGCAGGCCGAAAACCACCTGGAGTGCTAGGAGGCTCCAGCGCGGCCCGAAGCCGTCAGGGCGCCCGTTTAGTCCCCAGTGGATAGCGACGGGGTTGGGCAGGGAGGTCATCCAGGTGGCGATTAGGAGGGACCCTGCTAGTCCAAGCAGGGCGACAAGGACGAAGGCGGAGATGAAGGGCCGCAGTCCACTGACAGTCTTTTTCATGATTGTTCTACGGTAACTAGAAAAAGGTGGGGAAGCAAGCCGGTTCAGCAGCCCGCGAATAACGCTTTTACGCATCGTGTTTCGAAGTCGTTACAAGGAGCCAAAACGTTGAAACGGTCGGGGTCTAGGGGGATTGGGGAGGGAGTTGAGGCAGGATCTGGCAAGACACACCGACTTAAGCTTTACCGATTCTTTCCAGACCAAGTATGATGGACCTGTCGAACAGTCGACGTACTTGCTGCAAAGGAGCAATTATGAAGGAACAAGACGCACAGGACCGTCACGACGAGTCCGTAGCACTGAAGGCCTGGTGGGAGAACCTGAAGGCAGCCGCAGCCGATGGCGACGCGGATGCCGTTGCGAAGCTCGCTGAGATTCGTGAGCACGCTTCCGAAGGCGCAAAAGAAGGCTGGGCAAAGAAGAAGGCTGAAGAAGCCGCTGAATAGGCCCCACTTCAATAAGTAAAAGACCCCTCGTACTTTGTATGAGGGGCTTTTTCTTGCCTTTTTCCGGGGATGTGTGAAATAAATCTGTTCTCTAGGCAAAAACCAGGAGGAAACGCGGTTATAACACACATCTTGGAAGACAACTGAGAGCCACCTGCGGGAATCGAACCCGCGACCTATTCATTACGAGTGAATCGCTCTACCAACTGAGCTAAGGTGGCCAACCTTCGACCGAAGTCCGGCTACGAGTATAACTGAGCCCGCCCCACCTCTTCTCCCCAAAAGCTGGGACGCTGAGCACAGTCAGCCGTTACACACCAACCCGGCTTCCGGCACCACCCCATTGATCAAGAACGCATCCACCGCAATCCTCACGCAGTCACTGGCTGACCTGCGGTAAGCGGTGTGATCCCACCCCTCCACGGTTATCAGCACCCCGCCTTCCAAGTCCGCGGCCAGGTTTTCCGCCATGAACATCGGGGTCGCAGGGTCATTGGTCGTGCCAATCACCAAAATCTCCGGAGTTCCCGGAGCCGTAACTTTGTGCCGTTGCACCTTTGCAGTCACCGGCCACTGGTCCAATCCCGCAGAGGCAAACCCAAAGTCGCTAGCCAACACCGGGAAGCGCTGCGCTAAATCATCAGCCTGCGCCTGCCACTCTTCCTCAGTTCCTACGGGAGCGTAATCCAGTGCATTCACCGCAACGAACGCATCCGAACTGTTATCCGTGAACTCCCCATCGACCCCCCGCGAATTGAAGTAGTCCGCAAGGAACAGCAACGTTGTCCCATCCCCCTTGAATGCCTGGGACACACCCTGCGTGAGCAGTGGATACGTCTCAGTGCTGTACAAAGACCCAATAATCGCCGTGTACGCCAAGTTGATGTTGAGCGGCCTCTCCGGGTCGCTAGTTTCCAAAGGCTGCGCCCTCACAGAGTCAAGGAAGTGGATCATCTGCTCCTTGCCCTGCTCCACACCCCCCTCTAGCGGACAGCCGACCCCCGACTGACACAGTTCAATCCAGTGGTAAAGGGAATTTTCCATTCCCTCAATTTGCGCAGCAGACAACTCATTGATCGACAGCCCCGGATCCACAGCGCCGTCTAAGACCATGCGTCCAACCGTGGTGGGAAACAGTTCCGCGTAGTTGGCGCCCAACACCGTCCCGTAGGAAAAACCAATGTAGTCAAACGTCTCCTGGCCCATGAGTTGGCGAACCAAGTCGAAGTCCTTCGCGGCAGAGTATGAGTCCACGTAGCCAAGCAACTCTCCGTTGCGCTCAAGGCACTGGGCACCAAGTGCCTGCGTTTCCTCATTCGCCAACTGGACAAGTTCCTGCGTTGATAAGTCCGAGGTATCGCGAACTTTCGCTATGTCCGCGTCGCGTTCCTCATCCGTCATGCACCAAATAGGGGTGGAACTTCCAACCCCACGCGGGTCCACAGCCACGATTTGGAAGTGGTCAACCACCGGCTCTGTGAGGATGTTCCCCACGACACCGCTCAAGCTTCGTACCGCTTCGCCTCCGGGCCCACCCAGATTGAAAAAGAGCACCGGAGCCTCAGGCCCACCTGCGCCAACATATCTGGCAATACCAAGGTCTATGGGTGATGAGCCTTCCAGGTCGTCCCAGTTGGTTGGAGCCGAAATGATGGCGCACTGGTATTTGTCCAAGTCGTCCGGCTCCGGCATTAGCGGCGCAACAACCTGGTCTGCCCCGCACTCCTGCCAGTCGATCACCTGATCAAAATAGTCATCACTGACCTCAGGGCTGGACTGCGGCTCCTGCGGAACCACCGGCTTTTCGACTTGGGCGTCACCAAGCTCCGTACTTATCGAGCAGGCAGACAGACTAAAAGCTACGACGCCCGCGACGGCAACACCCACACCTAATCTCATGCGTCCCACCTTAGTTGCGCTCTAACTGGACGGTTCCACCAAAGTGACCACTAACGCTTCAAGCACAAGCTGGGGCGCAGCATTTGTTTGCAAACGCTCCCTAGCTTTCTCCACGGCAGCAATGCTCCCCAGCAGGTCCTGCGGTTGCAGTCTCTTCGCGAACTGCTCCACCACCGGCTCAAGGTCAATATGTACCAAGTCCACGTCCGCCCCAAGTTGGCGCGTCAGCACATCCCTGTAGAAGCCCAGCAAGTCCACCAGTGTCTGGTCCAAAAGGTCGACCATCCCACGCCTAGAGCGGCGCTTTTGGTCCTCTTCCAACTCCCGCAAATTGGGCCGCAGCGTCTTCGGCACAGCCTCGCCCTCTTCCACTCCCCATTGCCTTAGGAACTTCTGGCGTTCTTCTGCGTTGATGCGGTCCGTGCGCTCCCCCGCCTGCTCCTTGACACGCTCCAAGAGCTTTTGCGCCACCAGCACCGCTTCTGGAACAGAACCGGCGGACAACAGCAGTTCCACCAGGGAGCGCCGCCTCTGACGCAACTGCGGATTCTTCAGCAACGCCCTAGCCAACCCGACATGGGACTGCGCTAGTTTCGCGGCCTGCAGCGCCTGGTCCCTGGGTACGCCTTCCTGCGCGGCCAGATAGTCAGCAACGGAGTTGGCCGAGGGCGTGCGCAAAACCAGAGACCTTGACCGCGAGCGAATGGTTGGAAGCACTTCACCCTCTGTGGGTGCGGAGAGAATCCAGATGGTGCGTTCCGGAGGTTCCTCGATCGCCTTCAACAGCAGGTTTGAAGCGCTGGGGTCCATCCGGTCCGCATCCTCGATGATGATCACGCGCCACCGCCCGTTTGCAGGCGCCGTGTAGGACGTGGGGATCCATTCGCGAATATCGTCAAGCTTGTATTGCACCAAGTCGGTGGAGATTGCGTGAACGTCCATGTTCGATCCGCCAAGCGAGGACGTGCAGCCAGCACACTGTCCGCACCCCGGCTCCGGCCCAGTGCATTGCAGCGCAGCCCCCAAACAGCGGGCCGCAAGCGAGCGCCCCGAACCCGGAGGTCCCGTAATCAGCCAGGCATGCGCCAGGGCACTGCGATGCGGCGAGTCCTTGCCATCAGCAATGTCCCGCCCTTCTTTCGCAGCTGCCTTCAGCGTTTCTACAGCGCGTTCTTGGCCTATCACCTGATCCCAAATGCTCACGGGGAAACCAGCCCACCAAGTTTGGAAACAAGGGCTTCCACAGCCGCCCGGTAAACCTCATCCACACTGCCTTGCGCATCAACAACAACGAAGCGCTCCGGGTCACTTGCAGCCGCCTCCAAATAGGCAGCCCGCACCGCTTCGTGGAACTGCGTGCCAGAACGCTCCAATCTGTCTGGCGAGGACCCGGTCCGCCTGAGCCCAGCCTGCGCATCCAGATCAAATAGCACCGTGACTTGCGGATACAGGTTTCCCGTCGCCCACTGTGACAATCCCCGAATCTCCGCGGGCCCCAGATCCCTGGCCGCACCCTGATAGGCAACCGAAGAGTCGATGTACCGGTCCAGGAGCACAACCTTGCCTTCCTGCAATGCCGGCCTCACCACATTCGCCACGTGGTAGGCGCGGTCAGCCGCATAAAGCAGTGCCTCCGTGTGGGGATCAACGTCTTCGGGCCCGTGCATGACTAGGTCGCGCAAAGCCTGACCCAACTGCGTCCCACCGGGCTGGCGCGTGGCTAGCGTGGGAATCCCCGCACTTTGAAGCAGCCGGGCAATTCTTGCAGCTTGCGTGGTTTTCCCCGACCCGTCACCACCTTCGAAGGTGATGAACAAACCCGGGACTTCCCCCTCGGCGCGCTCAGCTAACACCCGCTTCAGCACCGCTAAAAGCTCTGCCTCTTGCGGCAAGTGCTCTTGCGGAAAGTCCTCGGGCACGAACTCCCGATCCGTACCCGCGGTCACCGAACTACTTCTTCCGCGCCGCCGGCTTTCGGGCCGCCGTCTTCCGAGTCG
>CAYFNQ010000012.1:22569-30723 GCA_964344535.1 uncultured Actinomyces sp.
TCACCGAACTACTTCTTCCGCGCCGCCGGCTTTCGGGCCGCCGTCTTCCGAGTCGTCGTCTTCCGGGCCGCACGCTTGGGGGCGGGCGCCTTGTCCCGCTTGTCCGCAAGCAGCGTGTAAGCGCGTTCGGCCGTAAGGGATTCCACCGACTCAGTCCTGGGGATCGTCGCGTTCGTGGTGCCGTCCGTCACGTATGGCCCGAACCGTCCGTCTTTGACGACGACTGGTTTCTTCGTCACGGGGTCCTCGCCAAACTCACGGAGGGCTTTTTTGGCGGTCGAGGATCCGCGCCCATACTTCGGCCTTGAATACAGCTCCAAAGCCTCTTCCAGCGTGAACGTGAACAGTGCCTGCTCATTGGGAAGCTGGCGCGTGTCTTTGCCCTTGCGCAAGTATGGGCCGTACGGACCATTTTGAGCGGTGATGGGTTCTTTGGATTCCGGGTCTTCCCCAATGGTTCTGGGCAGGCTGAGGAGTTTCAACGCATCTTCTAGCGTCACGTCCATGACCGTCATGTCGGACAGCAGGCTGGCTGTGCGGGCCTTGCGGGTTTCCTCTTCCGGCAACACCTCAGTGATGTAGGGCCCATAGCGTCCCGTCTTCACGATGAGCAGGTTCCCCGTCTCCGGGAACACACCCAATTCACGCCCGTCAGCCGCGGCAATCTCCAGCAGTTCTTCAGCCAGCTGGGGTGTCATTTCATCCGGCGCAATATTTGGGGGGACTGAGACTCGCCGTTCGTCATCCGTTTGCAGGTAGGGGCCGTAGCGGCCGTTGCGCAAAACCACCCCGGGGGCCACGGGCATCGAGTTCACTTCGCGCGCGTCAATGTCGCCCAAGTTCGCAACGGTTCCAGAAAGACCGTACTTCTCTATCTTGGTGGCAGCCTCAGTCTCATCGCCGCCGAAGTAAAACTGCTTCAACCAGTCCGCACCGGCCGCTTCACCTTCCGCGATCCGGTCCAGGTCGGATTCCATTTCAGCAGTGAACTGGTAGTCGACCAGCTCGCTCAGGTTTTCAACCAACAGGCGCGTGACCGCAAACGCCAGCCACGTCGGCACTAAGTATTGGCCGCGGTGAGTCACATATCCTCGGTCGCCGATTGTTTGGATGGTGGCGGCGTAGGTGGAGGGTCGGCCAATACCCAAGTCCTCCATGGCTTTCACCAGGCTTGCTTCCGTGTAGCGCCCGGGAGGCTGGGTGTTGTGCGACTCTGTCGTCACTTTTGAAACGGCCACCGAATCGCCTTCTTGCACCTGCGGCAGCTCAGCGCTGGCATCCGCTCCCACCAGGGTTTTCCCCTTGGATTTTCCGTCCGTAGATTCGCGGTAGAGCCGTTGGAAACCGGGGTCCGTGATCACGGTTCCGGAGGTCGAGGCCCACGCAACCCCATGCCCTGCCACCATCTGATTGAGCGCAATTTCTAGCTTGACGGTAGCGGTGTAACCAACTGCGTCAACCATTTGGGTTGCCAGCGTGCGCTTGTAAATTAGGGAGTACAGGGCCAGCTGTTGAGCGGAAAGTGTTCCCGCTACTTCTTCTGGGCTGCGGAACTTCTCTCCCGCCGGGCGGATCGCCTCATGAGCTTCCTGAGCGCCCTTCACCTTCTTGGCGTAAACGCGTGGCTTTTCGGGCACGCTTTCTGGACCAAACCGCAAGCTTGCCGCTTTTCGGGCGGCGTTGATTGCCTGTCCGGACAGGTGCGTTGAGTCGGTACGCATGTAGGTGATGTAGCCACCTTCATACAGCGTCTGCGCGACCCGCATTGAGGTTGCCGCATTCCACTTCAGTTTGCGGGAAGCTTCCTGCTGCAAAGTTGAAGTAGTGAACGGGGCTGCGGGCCGGCGCCGGTACGGTTTTTGCGTAACTGCCGCAACCTTGCCGTGGGAGCCGGTCAAAGCAGTTTCGAGCTGCCCTGCCAAGTCGGCGGTGAGAACCAGGTCCGCTTTAGATTTCGGCTTGAGTTTCCCGTCTTCCCCGAAGTCAGCGGAAGTTGCGACAGTTGCGTCCCCAACGTTCGTGACTTTGGCGGTGAAGGTGTCGTGGCCAGCGTCCTGGACCTCAACCGAAACCGACCAGTACTCCGCCGAAACGTGGGCGATACGCTGCTTTTCCCGATCAACGACAAGGCGGGTTGCGACGGACTGGACCCGCCCTGCTGAAAGCGCGGGGGCGATCTTGCGCCACAAAACCGGGGAAACCTCATACCCGTACAGGCGGTCCAAAACCCGGCGGGTTTCCTGCGCGTCAACTAGGTCGCGGTCAATATCGCGTGTGTTGGAAAGAGCCTGCTGGATCGCTTTTTCGGTGATCTCATGGAACACCATTCGCTTCACGGGAACCTTGGGTTTAAGGACCTCTTGGAGGTGCCAAGCGATTGCCTCACCCTCCCGGTCCTCATCCGTTGCCAGATAGAGTTCGTCGGCCTCTTTTAGTGCTTTGCGTAGCTCAGCAACCCGCTTCTTTTTGTCGGGGTTCACCATGTAGTAGGGCTTGAAACCCTCTTTCACATTCACGGCAAACTTCGAATACGGGCCGCGCTTCATTGAAGGGGGTAAGGCTGAGGGGGTGGGCAGGTCGCGAACGTGCCCAACCGAAGCTTCAACTTGGTAGCCACTACCCAAGAAACCGCGGATCGTCTGCGCTTTGGCAGGTGACTCAACGATGACCAGTTTCAACCAGGAACCTCTCTTATCTGTTGGCGCGGTCGCGCAACACGGAAAGCGTGCCATCTAGGACGCTGTCCCACGGATGACGATATACCGACGCGGCCCAACTTCGTCAAATAGTGCCCGCAGTTCGCGGTTCCTGCCGCGGCTTTGTTTCAGTCTGTGAAGAAGCTGTCTAGGAGAGGTTTGTGGGCCCAGGCTTCCCCTTGGAACATATGCCGCCAAGCGATATGTTTGAAACGTAAGGACTAACGGCCCACCGGCCAAAGGAGAATCAGATGACTGTTTACGTCCTCCCAGAGCTTGATTACAGCTATGACGCTTTGGAACCACACATTTCCGCAGAAATCATGGAACTGCACCACTCTAAGCACCACCAGGCTTACGTCGACGGTGCAAACGCAGCCGTAGCAGCGCTGGCGGCCGCCCGTGAAGCTGGCGACATGGCTGCTGTCAACATGTATGAAAAGAACCTGGCCTTCCACCTTGGCGGTCACACGAACCACTCAGTGTTCTGGAAGAACATGTCACCTGAGGGTGGCGGTGAGCCAACGGGCGCGCTCAAAGAGGCGATCGACGCCAGCTTTGGCTCATTTGATGCTTTTAAGAAGCAGTTCACTGCGGCTGCCATGGGCTTGCAGGGCTCCGGGTGGGCAGTGCTGGCTTACGACACAATTAGTGGCAATCTTGTGACATTCCAGTTGTACGACCAGCAGGGTAACGTCCCGGTCGGCACTGTTCCCCTTTTGATGTTGGACATGTGGGAGCACGCTTTCTACCTGGATTACAAGAACGTTAAAGGCACTTACGTGGACGCCTGGTGGAACGTTGTCAACTGGAATGATGTTGCAGCGCGCTACGAAAAGGCCAAGGAAACCTACAGTGAGCTGGTCGTACTAGCCGATTAGGGTTCGCGTGTTGCGGACCACGCCTAGGATTCTTCGGTAGAGGCGGTCCAGCCGCTAAGCTGAGATGTCTTGGAGGTGTGTCCGAGCGGCCGAAGGTGCAACACTCGAAATGTTGTGTGGTGTCACAGCCACCGTGGGTTCAAATCCCACCACCTCCGCGAAGAGTTTCCCTGTCGTTCCGATTGTTTGGAACGGCAGGGATTCGTCTTTTCTGGGCAAGGATTCGTGGGCGAGGATTCTGTGACAAGAATTTGGGGGCTGAGAAATGAAAACTCCGGTAGTGGACCCGCAACTAATCGCTGCTTTGCGCCGCGATCTTGAAAGTGCGGGGTGGACGGTGGAAGCGGTGGAGGCCTCTTTGTCCCCCGCCGCCCTGGGTGCCTTGGAGGCTGACCAGTTGGTGCCGGCCTCTGTCGAACTTCAAGACGCGACAGACGCCAGTGCTCTTCTGACCCGACTGTTTATCTTGGCTGAGTCGCTCACCCAGTCTCAGGTCTGTGCTGCCCTACCAACTTTGAAAGCGGAAGGTGCACAAGAACTGGGGTTGCTGGCCCCGGATACCTCCGACACGGAGGCAGACTCCTACCGTGCGGACCGGTCTTGGCGGGCCACCGTGGATCTGCGCCCTCACAGCGCGCAATTCCCAGTCACCTCAGAAGACTCTCAGTCTGAAACCGACCTCCACCGGGAGCGAAGCTGGTGGGTTGCTTCCGACTTGGGCCAGGCTCAAACTGGTCTGCCGCCTGCTGACGATCACGTGTTGGGGATCGCGCAGGCAACCAAAACTCTTTTGCAGCAAACCCCCAGGAACCACGTGGCTTCCGCGCTGGACCTTGGTTGCGGGTGCGGGATCTTGGCACTGCATTTGGCGGAGCACGCAGACCGTGTGGTTGCCACCGACATCTCTGAACGCGCCTGCCAATTCACCAGGTTTAACGCGGCTTTGAACCAGGCGCCGATCCAAGTCCTGCAGGGGTCGCTTTTTGAACCCGTTGCCGACCAGATGTTCTCCCTAATTGTTTCCAACCCACCATTTGTGATCACCCCACAGTCGCTGCGGGAGCGCCGAAAGCTCACCTACCGGGACGGGTTGCAAGAGCGGGACTCCCTCATCCGCCTTGTCCTCAGTCAGGCCGGTAACCATCTGGCGGACAAGGGCGTGCTGGTGATGCTTGCTAACTGGGAAGTCGGTGCGGATCCAGCCAACTGGGACAAGAACCCAAGAGAGTGGATTGAGCAGGCGGCCACCGCGCAGCTGGCGCAGGGCCGGTCCGTCCGCGCCGTCGTGATCCAACGCGACCTTGTTGATTCCGTCCAGTACGCACAGTGGTGGATCCGCGACGCACACGGGGACCAGGTGGAGCGCGCTGTGTGGGACGGTGAGTTTCGCGAGTGGATTGGCGACTTCAGTAGCGCCGGGACTCATTTCGTGGGGCTGGGGACTATCGCGCTACAAGTTCGCGAGCAGGTGGATCCTGGGCTGGATTTGGTGGCCGAGGACCTGAGCGACGCCAATCCCCTGGACGGCCCCGCCGTGGTTCGCCGGCTAGCAAACGTTGCCCTCCCACCCAACTGGGAGGATGTGGCATTCACCAAGTCCGAAGATGTGCGCGAAGTGCGCTACTACCAGCCCGGTCACGCGGACCCTGAGCTGATTCGGATCTCCCAGGGGTTGGGTGGGGGCAGGGAGCGCACCGTGTCTTCCTCAGTCGCTGCTTTCATCGGCGTTTGCGATGGTGAATTGGTTCCTGCGCAGATCATCCCGGCAATCGCTGTTTTGTCTGAGAAGGAGCCGCAAGCGGTTCAAGAAGAGATTGCAGACGCGTTGCCGGAGCTGTTGCGCTCTGGTGTTTTGCGCCGCAGCTAACCTGGCAGCGGTTCTGCCGCGAAATGAGAGCGGGTGACGGGAATCGAACCCGCGCTACCAGCTTGGGAAGCTGGAGTTCTACCATTGAACTACACCCGCGTGTCAAAGTGACCTGAGGAGTCTATCAGTGATGACGGCATGCTTCCACGCCAGCTTTGGAGATTAGATTAGTGAAACCTGTCGTTGCGGCGGCAATCGTGGATTCGTTGCACCAACCCCGCACCCTGTTGGCTGCGCAGCGCTCCTACCCGAAAGAGTTGGCGGGCAAGTTTGAGCTGCCGGGTGGGAAGGTGGAATGGGACGAGGATCCTTTGCAGGCGTTGCGCCGCGAAATCCTCGAAGAACTGGGGGTGAACTTAGAAATTGGCAGCCCTTTACCTGGACCAAGTGCGGACACCGTGGCTCGGACGGGTTTTGCGGCCTGGCCACTTTTGAATGGCCGGCACATGTGGGTCTGGTTCGCCCAGGTTGTAAGCCGGGAGCAGCCGCGCGTTCTTGGCTCCCACACGCAGGTGAAGTGGGTAAACGCACACCAGGCGTTGGAGCTTGCGTGGCTTCCCTCAAATACGCCCATTGTTGAGGCGATTGTTCCTTATCTCCTGCGCGGGCAACATATGCCATAGGCTTATCAGGTGGTAATGCCACAAACATCAGAATAGGCTCTACGCGACGTATACCTTTTCTGACATGAATTACTGAGGAGCCTAAATGAGTACCGTTGATCTGACACTGGACGACTTTGAGACAACCATTGCCGACAACCCAATTGTCTTGGTGGACTTCTGGGCAGCCTGGTGTGGTCCTTGCCGCCAGTTCGCCCCCATCTACGACAAGCTGTCTGAGGAGAATACGGACATTGTGTTCGGGAAAGTGGACACGGATGACCAGCAGCAGCTGGCAGCGATGGCCCAGATCACCTCGATCCCCACGCTGATGGCTTTCCGCGACGGCATCGCTATCTTCCGCCAGGCAGGCGCCCTGCCAGCCCCCGCTTTGGCAGATCTGATTGAGCAGATCCGCGGCGTCGACATGGATGACGTGCGCGCTCAGATTGCGGAGCAGGAAGCTGCTGAGGTAGTAGAAGAAGACTAGTTAGTAGTCACTAAACCTAACGTTGAAGGGCGGCGCTAAAGTTTGCGTCGCCCTTCAAGCGCTCTACCTAAAGTAACTTCGTCGGCGTACTCCACGTCGCCACCAAACGGCAATCCGGTAGCTAAACGCGTTGTTGACACTCCCATGGGGTTGACGCTGCGAGCTATGTAGGTGGCTGTGGCGTCAGCTTCGATGGATGAGTTGAACGCCAAGATAACTTCGGTGACGGCGCCGTCGGCAAGTCTTGCAAACAGTTCGCTCATGCGTAGCTGCTCAGGGCCGACCCCAATCATGGGATCTAGCGCTCCCCCAAGGACGTGGTAAAGACCGCGGAAGACTCGCGTTGATTCAACAGCGCTGATGTCTTTGGCTTCCTCAACCACACAGATGACGTGCTGGTCGCGTCTGGGGTCTTCGCAGATGCGACACTTGTCGGATTCGGTAACGTTCCCGCAAGTGGCGCAAAAGTGCACGTTGTCTTTCACAGACTCAATGGCTTTGACTAACCGTTTGACGCTTTCTTTTTCTTCGTTCAGAAGGTGGAAGGCAAGCCTTTGGGCGCTTTTAGGCCCGATGCCTGGGAGGGCTCCCAGCTCTTCGATTAGGTCTTGGATGGCACCGTCAAAGTTGCTCACTTATCTTTGGGCTCCTCTATGAACTCTTCAACTATTTGGCCACCCAGGATATCTAGGACCCTGTCTGCTGGCAGCATCGACGCGTAGCGGGAGAGGTCGCCAGGTTCCGATGGGGTGGCTGGCTGCGGCTGGCTCTGGCTTGGCGCCGTTACAAAGGTAGGTGTGGGTGCAGGGTCTTCGGGCGCTGGCTCATCCCACACCGAGTCCACGACTTCCGGCGCCGGATCCGAAGCCACGGCCAGGTCAGGTGCTACGGCCGGGTCAGGCGCTGCGGATGTTTCCGGCTCTGGCTTCTCCGGTTTGGGCGTCTGCACCTCTGACGTCTGGGGCTCTTGAACCCCAGGGTCCGCACTCTGAGCCTCTGCTGTCTGCGGTTCTGACGCCTGGGGCTCTGGCGTCTGCACCTCTGGCACTTGGGACGCTGGTGCCTCAGGTGCCGGGGCCCCAGGTTCGCTCTGTGCCGGCTGGCCTGCCAGCTGCTCCGCGGTGCCGACGCGGGCCCCCAGCGCCCTACCAAAGATCTCACTAACGACTTCCGCTAAGTGCTGTTCTCCACCACCAGCTTTGAACCGGTCAACAGCAGCTGAGTCCTTGAACGTGAAGTTCACAGTCCCGTTGACCGTTTCGACACCACGGGTCATACCGATCAGACCGTAAAGCACAGCGCTGCGGCTTCGAAGACCCGCTAGCAGCGGTGTCCATTGGGCTCTCATCTGGTCGATAGTGGGTTCTTCGACCTGCCTTGTCGGCGCCGGGCTTGGCGTTACCGAGTTCGACTCTGTCTGGCCTGGTTCCGTCTGGTCTGGCTCTGTCGGATTCTGTTCTTGCACGGTGACAGCAGACTTAGGCGCTGGTGACTCCGACGGCTGGGTCTTGGATCCGGCAGGCTCCTGTGCCTCAGGCTCAGGTGTCACAGGCTCGGGTGTCCCAGGCTCAGGTGTCACGGGCTCTGGCCGTTTCTGCGCTGTTGGTTCAACCCCTGT
>CAYFNQ010000012.1:30823-33021 GCA_964344535.1 uncultured Actinomyces sp.
CAGGCTCAGGTGTCACGGGCTCTGGCCGTTTCTGCGCTGTTGGTTCAACCCCTGTCGGTTCGGGCACCGATGCCGCCGGTGCCGGAACGCTTTGCACCGGGGAGGGTTGCCCGCCAGCAGAAAGTAGCCGCCCAACTAGCAGCTCCAATTGCAGACGCGGGGAGGTCGCCCCCGTCATTGACCGCAGCGTTTCTTCCAGCTTGTCTGCCACGGCTGACAGAGTTTTGGTCCCGGCTTGCTGCGCCTGCTTGAGCATCACCTCTAGGTCGCCAGCGGGAATGTCCTCCAGGATTTCAGCTGCCCTAACCGGACCTGCCAGTGAGCAAACAATTAGGTCCCGGAAGCGGGCTAGGAGGTCTTCAAGGAACCGCCGTGGCTCAAAACCGGCCTCAAAAACTTCCTCCAGCGTCTGAAACGCTGCGGCACCATCGCCTGCCCCCAACGCATCCACCATGCGTTCCAGCAGCGCTGCATCGGTGAAACCCAATAGCTTTGCCGCGCTGGCGTAGCTCACCTTGTCGTCACTGCCCGCCATCAGTTGGTCTAGAACGGACAGGGAGTCCCGCACTGAGCCACCACCGGCGCGCACAACCAACGGCAACACCGACTCATCAACAGGCACACCTTCCTGAGCTGCGATCTCTTTTAGGAAGGGAGTCAAGGTCCCCGGGGGAACCAGCCGGAAAGGGTAGTGGTGGGTGCGCGAACGGATAGTCGTGAGCACTTTTTCTGGCTCTGTCGTCGCAAAGATGAACTTGACGTGCTCCGGAGGTTCCTCAACCAACTTCAAAAGCGCGTTGAAACCGTGGGAGGTCACCATGTGAGCCTCATCCAGAATGAAGATTCGGTAGCGGTCCCGTACCGGCGCGAAACCAGCCCGCTCACGCAGACTCCGCGCCTCTGCCACACCGCTGTGTGAGGCAGCGTCAATCTCAATTACATCTAGGGATCCCGGGCCTCCGGAGGCCAGCTCCACGCAAGACTCACACTTCCCGCAAGGTGTCGACGTCGGCCCCTGCGCACAATTCAGGCTCCGCGCCAAAATCCGAGCCGAAGTAGTCTTGCCGCAACCACGCGGACCCGAAAAAAGAAAAGCGTGCGCCACCTTAGAGTTATCAATGGCGCGTTCCAGCGCATCCGTAACATGGCTCTGGCCAATCACATCGGCAAACGTGTCAGGTCGATACCTGCGATAAAGCGCTGTTGTCACACTCAAACCTTAGGGCACTGCTCCGACACCAACATGGCCATCTTGCGCCCCTGTGCAAAACCCCTGGCGCACCCTTTGGTTAGCAAGCTTTAAACAAATGGTCTCCGTGCACCCGACAGGGCACCCCTATCCTTGCTGCCTTCCGGCCCTAGGGAGGTTCAGGGGATGTCGTCGCACGGAGAACCGCCTCCATCATACACGGGCAAAGCACACCTTCCCAGAGTGTCTTTGGCGTGCAACTATGGGGATATGACACAAATAGCTCTTGCAGGAAATCCCGTAAACACCGTTGGTTCGCTGCCCGAAGTTGGCTCACAAGCTCCTAGCTTCACGCTGGTCGACAAGGACCTTTCCGAAGTGAAGTCAGAAGACCTCCCCAAGGGGCGGCTAGTTTTGAACATCTTCCCTTCCGTAGACACAGGCATCTGCGCCATGTCAGTTCGGCGCTTTAACGCACTGGCCGCGGACCTGGATGACACGACGGTGGTCTGCGTTTCCAAGGATCTGCCATTTGCTTTTGAACGGTTTTGTGGGGCAGAGGGCATCGACGGCGTCATCACCGCCTCCGCTTTCCGCTCCTCATTTGGTGACGACTACGGCGTAGAGATGGTGGACGGAGCCTTGGAGGGACTGCTGTCCCGTGCGGTGGTAGTTGTCGATGAGGACGGCAACGTGATTTACACCGAGCAGGTCCCCGATATCAAGCAAGAACCCAACTACGAAGCTGCCCTAGCCGCACTGCAGTAGCGGGCAGCAGCTTCGGCCAGAACGCGACGAAGTTTTCGGGCAAAACGGGACAAAACTCCGGATGGGCGCAACCCCACAGTTTCCTAGGTTTGTCCCGCGCATAATGTTCGCTAGGCTTTACCCGTTGGTTTGACCACAAGTTGGGCCAACACCGGAGGATTCGCATAGTGGCCTAGTGCGCACGCTTGGAAAGCGTGTTGGGTGTTAAAGCCCTCGGGGGTTCGAATCCCCCATCCTCCGC
>CAYFNQ010000013.1:0-7885 GCA_964344535.1 uncultured Actinomyces sp.
AGCGTGGGCCTCATTTCAGGCGGTTGTGCCCTCCTGGAAGGAGTGGTTAGGCACGACTCCTTCGTTTGGGCCAGCAGTATCTCCGCTCACCGGGACTGCCTTACCCAGCCCTCCCGCGACAACACCTGAGATGTTGAAAGAAGTCTTGAAACAGTCGCGTGATGCGAGGTGGGCTTCACTGCCTGTCCGACAGCGCCTAACTTATCTGCGACGTTTCAAAGCACTCATGTGGAAGCGGCAAGCGCAGATACTTGACGTGCTTCAGTGGGAAACAGGAAAAGCACGTTCGCAAGCGTTCGATGAGCTGCTTGACGTCTCTGCTAACACAAGCTTTCTGTCCGCAAGCGCGAACCGCGTGCTCAAACCAAGGCGGCATCCGGGGGCATTCCCCTTAGTCACTCACGCGAAAACTAGTTTCGTCCCCTACGGCACGGTCGGGGTGATTGCGCCTTGGAACTATCCGTTCACGCTGGCGTTTTCGGATGCTGCCGCCGCTCTGGCCGCCGGGAATCAAGTGGTGTTAAAGCCGGCTTCCGCGACGCCGCTTACAGCCATCATGGTGGCCGCACTGTTGGAGGCCGCGGGGCTGCCAAGAAACGTTTTCCAGGTCGTGTTTGGCTCCGGGTCCCTAGTCGGGACATGGCTTGTTGAGCAGGCTGACTACATCATGTTCACGGGCTCATCCGCCGTCGGAAAGCAGATCGCGGCCGTGTGCGGAAAGCGCTTGATTGGGTTCTCTGCGGAACTGGGCGGGAAGAATCCTTCAATTGTTCTCCCCGGCACAGACCTGGGCGTGTGGGCCAAGCGGGCCGTAAATGAGCTTTTCCCTAACTCCGGTCAGCTTTGCGTCTCCATTGAGCGGGTCTACGTTCCCCAAAACGTGTTTGCTCAGGCAGTAGGAAAGCTCAAAGCCAGCACCGCCGTACTTCAAGGCGGTCGCAGCTTCTCATGGGGCGAGGACTACGGGCCCCTCATCAGCGCCGACCATGCCCAAAAGGTGTCGCGCTTTGTGGAGCAGGCAGTTGCAACCGGGGCGAAGGTGGTGATTGGCGGAGATTTTGACGCGCGGCTGGGCCCGTCCGGCTACAGCCCAACGCTCCTTACTCACGTTGGACCCGAAGCCCGATTGTTCGCAGAAGAGACCTTTGGTCCCATAGTCGCTTTGTATCCGTACCAGGACGTCCAAGAAGCCATCCGTCTAGCCAACCATTCCACGTACGGGCTTCATGCTTCTGTTTGGGGGCCTTCAGTGAAAGAGGCGGCTGCTGTCGCTGCTTTCCTTCGTGTGGGATCTGTGAGTCTGAACGGCGATTTTCGGGCCACTTGGGGGGCGGCAAGCGCGCCGATTGGAGGCATGAAAGGCTCAGGTACAGGGCGGCGTCACGGCGTGGAAGGGATCATGAAGTTCACGCAGACACAAACCGTTGCCACCGCACCACGGGCCGGTATGGGGCCCTGGTTTGGGATGAACGCGAAGACTTGGGCGCGCTTGGAGGAGTGGGTAGTGCGGGGTAATAGGGTAGGAAGCTAGATAAAGGAGTCCTTTTGAGCGTTGAACTGGTGACGTCCCACAGCCCCGACCTGCTGGAGCCCATAAATACACTGATGAGCCAGCTGTCTTCCTCTGCTCCTGCACTTTCACAGAGCGACTTGCAAGATCTTTTGGACCAAGAAGGCGTCTACCTCTTTTTGTACCGTCAAGATGAGCAGGTCCTGGGGATGCTAACCCTGGCCACCTTTACGATCCCCACGGGGAAACGCGGCTGGATTGAAGATGTGGTGGTTGACGAACAGGCTCGGGGCCGCGGTGCCGGACAGGCACTGGTTGACGCCGCCTTAGAATTGGCTGGCCAACTGGACTTGGCAACGGTGGACCTCACGTCCCGACCGTCCCGTGAAGCAGCGAACAGGCTCTACGTGCGTTGTGGATTCGAGCCGCGGGAAACAAACATCTACCGTTACAAAGTATGAAAGATGACGCCGCGTTGACCAGAGAGCCTGACAGCTACACTCAAGCATATTTTGACTTCCTTGCCTCCTCCCCCTCCCCCTACCACGCCGCGCAGCAAACCGGAGACATCCTGAAGGCAGCCGGCTTCACGGAAGTGACGCAGGATGAGGCGTGGCCAAGCGCCCCCGGAGGCTACTTCTTCACGGACCAGGGCACGTTGCTAGCGTGGGTCCTCCCCAGTGGTCCGGAAAGCTGCCCTCCCTCTTTCGCAATAGTTGGCGCCCATTTCGACTCACCCAGTTTGAAACTAAAACCAACTGCGTCACGTCGAACTGCCGATGGTTTTGGTGAGCTGCTGGTGGAGGTTTACGGGGGACCTTTGCTGAACTCGTGGCTTGACCGAGAGCTGCTTATCGCCGGGCAACTGGTAGACAAAGACGGTAAAAGACACCTGGTGACAACACCTCCCATTGCCCGCATTCCACAGTTAGCGGTCCACTTGGATCGCACAGTTAACGCGCGCGGGTTGGTTTTGGATCCCCAGCAGCACATGCAGCCAATTTGGACGGTTGATGAGCCGGATGCAGAAATAATGGAACTGGTCGCCAACTGTGCTGACCTGGACGCTGACGACATTGTCGCAACCGACCTGTTCCTGTACCCCAGTCAGGGACCAGCAATCTTTGGCTCCAGGGGCCAGTTCATCGCGGCGGGGCGTCAGGACAACCTTTCGTCGGCGTTTGCTGCAGCGAACGCGTTGGCTGCCGTGTCCACCGAAAGCCTAAGCTGCCCTGCCCGGATTCCGGTGCTAGCAATTTTTGACCATGAAGAAGTGGGGTCACGAACTGCGACAGGAGCGGCGGGTGCCCTGCTCCCTAGGGCGCTGGAACGAATTGCCCGCCTGGTGGGTCGCAGTGACGAGGAGTTTGAACGGATGCTGGCGCGCAGCTCAGTGGTCTCTTCTGACGCATCCCATTCCGTACATCCCGCCTACCCGAAACTGCATGACCCAGATACAAGACCAGTTCTGGGCCGTGGCCCCGTACTGAAGTTAGATGCCGACCAGAACTACGCCACCAATGCGGTTAGCGCCGCCCTTTGGGAAGAAGCTTGTGACAAAGCGGGCGTTGAAACCCAGTACTTTGTTTCAGAAAGCTCATTACGCAGCGGGTCCACCATTGGACCGGCGCTAGCGGCCGGGCTCGGCGTTCCAGTGGTAGACGTGGGGATTCCACTGCTGTCCATGCACTCGACAAGGGAAATGTCCCACGTTGATGACACGCCTTTGCTGGGGCAAGTAATGGAAGAGTACTGGCGCTCACACATTCAACCCGCCGGGCTTCCAGCCACGTAGCCTATGGGCTGGATGCAACGTTAGGAGGCTACGTGCTTTGGAAAGTTGCCTGGCCCTACCTGCGCATGAACATGGCGCGGGTCTGGTCTGTGTTAGGCCTGCAGCTACTAGCCGCCATCGGCGCGCTCTTACTGCCTGACCTGAACGCGTCAATCATTGACAACGGGGTTGTCACGGGCGACGTTGGAAAAGTGTGGCAGCTGGGCGCCATCATGCTGGCAGTCTCCGCCATGCAGGGGATTGCGGCAGGGGTCGCCGTCTACTATTCGGCTCGTTTAGCAATGGGTTTGGGCGCCTACCTGCGCGCGGAGTTGTTCGACCACATCCAAGAGCTGTCGGTTCGCGAAGTGCACGACTTTGGCGCCCCCTCCCTTATCACTAGGGCGACAAACGACATCCAGCAAATACAAATGGTTGTTCTGATGATCTTCACGTTCATCGTCTCCGCGCCCCTCATGGGTTTGGGCGGCATCTTCATGGCGTTGCGCACCAACGTTCACCTGGGCTGGATTCTGGCAGTCGTTGTTCCGGCTATCGGGATCATCGTTGTTCTAGCTTGGAGGGTTTTGAACCCGCTGTTCCTCAGTCAGCAGGAACGCTTGGACGGCATGAACACGGTCTTGCGTGAAGAGCTTTCTGGCATCCGTGTGATTCGCGCGTTCGTTCGCCAAGGCGACTTTGATAACCGCTACACGGATGCAAACAGTGCTTTGAAAAAGGTGGCGCTACGCATCGGCGCTGTCTTCGCACTAATCTTCCCGATCCTGTCCCTAGTTGCCTCCTTCGGTTCGGTTGCCGTCATCTGGTTTGGCGCCTCCCTAATCAACTCTGGCGAAATGGAAATCGGGGCACTTTTCGCGTACATCAGCTACCTGATGATCATTTTTGGAGCCACGATGATGGCCTCAATGATGTTCTTCATGCTGCCGCGAGCTACCGTCACAGCCCGCCGGGTCAATGCGGTTCTAGTCGCCAAACCATCGGTGACCGCACCGCCACCGAATCAGCGCAAACCCCTACCAAGCGGTCCGCTCACATTTTCATTGGAGTCTGCAACCGTTCAATATCCGGGTGCTGAAGAGCCGGTGTTAAAAGACATTAGCGTCACTTTAGAGCCGGGCACTACAACAGCAATCATTGGGACGACCGGTAGCGGCAAGTCGACCATGGCGAGCCTTTTCCCACGCCTCATGGATCCAAGTTCCGGAAGAGTTTTAGTGAACGGAACGGACGTGAAACAGGTCGACCCTGAAAAATTGCGTGAACACATCGGCTTCGTCCCACAAACGGCCTACCTGTTCAGCGGCAGCGTTGCCTACACGGTTAGCGGGCTAGAGCAACCCGACCCCGCAGAGACAGCTCGGATTGAAGCCAGTTTGGAAGCCACCGCTTCAAGCGAATTTGTTGACAAACTTGAAGGCGGCTTGGACTATGCGGTCGAGCCCGGAGGTAAGAACTTCTCCGGCGGACAACGCCAACGGCTCACAATGGCCCGCGCCCTGTTCCGCAAAGCGGACCTGTACATTTTCGATGACTCTTTCAGCGCGTTGGACTACGCGACAGACGCAAAGATCCGCAACGGTTTGCGCCGCTACGTAGGAAACGCCGCAGTGTTGATTGTTGCCCAAAGGGTCGCCACAATTCGTCACGCCACCCAGATTCTGGTCCTGGAGCACGGCCGCATCGTTCAGCGGGGCACACACGAAGAACTACTAGAAACCTCGCAGGCCTACCAGGAAATTGTGGCGTCACAAGAAGCAGGAACGGAGGCAGCATGAGCGGTCCTCACGGCCGTGGCGGCCCGCGCGGCATGCAGCCGGGAGCGAAAGCTAAAGACTTCAAAGGCACCCTAAAGCGGTTCGTGCGACTGCTAGCCGGAAACCGTTTGCTGCTGGCTGCCGTAGCGCTCTTTTCTTTGGCCGGCGTAGTCCTGGGTGTGATGGCGCCCAGACTGTTGGGGAACGCCACCAACCTGGTTTTTTCCGGTTACATCGGCTCACGCCTGCCGGCCGGAGTCTCCAAGGAAACGGTAATTGAAGGCCTGAAAGCCAAGGGTGAAACCCGGGTTGCAGAAATGATGTCCGCAATGGACGTTGTACCAGGGCAGGGCATTGATTTTGGAGCCCTGGGCAGAGCCCTGATGGTCGTGATGAGCATCTACGTCGCCTCAGCTTTCCTTGGCTGGGCTTCAGGCCAAATTGCCAGGATCGTGGTCCAAAACACCGGCTGGAACCTGCGCCAGGAGATCCAGGCTAAAATCAACCGCCTGCCACTTTCCTACCTTGACCGCCATTCGCGTGGCGACATCTTGTCCAGGGTGACAAACGACGTCGACAACATCACCCAGACGTTACAGCAGACCCTTACCCAATTCCTCAACTCCGTCTTCACCATCATCGGCATCGCCGCCATGATGCTGTCAATGTCTTGGCGACTCACCCTTGTCGCCCTGCTGGTTTTGCCCGTGGGAGCGGTCATGGCCGGCGTTTTGATGAAGAAAGCCCAGCCGCACTTCCGCGGTCAGTGGAAAGCTACCGGCGAAGTTTCTGACGTGGTTGAGGAAACCATTACCGGCCACGACGTTGTTACCCTCTTTGGACTGCAACGCCACTATGAAGACCGTTTTGACAAGCGCAATGAAGCTCTCTACAAAGCGTCCTTCAAAGCCCAGTTCATTTCGAACCTGGTTAGCCCCATCATGTCGTTCGTTTCCAACCTTTCCTACGTTGCAGTTGCAGTAGGTGGAGCGGTGCTGGTGACAAGCGGGAGCCTGACACTGGGCGAAGTGCAAGCATTCATCCAGTACTCACGCCAATTCAGCCAACCCGTGGGCCAGCTAGCCTCCATGGCTAACCTCCTCCAATCAGGGTTGGCGTCAGCGGAACGCGTCTTCGAGTTCCTAGACGCCAAAGAGATGGCCCCCGACATTGGCGATAAGAAACCTGACGGCAAGGGCTCAATTGAGTTCAAGAACGTGTGGTTTGGCTATGAGCCAGACAAGCCGGTCATCAAGGACCTGTCGGTAAAAGTCGAACCAGGCCAAATGGTGGCCATCATCGGCCCAACAGGAGCCGGCAAAACAACGTTGGTCAACCTGCTTATGCGGTTCTATGAGGTCGACAGCGGCCAGATACTGCTGGACGGCGTGGACATTGCGGAAATCAACAAGGATGAGTTGCGCCGCAAGATAGGCATGGTCCTTCAAGACACGTGGCTGTTTGACGGCACCATCGAACAAAACGTCGCTTTCGGCAAACCCGGAGCTGATCTCCACCAGGTGCGTAAAGCCGCTAAAGAAACTTCCGTGGACCGCCTGGTCCGCCAACTGCCCGAAGGGTATGACACGGCCGTGGCGGATGACGGGGACACTTTGTCCGTCGGTGAGCGCCAACTACTCACCATTGCGCGCGCTTTCATTGCTGATCCGGAAATCATGATTTTGGACGAGGCCACATCCTCGGTCGACACGCGAACAGAAGTAGTTGTGCAAACGGCAATGGAGAAGCTACGTAAGGAGCGGACCGCGTTCGTTATCGCCCACCGCCTGTCAACGATCCGCGACGCTGACACTATTTTGGTGATGGAAGACGGAGACGTCGTGGAACAAGGCACGCACCAGCAACTCCTTGATGAGGGCGGGGCGTATGCGCGTCTGTACAACGCTCAATTTGTGGGGCCCGCCGAACTGGACTCATCTGAAGAAAGAGGCTGGGCCGAATAGGAGTAGCTAAACATGGTGCGCATCCCGAACTTGGTGATGATGAATGGCGTCCAGATCCCCCAACTGGGGTTTGGGACCTACCAGCTTGGTGACCGGGCAGAAGAACTGGTTTCCCAGGCTTTGGAAGTCGGGTACCGTCAGATTGATGGCGCACAAATGTATGGGAATGAGGACGCGGTAGGTAGGGCTTGGGTAGCCTCCGGTGTTCCCCGCGACCAGCTGTTTCTCACTTCGAAGCTGGACAATGCGAACCATAACCCCACTCCGGCGCGGGACTCTTTGGAGAAAACGCTAGAGGAGCTGCAAACCGACTACTTGGATCTGTTCCTAGTTCACTGGCCCCTGCCCATGTACTACGGCGGAAACCTGGGAGCCACCTGGGCGTTGATGGAGGAGTTCTTGGAGCAGGGCAAAGTCCGCTCAATCGGTGTCTCAAACTTCCTGCCGCATCACCTACAAAAAGTCTACGAGTCGGCTCTTGTGAAGCCGATGGTCAATCAGATTGAGTCCCACCCCTTCTACCAAAACGAAGAGCTGCATCGTTTCGACCGAAACCACGGGATCATTACCCAGGCATGGGGTCCCCTTGCGAAGGGTCGGGTCGTGGACAGCGTTGAGCTAGGCGACATTGGCGAAAAGTACGGGAAGTCCGCGACCCAGGTAGCGATTCGCTGGGGGTTGCAGCGCGGGGACGTCCTGTTCCCCAAGGCCTCCACGAAACAGCGGATGCGCGAAAACTTAGAAGTATTCGACTTCCACCTGGGCTTTGAAGAAATGGAAAGAATCACGAAGCTGGAAGAAGGACCAGCAGGACGTAGAGGAATGGACCCGGACAAGATGGAACGTCTGGAACCCTTCA
>CAYFNQ010000013.1:7985-15780 GCA_964344535.1 uncultured Actinomyces sp.
ACATCTGCAAGAAAGCGGTGGTTTCAATGGTTCGCTCTAGGATGACAAGGCGCGCGGTAGCCCTACCTGCCCTTGCCGCTGTCGCAACACTCCTTCTTGCTGGCTGCTCTCCGAACCAAGAGGTTGGACAAAGTGGCAGTAGCGCTAAACCACCACCACCGCCCCCGCCAGTGACGATTGGTGAAGCGTTCGTTTACCCGACAGATCTGGAAGTTCCTGGACTGAACGGGCAGCGGATACTGTCCTCTACCGGATCGCAGGCGCGCTGGGCGTACCTCCCGGGGGAGCAGCCCTTCAACGTAGAGCTAGCCGCGATCGTCGCCCAACAGCTGGATCACCAAGCCGCTACCCGGGAGCTCACATACTTCCCGGAAGCCCATGACCGTTCAGCAGACTTGTTGGACCGCGGTTGTGTTCTGGGGTCAACTTCTCTTCCCGCGCGGGAAATCCTGGATGACCCGTCCTTAGCACTGCAAGGCAGTGAAACCCAGTTGGCGATAACCTGCGAACCCGTCTTAGCTTCGGGGACAACG
Organism: uncultured Actinomyces sp.; assembly: GCA_964344535.1. Lineage (GTDB taxonomy): Bacteria > Actinomycetota > Actinomycetes > Actinomycetales > Actinomycetaceae > Scrofimicrobium. The sequence continues at coordinate 8,519 of CAYFNQ010000013.1, forward strand.
TTTGGTGAGCGGGTTCGTTTCGTGCGCGGCAGCTCCACCGATGTTGCTTCGGACTGGGTCGAAGTTCTCTACACGGACACCGCAACCGGTGAGGTAGCCAAGGGTAAAGAGCTTATCCAGCCCGCAGCTCTTCCCATACTTCTAGACGCCCTCTATGACGGGCTGCGTTTGCAACGACCCATGAGTGGGGACCAGGTGCTTGCACCGACTCCAGAGACTTTGGAGGACCTTGGGTCCTCGCTCTACAACGTGGGCTTCACAGACAAGGGAGACGTAGTTGTCAGTGTTACCGGTGACTTCACTTCCGTGATCGCAGCGGGAGACCCAAACTACCAGCCCAAGTCTGAATCACTGGTCATCCCCGCGCAACGCTCCCAGGAATTGTTGACGCCCCTTGGCCACGCTATTTCGGAAGCTAAGGCTGCAGATGCGCCATGGGAAGGTCCGGCCCCCGTGCCTGCTGGGAAGCAATTCGTGGACTGCAACCTGGTCCCCTGTGTGGCCGTGACGTATGACGACGGGCCGTCCTACCTGACCCCCACGGTCCTAGATGCCTACGCGGACCAGCCCTACGCTGCAGCAACCTTCTTTGTCTTGGGTCAAAACATTGCTGGGAACGAAGAGATCCTAGAACGCGCGGCCGCTGAGGGACACGAAATTGCGAATCACTCTTGGAGCCACCCGGCGTTCACTGCGCTAACCGATGAGGCCATTGCGCAAGAGATTAGTGAAACGAACGCCAAGGTCTTGGAAGTGTCAGGTCAGGAAGTGCGGTTCATGCGCCCGCCCTACGGTGACATGAACGATCGTTCACGGGCCGCAACGGCCATGCCCGCGATCCTGTGGACAGTGGACACCAACGACTGGCAGCAGCCCGGTGCTGAAGCAATCATCAACCAGTCAGTTTGGGACGCGCAGGTCGACGGTATCGTCCTGATGCACGACATCCACGACACCACGGTGGCTGTAGCCCAAGACATTGTTGATGGACTTTTGGAACGGGGCTTTACGCTGGTGACCATCTCCCAGCTGTTTGGAAATAACGTGCCTGATGGGACCAGCTTCTTTTGGGAGATCGAGGACATCCGCGCTGCACGCGGCTAGCTGAGACAGCCTTTGGCCAATCCCCAAAGGGAATTAGACTTTCGAGCTATGACAGCAATGGACGATTTGGATCAGGCTCTTGCAGCACTGGATCCCAAGATTGAAGGCGACTACGTCTACCTATCCCTACCGGAGGTCCCGCAGGGCCTAGCTACTTTCGCGGTGATAGCGGAAGCGGAAGGGTGCACGGTGGTAGCAAGCGTGGAGGATGCCGCAAGCTTTGGGCTGCCCACAGATCAACCGTTCACCCGCATATCAACGGGCGCACACACTTCCTTGCACGCGGTGGGGATCACGGCCATCACAACGTCAACCATTGCTTCGCGCGGCATCGCCTGCAACGTGCTTGCTGGCGCCTACCACGACCACTTCTTTGTGCCTGCGGACAAGGGCCAGGAAGCTCTGGCTCTTCTTGAGAGTCTTTCAGCTCAGGCAGCCGGGTGGTTGGCGGACCAGAGCTAACCGAGCTTTGATCCACCACCTTTGCGCTCGTCAGCCTTGAACTACTGGGTCCTTGTTTAGACTTATTCCAAATAAGGACCTATGCTGTTCTTGTGATACTGAGTGATGTAACCGCAACGCTGCGTTCTACGGGACTGCGTGTTACGTCGCCTAGAATCGCAACTTTGAAGGTGCTCCATGAGCATCAGCATGCAGAGGCCGAAAGTGTGGCAGCCCTTGTGGGTGACCAGCTGGGGTCCGTGTCAAAGCAAGCCGTTTACGACGCGCTCCACGCCCTTACCGAAGTTGGTTTGGTCCGGAAAGTTACCCCGAACAACCGGGCTGCCCGGTATGAGATTGAACGAAAAGACAACCACCACCACCTCCTGTGCCGGAGCTGTGGTGCTTTAGTGGATGTCCCGTGTTCGGTCGACCACGTCCCCTGCATCACGCCCGATAACGCGGATCACCTAACCATTGAAATGGCAGAAGTGTTCTACCACGGGCTTTGTGAGAGTTGCAGTAAAGAAGCTACGCCACAATCCACGTAGATCCGGAGGAAAAATTGAAATTCGATCCTAAGCACCCATCCACAACGGAAAGTGGGGAGACTCGCCCATCCGACGCGTACTCAATGAGTGTTGGCCGCGACGGACCCCTGTTGCTGCACGACGTTGCACTGGTGCAAAAACTGGCCCGCTTTGACCGCGAACGCGTCCCAGAACGCAGCCCTCACGCAAAAGGCGGCGGCGCATTTGGGGAATTCGAAGTCACGGGGGACGTCTCCAAATACACGAAGGCGAAGTTCCTGCAGCCGGGCGAAAAAACACGCGTACTGCAGCGCTTCTCAACTGTGGCTGGAGAATTGGGCTCACCCGATACGTGGAGGGACGTGCGCGGTTTTGCAACACGTTTCTACACGGAAGACGGCAACTTTGACATGGTTGGAAACAACACTCCAATCTTCTTCCTTCGCGACCCCATGAAGTTCCCCGACTTCATCCACTCTCAAAAACGCCTCCCGGATTCCGGCCTGCGCAGCGGAAACATGCAGTGGGATTTTTGGACCCTGTCTCCCGAAAGCGCTCACCAGGTCACATACCTTATGGGTGATCGCGGGCTGCCAAAGGATTGGCGTCACATGAACGGCTACTCCTCGCACACCTACATGTGGGTGAATGAGGAAGGGGAGAAGTTCTGGGTCCGCTACCACTTCATCACCGACCAGGGGGTCGAAAACCTGACGAATGAAGAAGCCATGGTTTTGGCAGGGCAGGACGCAGACGCACACCGGCGCGACCTGTTCGACGCCATTGAAAACGGCGACCACCCAAGCTGGACACTGTATGTCCAGGTCATGCCGTACGAGGATGCTAAGGACTACCGTTTCAACCCCTTCGACCTAACCAAGACATGGCCGCAGAAGGACTACCCGCGCATTGAGGTCGGCAAGCTCACGTTGAATGAGAACCCGACGAACCATTTCGCGGAAATTGAGCAAGCTGCGTTTAGCCCGTCGAACATGGTTCCAGGAACAGGTGTGTCACCGGACAAGATGCTCCTAGCCCGCGTCTTCTCATACCCCGACGCGCAGCGAAACCGGATTGGAACGAACTACAACCAACTGCCGGTAAACCAACCAATCAACACTCAAAACTCCTATGACAAGGAAGGCGCAATGCAGTACCACCACACCGGTGCTGCCCCGGTTTACGCCCCGAACTCATACGGACGTGCATACCAAGATGAGCAACTGATTGAGCCCAACGGCTGGGAGTCAGATGGCGAAATGGTTCGTGCGGCCTACACGCTGCACTCTGAGGACGACGACTGGGGTCAGGCCCACACCCTGATCCGCGAAGTTTACGATGAGCCGGCACGCGACAGGCTAGTGGAGACAGTGGTCGGCAGCCTGGGCGACGTGGAGGAGCCCGTGCTGTCGCGGGTCTTTGAGTACTGGACGAACATTGACGAAGAAGTAGGCGGACGAATCAAGGACACCTACAACGCTAAGCACTCGGCTGAAAAAACCAGCTAACGACCGCAGACAACTGATCCCAGCGGAGGCTCGCTCCGCAAAGATTGCAAAAGCCCGGGCATGCAAGGCCACCAAGGTGGTCGACTGCCCGGGCTCTTTGCTGCATCAACTACATGACATCGCCCTGGTTGATCCCTGACTCCCGGATACTACGCAGTTCGCCTGCGACAGCAATGAGAGCTTGAATCTGCGCCACTTCCAAGACCTCTCCAATTGTGGGGTCATTTCCGATGCGCCGCATCGCAGCATCAAGGGCGGCAGCTGCCATGTCCAAGCGGTCGTTACCTACACCGAACGGACCCATTGGCCTGCGCATCGCCTGCTGGTAGCGCTGCTGTCCTTCAGCTTCCTCCTGCTGCATAACTGACTCCTGCTCCTGGGGGGCTTGCTGTGCCTGTGGGTTCATCGGGGCGTTCATTCCATTTGCCATGACAATCTCTTTTCTGCTCGGCTATCAAAAGGCTACGCTTTCCATCCGACATTCGCTCCTCGCGCAATCCCCCACGGCCGGTTAGTGGATAAACCAGCTAGAATTAGCAGGGCTTGCTTGACCGGGTTCAGACCTCGGAAGAGCCCCAGACATTGGCGTTTGAGACGAAGAGGGAGCGGCATGACCACTGGCGCAAACGGAAAGATCTTCGTTGAAGTTGCAGCGACTGCTGCAACCCTGGAAAGCAACTGACCTACTGCGTGACTACTTTGAAAAAGCCCCAAGGCGGAGCAATCCCTAACACTCCCTACAAAGAAGACTCCATCCTCCGTCTAGCTGACGGCACCGTGAAGCAAACAAACATGCTTACCGGTACGGAAGTTTGGACGGTGCCGGGGCGGGGGAACCGTCCCCTACCGTCAGCCCTACCTGACCCCACACCTATCGACTGGGACCACGACGGGAAATTCTGCGCCTTTTGCCAGTCCCGCTACTTGGACACGCCACCTGAAAAGTCGCGTCGGGTCTGGGATGAAGACAGGTGGAAAACCCTCCAGAACCTAAGCGCCAGTCACCTTTCAGACACGGTGGCGCAGTTTAGGCGCGTACCGAACCTGTTCGAAATTGTTTCCTACAACTACTGGCACCTAAACCACGGTCACGTTCCTTCAGAAGCGCAGCACCGACGAATGGCTGACTACCTAGCCTCAGATGCGGGCTACAACCACGTCATGTCGGTCGTCAAAGCCCGAATGTTGGCCTCTGGGATGAGCGAAGAAGACTTCGCCGCCATGACCGATTCGGACAAACTTCAACAGGCGAACGGTTTCTTTTCTGGCGGTCACGACCTGATCATTGCCCGGCGCCACTACGTCGACGGCGCGAAGACCAGTGATCAGTTGGCGGGCTCTGGAACGCTGACACCCGATGAGCACTACCAGTACATGAAGATGACCGTGAAAGCGCTAGACGACCTGTTTCACCTTGATCCAGCCGTGCAGTACGTGTCAGTTTTCCAAAACTGGCTGAAACCAGCTGGAGCCTCATTCGACCACCTGCATAAACAGCTGGTAGCGATCGACCAGTTGTCCGTGCAGTCCCAGTCCGAACTGGATCGTCTCCAGGAGCGCCCGGAGATTTACGAGGACATTTTGAAAGTGGCGGTTACCCGCGGACTTCTGATTGCTCAAAACGACTACGGCGTTGTCCTTGCTGGGTTTGGTCACCGCTACCCGTCCATCGCAGTATGGCCGTTGGGGGCACCTAAGAACCCGTGGGAAGCAACGCCCGAAGAGCTCCGTGGCATTTCGGACCTGCTTCACGCCGCTCACGCCGCCACCGGCACGCAGATCCCCACGAATGAAGAGTGGTACTACCGACCACCTTCGGTTGACTCTCCCATGCGTTGGCGCATGCTCTTGAAATGGCGAATTAGCACGCTGGCCGGGTTCGAAGGCGGGACCCGAATCTACCTGAACACGATTGACCCGTGGCAGGTGAAACAGCGTGCCGTGGAGCGACTGGAAGAATTGAGAGAGCAGGGACTTATTGCTGACATGAAGATCGGCAATGAGTGTCGCATCTCCCCCAAGCTGCTGCAATAGCGACGGCCAGCGGGCCCGATCCCTACTCCAGTTCGGGGCCTATCCCAGTTCCGGGTAGGTGACTTCCAGCTCCTTGTCATCGGTGGAGACAACGTAGATGCTGTCGCCACTTGATATTTCCAACGGGAAAGCAATCCCGCTTCGCGCTAGCGCCAGCTGACCTGGCTGCGACAAAAGAAAGTCCTGAACCTTCGACAGCTGGCGGGAAGCACGTTCAGAAATGGCATCGGAGGCCACCAAAAACACGCCGGTGGAAACGCAGGGCTCATCGATGCGTTCCCAGCGCGGCTGTCCTTCAGTGGGGACCCACTGCGGGCGCACCGTCAGCAAGATGGAGCCCGATTCGACTCCCTCATCACCCTCACCCAGATCTGCTGGTACCGGCAGCGCGTTTGCGCCGAACCACGCGGTGTCTACAAGGAGGCAGTTTGCGTCCACCCCAATTTGGGTACCCCCTAGATTATTTTCGGCAGGGTCAACTGCGTACAGCACAGCGTCAGCTTGCGCCGGACCCCCAGGTTCCAGATCGGTGACCTCATCAACATCGGTTTCGTCGACGATGTTCTGCGGATTGACTTCTGTGAGAAGCACGCCGGTTTCTTCGTGAACTTCGCGCACGAACCAAGCCGGAAACGATGGCCCCTCTGGGGAGGCGACCACTAGCGCGGGTGGTTGGCCCGTCCCAAGCGGACCAGAGCCGTCCGCCGGGAGAGATGCTGTGCAACCGGACACCGAAAAGGCGAAAAGAGCCAGGATAGGTGCCGATGCAAAGCGGATAGCCAACTGCCGGTTTGGAGCTTCAAGAGTCACACAATGAGGCTACCCTTAACGTGTACCTAGGCGGCCTACGCCGTCCGCCCTAGCACTTGGAGCCACTGTGAACCTAAACGCAAAGCTAATCACTCTAATCGGGACCACCGCAGCAAGTTTTCTGGCACCGAAGGTGACAACGACAGTTTGGAAGACCGTTTTTGGCTCCCCACCCCCGTCAGAAGACAGCGATGCAGCGCACCAGAACCTGGTACAGATCGCGGTGTTTGCCGCCCTGTCGGCAGTTGTCGCCACGCTCCTTCGCCAGTTGGCGACCAAGGGTACCAACCGCGTGATTGCTCTGGAAGAGGAAGAAGAGCAAACGCATGCCCAGAAGGCCAGCACTAAAAAGGCCGGCGCTAACAAGGCTGGTGCCAAGGCCAAGGGTGGAAAGACCACGGCCTCAAGCTAACCGAACCGGGCTAATCCAAAGGTAGAAGGTCCGAAATATCGCAGCGTTCTCCGGTGGCATCCACGTCACCGCGGCCCTCAGCTTGCGCGAAGCTTTCTGTTCCGGCTGCCAAGGACAGCCACGTGTGAGCGTCCATTTCTACTACAGCCGGAGGAGTTCCCCTCCGGTGCGTGACGCCTTCCAGAACCTGCACGGCAGCTACGGGCACAACTCGAACCTCAACTGCGCGGCCCGGATAGCGCTCTTCTAGGACACCCAGCGTGTAGCGCACGGCGGCCGCCAGCTCAGACTTTGTAAGCGGGTTTTCTGGCGCACGCTTGAACTGTTCCCACGCTTGCGACCCATCGCTAGTCACTCAGACACCTCTGCCAACTCCCCCCACCCCATTTTCCACAGGTTTCTTCACAGACCCTAGGATAACCC
>CAYFNQ010000013.1:15880-32828 GCA_964344535.1 uncultured Actinomyces sp.
CCAACTCCCCCCACCCCATTTTCCACAGGTTTCTTCACAGACCCTAGGATAACCCGGGCGGTCGCCGGGACGAAGCTGTGGAGAAACTGTGGAATCCTACCAGCCCCCAGTGACCTGGCCGCCACCCTTTTCTCTTTCTTCCCGCAAGCGCTCTGCCTGCTCCCGGTTTCGTTGCTCAAGTTTTTCTTGGCGTTCACGCTCTGATGGGCTTTGGCCCCCCTGGCCTCCGTCGGGTGGCTCCTGACCTTGCGACTCACCTTCGCTGGAGCTTGAGTCATCTGCACCCGAGGATTCCTGTTGGGCCTGGTCCAATTTCTCCCTTAGCCGATCGCCTGCCTCACCGCCTTGTCCTTGGGCCTGATCCGAAGGATCTTCCCCTTCACCTTGAGCACCTTCATCCCCGTCCTGATCAGGGCTTTCACCTGATTCGGGTGGAGCTGGGACCTCACAGGGAGTGACCCATTCAAGAGCTTGCTCATAAAGAGCAACAGCCTGATCCGCCTGACCCTGCTCCGCCTTTTCATCACCTTGCATCTCAAGGCCCGCCGACAGATTCATCCTCACTGAGCACTCATACGTAAACGGTTGCAACCCACCAAGGGACGTGAGCTGTGCCTTCGGCACCTCCAAATAGGCGGATTCAAGCAGGGCTACACCCTGCTCCAGGTCCCCGCCCTGCAGGAGCGCTGTTCCTAGGTTGTAGCGGGTCAGCCAAGGCTGCGGAAGTAAAGGCGAAAGGGCCAATTGGTGGGTAAAAGTCTTAGCTGCCGCCTCCGGTTTCTGCTGCGAAAGCTGGTACTTTCCCACAGTTGTCCACAGCACGACCATAATTAACCACAGGCCTACCGCTAGCACCGCCAGCATCGGGGCCAGGAAGAGCTTGAAGCGTCTTAGCAGCCGGGGGTTCCTAGAAACCCTCCCCTCACGCTTTATCTTCAACGCTGCAAACGGTTGGCTGGGGCCTTGGCTAAGCGCCCCAGGGTCCTCAAACTCCACGCTGCCTCCTGAGCAAACCCAGCGTCCTTGCGTCAGCAGTGACTTCCCAGCCCAGCGGAATCAGCATCAGAGCAGCCGGGATCCAAGTCCGGTATGCGAAGTCGAACCGGCGACCGCCACGCTCCTCCAAGACTTGCGCATCTTCCATCAGCGCGGCCGCTAGCGCTTCCACCTGCTCAGTGCTGGGGTTTACAAACAGTGGGACCGCCAGTGTCTGCGCAATAAGTTCCAAGGAATCTAGGTCCAGGCTGGAGATTGCGGGCACCCCGTCCTGGTCCAAAATGTAGCCGGGCTCTTCTACGTCCGTCTGCCATCCCTGGCCGGGGAGATACTCGCGCATGGGGGCACCCGCCGCGGTCCCGTACCCGAACACGGATCCACCATCGATCAGGTCTGCCACGGGCTCAAAGTGTTGAGCCAACTGTCCGTGACTCCCCAACCCGCTTGGTTCGCCGTCGCTGAAGAGAACCAGGAAGCGGGCGTTCCCAGGCCGCTGCTGGGCAGCATCCTCTAATACTTCTTCCAACGTGTCTGCTGCCCAGGACAGGGAAGAGCCGGTGGAGTAGGCGGTCACTTCCTGGTGGAGGACTTCGGCGAAACTAATTGCTGCTGACGCATCTGTAGTGAAAGGCAGCTCAACCCTGGCGTCAGAATCCCAGCTCACAGCCGCGAAACGAGCCCCGGGCAGGTGCTGGATGAGTGTCGTCATGTTGTGTCGCACGGAATCCAGCCGTGGCGCACCCCCCGGGCCGTCTTCTGCAGCCATAGACCCTGTTCGGTCAACGGCTAACACCACCTCAATGTTTGAAACTGCCTGGTCGCGTTCAATCTTCACACCGGGCCCAGCCAAGATGGCTAGGAGAAACACCCCTAACAGCAGACGCCTACCCCAGCGCACAAGTGCGTCAGTGGTGCCAGTGGCGCGTTTTTGCCTGAAGAAACCTACGCCAACCAGACCCAGGATCAAAAGGGCCACTAAAACCAATTCGCTGGTCGCAAGAAGAGGCTGAAAACTCATAGTTTTCTCACCGCCGCCACAGCCAGCAACACTAGAAAAGACCACATCATCCAAAGCGCGCCCGCCTTGGGAACATCCACCGTCTTCACTTCCGTGGCCCCACCAAGCATCGCTAGCTGCTTTGCCGCAATCTCATCAAGAATCCTGTCAGCGGCCTTTGGATCAGACAGGTCGTAGAAGGTGCCGCCAACGCTTTCAACCACGTACCGCATCTGCTCCGCCTCAGCAGTGAGCGGACCCCCGCCCCCCGGGTTTAGCGCGATGAGGTCGACGTCCTGGTCCTGCGCAAACTGCGCGGCTTGGTGAAGGGTGTAGATCTGGTCGCCCATCACCTCATTGTCGGTGGCCAAAATGACGGTCCTAGACCGCTCCGTGTCGCGCTGGTCAAACCCAAGGACACACGTTGCAAGCCCATCACCAATCAGGGAAGAATCCTCCGAGTTTGGGGAATCGATTCCCTCCAAGTAGTCGTTCAGCTCAGACGTGACCCAGACGTAGTCCCCCTCCTCCCCCAGGTATCCGCGATCAATGATGGTCGCCCCTTCTCTCATCACCCTTTCCATCAGCTCATAGTCATCAGTTAGAGGAAACCGGATGATTGTTCGCGCAGACCACAGGTGCAGCGCAACCCGCTCCCCTTCAAACGAACCGATGAAGTCCGTGAACTGGCGCAAGATTTCACCGTCGTAAGGGAGCATTGAACCGGAAGCATCCAAACAAAGAACAATGTCCCTACTAGCCAACCCCGGGTTTTCAGCGCGCTTTTCAACGGGAGCGGCGGCAACAAACGCGGTCGAAACCGACAGGGTTATTAGCGCAGACCAAAACACAAGCAGGCCCGTGCGTTGGGCTTGTTGGGCCCTGCGATAAGCCGGTAGTTCCCGCAGACCTTCCATGTTCGATAGCCAAGCCACATTCCCAAACGGTCTTCGCAGCGCAGCCCGATACGACAAAACCGCAATCACTGCCAGCGCCAAAAGCGCCAGAGCAAAAAGCCAAGGAAACCTCAAGAGTCCACGACCTGTCGTGCGAATTGAAAGCCTTGGGGCAGTCGGGTTGCCTCAGTCTGACTTGGAAAGGACCCCAGTACGCACCACTGCAAAGCGTCGCTAAGCAAGGGCCATTGCTCCGCCTCCACCGCAGTTTCTTTTGCCGTCAGGGACTCAAAATCGACCCCGGTTCTTTCTGTTGCGCACGCCCTAATAAGAGCGGCTAGAGCCAAGTGAGCGTCACGATCATCGATTTCTCCGCCCAGGTACAGCTGTGAAACTTCATCCACCTTCGCGTGGTACCTAGCCCGTTGCACCGCAGTCAAAGACCGAACTTTGAAAGGAGCTGCAACAGTGCTGCGCGCATAGGCAATCCACAGCGAAATCAGCACTGCGGCGGCAACAACAATCAAGGTTGCCCCTAAAACCCACACCCAGTTTGAGTTGTTCAGAGGATCACGCAGGACGGGCACGCGGTCCCCCAAACAGTTGAAGCAGTCCCCGTGGGACGTCTTGGGTCGAAGCTAAACTTATCCACCCGATGCCTAAGCGGCGCAGCCTTGCCTCCACACGCGCAAGGCGCATCTGTCTGTCCGCCCGCCACTGCCGCGCCACAGCTTCCGTAGCCGCAAACTCTGGTAGCGGACCGGCCGCCACATCCACTAGCTCCCGTTTTGAAAGTGTTCCCGGGTCCGCATCGTCAACCAGGATGATCAAGAGGTCATGCTGGACCGAAAGTCTCTTCAAATACTTGTCTGGCACGCGGTCAATTTGTGTCAAGTCTGTAACACCAATGACCAGGCTGCGGCCTCTTCTCATTGAGTCTGTTCGGCGCAGTACCGCATTAAAGTCTGCTTGCGCCCCGGTTACTGTCCCGGAGGTAGCTAAGCGCACCAGTGTTTGCGCGTGTCCGGCACCGCTTCTAGCCGGCAGCGTGTCGATCCCCTCTCGGTTTCCAGCCACCAACCCCAGGTGGTCCCCGCGGTGTGCTGTCAACCATGAAAGGGCCAAGACCACTTCCGCCGCAACATCTTCTTTCGACTGTGCGGTTTCCCCGTCGCCGGAAGCCAGCGCGCTCATGTTCGCCCCTGTGTCGACGGCCAGGATCACTTTCAAAGCCGCAGTTTTTTCGTACCGCTTCACAATTGGCGTTCTCAGTCGAGCCGTGACTTTCCAATCGATGTCTGAGATAGCGTCCCCGGGCAGGTATTCCTCCATGTCCAAAAATTCGTGCGAAGATCCAGCTCCCAAACCGCCATGCCTACCTTGAACTAGCGAAAGGAGCTTGCGTTTCGTCGGCAAATCGATGAGCTTGCCGTAGTCCTGAACCCGCCTAGTGGACATGCTCTAGGGTGCCGCTTCTACGGTACCGGGACTGCTGAAAACACAGCGTCAATGATTTGCTGTATAGGAACATCGTCAGCGATAGCATCCCAAGAGCGAATAATCCTGTGCTGCAAGACGGGGTGGCGCATGGCTTTCACGTCTTCCGGGATGACGTAGTGGCGCCCTTCAAGCAAAGCGTTCGCCTGCGCTGCTTTCATCAGCGCAATCGCTCCACGCGGCGAACTTCCCACACGCACGTGTCTGCTCAAGTTCGAAATTGGGTTAGGTCCCCCACCGCGTGTTGTGTTCACGATGTCGACAATGTAGGCCTTGATACTGGGGTGGACGAAAACGCGGGAGGAATACGCCTGTAGCTCTTCCAACTCCTCCAGCGTGATTGGCTCACCCACCAGCTCTTCTGAAAATGCGCCCGCGTCAATCATTTCCAGAACTTGCAGCTCTTCGTCCTTATTGGGGTAAGTGATCACGACCTTCAGTAGGAAGCGGTCCATCTGGGCTTCCGGCAGAACGTAAGTTCCCTCTTCCTCAATAGGGTTTTGCGTTGCCATAACCATGAATGGTTTCGGTAGAGGGAAGTTCTCACCACCGATCGTTGTTTGCCGTTCCTGCATTGCTTCAAGCATTGCTGACTGGGTTTTTGCTGAGGACCTGTTGATCTCATCAAGCAACACGAAGTTAGCGTGAACCGGACCCAAAACAGTCGTGAACTCATTGTCTGCAACATTGAAAATCTGGGTGCCGACAATGTCGTTGGGCATTAGGTCAGGCGTGCATTGAATGCGTCGGAAGCTCCCGGAAACCGACTGGGCCAAAGTTTGCGCTGCCGTGGTTTTCGCCAGCCCAGGTACCGACTCGATTAGGACGTGGCCGCTAGCTAGGGCAGAAGCCAACAGGGCCCGTTGCAGATCCTGCTGCCCAACTACCCGCTGGCCGTAAAGTGTTTGGAGGCGCCCAATCAGCTGCGTTGCACGTTCAACTTCGGTATCACTGAGGTGCGAGCGCTCTTCTGCAGACGAATTCTCCATAGTGGAAACCATAGCGTCACGCACCGGCCAGAACGTACGCGAAAAGCAAAAGGGCGACTCCTAAGAGCCGCCCTTCGCTGTGTTTGCCTAGACCTTATCGGTCGGTAAAGCTAGCACTAGTCAGTTACAACCTCTTCGGTCACAACTTCTTCAACATCGTCAGCTTTTGCCGCTTCGATGCGCTCACGCAACTTATCAAGCTGCGCCAGTACCTCTGCCGGCACCTTGTCACCGAACTGCTTGAAGTACTCTTCAGACTCATCGGTTTCTTCAGCCCAGGCGTCCGGGTCAATCTCATAGATTGCTTCCCATTCGTCCGGACCGATTTCCAGGCCCTCAAGGTTGAAGTCTTCAAACTTGGGGTAACGACCAGTTACTCCGTCGATGGCGTCAACTTCGCCAGCGGAGCGACGGACAATCCAGTCCAGGACACGGGCGTTATCGCCGTAGCCCGGCCACATGAAGTTGCCGTCGTCGTCCTTACGGAACCAGTTGACCTGGTAGACCTTTGGGAACTTGTCGCCAAGTTCCTCACCCATCTCTACCCAGTGGTTCCAGTAGTCGGCCATGTTGTAGCCGGCGAAGGGCAGCATTGCAAATGGGTCGTGACGCAGTGAACCCGCCTTCACGTCGGTTGCGGCAGCGGTTACTTCAGAAGCAACCGTGGCGCCCATGAACACACCGTGGTCCTGGTCGTAGGCCTCTGCGACCAACGGAACGTTGGTGGCGCGGCGGCCGCCGAACAGGATGGCGTCGATCGGCACACCCTGGGGTGCTTCCCAATCTTCGGAGATGATGGGGCACTGTTCCGCAGGCGCCGTGAAGCGGCTGTTGGGGTGCGAGGACGGGGTGCCTGATTCTGGCGTCCAGTCGTTGCCGTGCCAGTCAATGAGGTGCTCAGGAACTTCTTCTGTCATGCCTTCCCACCACACGTCGCCGTCGTCAGTCAGCGCGACGTTGGTGAAGATGGCGTTTTCCTTCATGGACTCCATTGCCATGGGGTTCGTTTCGTACGAGGTGCCCGGAGCGACACCGAAGAAGCCAGCTTCAGGGTTGATGGCGTACAGGCGACCATCAGGTCCAGGACGCATCCACGCAATGTCGTCACCAACGGTTTCGACCTTGTAGCCGGGGATGGTCGGCTGCAGCATGGCCAGGTTTGTCTTCCCGCAAGCGGAGGGGAAGGCGGCAGTGACGTAGAACTTCTTGCCGTCAGATTCGCGGGTCAGGCCCAGGATCAGCATGTGCTCTGCCATCCAGCCGTTGTCACGAGCCATGGTTGAAGCAATACGCAGCGCGTATGCCTTCTTGCCTAGCAGGGCGTTGCCACCGTAGCCGGAGCCATAAGACCAAATCTCATTGGTCTCGGGGAAGTGGGTGATGTACTTGTCATCGTTGCAGGGCCAGGTGGAATCCTCTTCGCCTTCTTCAAGCGGAGCTCCCACTGAGTGCACGGCTGGGACCCACTCTTGACCGTCAGCAATCAGGTCCATGGCTTCTTTACCCATGCGGGTCATGATGCGCATGTTGGTGACAACGTAGGGGGAGTCGGTGATTTCAATGCCCAGCTGTGAGATGGGGCCGCCGACAGGACCCATGGAGAAGGGGATCACGTACATGGTGCGACCCTTCATGGAACCATCGAACTTTTCGTTCAGGATGGCCTTCATTTCTGTCGGGTCGTACCAGTTGTTGGTAGGGCCGGCGTCCTCTTCTTTTTCAGAGCAGATGAACGTGCGTGATTCGACACGCGCCACGTCAGAGGGTTCGGAGCGAGCCAGGAAAGAGTTCGGACGCTTTTCGTCGTTGAGGCGCGTGAACATGCCGGTCTCAACCATTTCGTCGGTCAGGCGTGTCCACTCCTCATCCGACCCGTCGACAAACTCAACCTTGTCTGGCTGAGCGAGCTGTGCAATTTCGGTTACCCATTCGATGACGGCTTCCGGAGTATTTTCCGGTGCTGCCTCACGGACCTCTTTTTCAGTCACGGACATTTAGTGCTTGCCTCCTGTTAGGCCTAGCGGATGATAAAGATCGAAGCGATCTTTTTAGCTCTTCTATTCTTCCAAATTGGGCGCGGTTAGTCATGGTACAAAGTCCCGATCGCGACCGTAATCAAGCAGCTTTTGTCACAGTTTCCCGCTTTCGGCAATTCAGCGTCGGAAAGCATTTCGCGCCGGGGCGTGAGCGTAGTAACTTGATGGTGAGCCGCACTCAAGAAAACGATGTGGCAAACCACAGTTCCTACAGGGGAGTCGACTTTGGCGATCAGGGCTGACCGCGATCCATCTTTCTTCGACCTGCTCACGCAGCTGGCCGAAAAGTCAGTGCTAGCCGCACAGCTACTGGCACAGCTTCTGGAAGCGAAGGGGGAAGACCGTCCAACCATTCGCAACCAGTTGCACGACATCGAACACGAAGGTGATGAGCTGAACCACCAGTTCATCAAAAAATTGAACGCTTCTTTCATCACTCCCTTCGACCGGGACGACATGTCAGAACTTGCCCACCTGCTGGACGACTGCGTCGACCACATGGATGAGGCAGGCGACATCATCGTTTTGTACCGCTTGGATGAAATCCCCCCGCCGTTTGGTGACCTGTTGTCGCAGCAGGTGGAAATCCTTGAACGCTGCGCCAAGCTGACGCATCAGGCGATGCCCAAGATCAAGAAGCCCTCAGATTTGAAGCCGTACTGGCTGGAAATCAACATCTTGGAAAACCAGGCCGACCAGGTGTACCGAAGGACTTTGGCGCACCTGTTCGACTCTGACCTTGAGCCACTTATGGTGATCAAACTAAAAGACGTGATTGAGGTTCTTGAAAAGTGCGCGGACGCTTTCGAGCAGGTCGCACACGACATCGAGACCATCGCGGTCAAGGAGTCCTGACCCAGTGGACTTCAACGTCCTTCTTGTCGTAATCGTCATTGCGATCGCGCTGCTGTTCGACTACACGAACGGGTTTCACGATGCGGCGAATGCTATTGCTGCCTCCGTTTCAACACGTGCTTTAAAACCAAGGTCCGCCCTGATTATGGCGGCACTTATGAACGTTGTCGGGGCCATGCTGGGTACCGAAGTCGCCAAAACTATTGGGTCGGGAATCATCGACGTTGATGGGTTTGCCAGAGCTGACGACGTTTCCTTACAAAGAGCCGGGCTGGTGATCGTTTTAGCTGCCCTGGTTGGTGCAGTGGTTTGGAACTATGTGACGTGGTGGTTTGGGCTGCCTTCCTCCTCAAGCCACGCCCTGATCGGGGGTCTGGTCGGTGCCGGCTTAGCCTCTGCCACCCAGGTTGAATGGCACGGGATCTTGAACCAAGTTGTGATCCCCATGTTCATGTCCCCAATAATCGGGTTTGTGTTGGCTTACGTGCTGATGAAACTGGTGATGGCGTGGCTGAAGAATCATCCCTACCACTCCACCATGGCTAAGTTTCGCTACATGCAACGCTTCTCAGCTGCCGCTATTGCCCTGGGCCACGGCTTACAGGACGCGCAAAAAACAATGGGCATCATTGTGATGGCACTCCTGGCTGGCGGCTACGGGGAGACGCACAACATTTTTGATGAACTGACCGGGGAAATGACCGTTCCCCTGTGGGTGAAGCTGGCTGCCGCCATTGCCATTGCTCTGGGCACTTACTCCGGCGGGTTCAGAATCATGAAAACTCTGGGTTCCAAGATGATTGACATGGACCCCGCCCGCGGCTTCATTGCCGAATCTGTTTCAGCCAGCGTCCTTTACGGGGCCGCATATATTTTTCACGCACCAATTTCCACAACGCAAACCATGACGGCTTCCATCCTGGGCGTGGGTGCCACAAAGCGTCTGTCCGCTGTGCGCTGGTCAGTAGCGGGGAACATTTTGGTGGCATGGGTGCTGACACTGCCTGCAGCTGCCTCAGTTTCAGCAGTAATGTATTTCGTTTTCCACTGGCTGATCCCGGCTTAGTAAGCCCGGCTTAGTGACCCCGACCTAAGTAAACAAACAGAGGGCCGACTAAGCCAACGCAATCTTTGTAAGAGGGCGGTGACGTTCCACTTCCAGCACACGGCGACTTTCTCCCTGTGTCACGTGGGCAACCAAAAGTTCTGCCTTACGCAGCTCTGGGGTCGGCCGCAACATGGCTGCCGCTACGTTGCGGTGGGAAATTTGTGCCAGCGGTTCTTCCAGTACGGAAAGCGTTGGACCGTGAAGTGACACAACTGTTGCCGCACGCGGACCATCGATCAGCTCCTCGATAACTTTTCTTGCCGCTTCCGGGTTTTCTTTGACCGCCCATTCGGTAAGCGACTCAGCCACCCGAAGCGGAGTCGTTCCCAAAGTTACGTAGGGCATCACCGTTTGTTCGCAGCGCAACCACGGAGAGGTGATGACTTGGGAAACCCCGAATGCGGAGAGCAGCGGAACGATGTCTAGAGTTTGCGCAACGCCCATCCGGGAAAGAGGTCTGGTTGCTTCATCTGGACCCCATTTCTCACGCTTCACGGCGCGGGCATGACGGAGCAAAACGATGGCTGACGTCATCAGCTCACCCCGAGCGGCACGGCCAACAAGTTCCGTCAACAGCCGCCGATCCCCGCGTCTGGTCAGCATTTCGCGCGCCTGGTTGGGCTCCATCCACGATTTCGCGTCAATCTCACGGGCAGTGGCATACGACGTTGGTCGCCGCGTAGAACGTGCGGGTGAGGGGCCTAGCTGCTGACCCACCCAGTAGTAGACCTCTTTCAAATGCCCCGAACCCAACCGGTATCGCTGAGTGGTGAGGGGAGCTCCAAGGGAGACGACCTGGCCGGTTTCTTCTTCCACTTCGCGTGCCGCTGCAACAACCAGCGGCTCATTCATGTTGGCTTTGCCCTTCGGCCAACTCCAGTCCCTGTAGCGGGGGCGGTGAACTAGCAGCACCTCAATTTGGCTTGGGGAAATAGGTTGCCCGGCAGGCACGGGGTCCACGCCTTTAGCGAAACGCCAAACCACGCCTCCGGCGGCACGAACCATGCCCCGGGGGAAAATTATTGAACGTTTCGACACCTGCTCACCCTACGTCTTTGCAGCCCACTCAACCACTAGCTCAGCGGCCAACGACGCGTGAGGACGCCTCCTGCATCAGCTCAACTTGAATGTCGCGTAGCGGAGTTCCGAACTTATCGTGGGTGGCACGCCGCCAACGCCCGTTCTTCTTCAACCGCCAAGAAGCAGTTCCCGGGGAGGCTTCTGTCCGCACTAAGTTTGCCAGGTAGTCCACGTGTTCCGGCTCAACAATCTCCACCAGCGCTTCAACGCGACGATCCAGGTTTCTGTGCATCAGGTCAGAGGAACCAATCCACACTTCTTCTTCCCCCGGGGGGCCGAACGCAAAAATGCGTGAATGTTCTAAGAACCTGCCCAAGATTGAGCGGACCCGAATATTCTCTGACAGCCCCTTAATTCCAGGACGCAAAGCACAAATCCCCCGCACAACCATGTCAACGCGAACACCGGCTTGGCTGGCCCGATACAGCGCATCGATGACCTGCTCATCAACAATCGAGTTGACCTTCATGCCGATCCAAGCGTCTTTCCCTGCCTGCTTGGCTTCCACCTGCTGTTCGATCTTCGCGATCAGATCATTGCGGATAGAAACCGGGGCGACAGATAAGCGGTTGAACGTCGATTTTGGTGCGTATCCAGAAAGCTGGTTGAACAGTCGGGTTAGGTCCTGCCCCACGTCGTTGTCAGTGGTGAGCAGCCCCAAATCCTCGTACCCCCGCGCCGTACCCGGATGGTAGTTGCCGGTGCCAACGTGGCAGTAGCGTCGCAGCTGGTCTCCGTCCTGCCGGACGACAAGTGACAGTTTGCAGTGGGTTTTGAGCCCCAGCATTCCGTAGACAACGTGAACGCCGGCTTCTTCAAGTTTCTTCGCCCAAGAGATGTTCGCTTCCTCATCAAAGCGGGCCTTCACCTCAACAATTGCTACGACCTGTTTGTCGCGCATCGCCGCATCAATTAGAGCTGAAACAATTGGGGAATCTCCAGAGGTTCGGTACAGCGTCTGCTTAATGGCCAAAACATTGGGGTCACGGGCAGCTTGGGAAATGAACTGCTGAACAGAGGTGGCAAACGAGTCATACGGGTGGTGCAGCAAGACGTCACGGTTTCGCATTGAAGCAAAAATGTCCTGGGGCTTGGAGGACTCCACCTCCTGCAGCCCCGCGGCAGTAACCGGAACAAACGGCTCATACTTCAAAGCTGGGAAATCCAAGTCGTGGATTTCGTTAAAGAGAGTGAAGTCCAGTGGAGGAGGTAGCTTGAACACGTCCTCCGACCCAATTTCTAGTTTGTCGGTGAGGAAGTCAAGGACGAAATCACTAATGTCATCTTCCACCTCCAACCGCACCACCGGACCGAAACGACGCCGCAACAACTCCTCTTCCATGGCAGTGAGCAGATTTTCTGCGTCGTCTTCTTCTACCTCCAAGTCCTCATTTCGGGTGACGCGGAAACTGTGTGCCTCATCCACCTCAACCCCGGAGAACAGATGGTCAAGGTGAGCAATGATCAGCTTTTCCAAGGTGATAAATGAGGCACCTTCTGGGCGCTTCGCATACTGCTCCGGTCGGGTTCCATCCCGCCCTGCCGCATCAACAGAAATCAGGCGCGGCAAAGTTTCTGGAACCTTGATGCGCGCGAAGTGGCGCTTACCGGAAACCGGGTTCGTCAACACGACCGCAATGTTCAGCGACAGGCCAGAAATGTAAGGGAACGGGTGGGACGGATCAACCGCAAGCGGGGTAAGGACCGGGAACACTTGGGAACGGAAATACCGGGAGAGACGGTCCTGCTCCGACTTGTCCAAATCTTCCCACTGCTGCAAGTGAATTCCCGCCTCATCTAAAGCGGGCTTCAAGTCTTCTTTGAAACTATCCGCCTGCCTGGAGACAAGTTCACGGGTGCGGGAGGTGATCAGTTCTAGAACCTCCCTAGGGGCTAGGCCAGACGCACCGGGCCTAGCTATCCCAGCCGCGATGCGCCTCTTGAGTCCGGCGACGCGAACCATGTAGAACTCATCCAAGTTGTTACTGAAAATAGCTGAGAACCACAGGCGTTCAAGCAGTGGTAGCGACTCATCTTCGGACTGTTCTAAGACCCGTTCATTGAAGGCAATCCAGGACAGTTCCCGGTCCGCGAAACGCCCCTCAGGTAGCGGCTGGTCAAGCCCCATGGGCAGGGACGTGTCAATTGGTAGGGCGGTCACCGCATGCGGGGCTACATCAAGTAGTTCAGGGGAAGTATTGTCGTCTTCCCCGTCGAACTCACCGTCGTAGTGTTCTTCCCCGATCAGCTCATCCGTGTCAGCGGGGACAAACAGTTCAGCGGGTAAAGCTGTCTCTAGAGGAGCTGGATCTTTTTCGACGACCCCTTCTTCACCACGCGTTTGTTCTGCCTGCGTCACTTCCCCCACTACTCCAACTGTCCTGCCGCTGCCTGGGCTGCGCTTTCGTCTAGTTCTTTAGCTGTCGCAGTTAGTGCGACCGGACGCCTAGTGACGTGATGGGCTAGTTCGTGAGCGTCATCCGTGATCCAGGTATCGCCGTAACGAACGCCCGAGGCCAGGACACGCATTGTTTGTGCCACGCTTTCAAAAACAGACGCTAGGTTGTCCTCGCTGGCGTAGCCGGCTAAAACTCCCTCAACACCGCGCAGCACTTCGGGGAGCGGAGGAATCCACTGTCCCTCCGTGAGCCCCCTATCTTGCATTGCGGTAAGGCCGTCGCTGTAACGCTTCTCAATTGTTTCTGCATCCAGCTGGTACCACTGCCACAGCAGATAGATACGCCAAAATGCACCAGGCAAAGTGAATTCTGGAGAGCGAGCCCAAGTGCCTGCCACGATGCTGACACCCTTCGCACGAACTGCTTCCTTCACCTTCTCAACGTCCTGCGCATCAAAGTCCCCGGCGGGCACCCCCATCAAAGCCCAAGCCGTGGCGTGGGCTAGCTCCGACTCTTCAGCCGGGTCTTCATCCCCAACAATTTCTTCTGCGGCTTCGGGATCAAGCATCGCGGGCCGACGAAATTTACGCTCCATTGCTACCCCCTTTTTGGTGCCCCAGAGCCTGCGCTCAAAAAAGGGGCTTACTCCCTTAATCGTAGGACACTAGTGGTGCTCAAGGGGCGGTTGCGCGAAGAGCGCACCCCGCAGTCGTACTGAGCAGTTTCCCTCCGCGGACAACTGGGTGTCCCGCTATCCAAACACTGTCGACCCCTGTGGCTGGCTGTTTTGGTTGCTCATACGTCGCCTTGTCGTGGACTCGCTGCGGGTCAAACAGCACTAGGTCTGCGATGAAACCTTCGGCAATGGTGCCCCGGTCTTTGAGTTTCAAGATCCGGGCTGGTCGTGAAGTCATGTGGTTCACCATCTTCGAAAGGGGAATCAGCTGCTGTTCAGCGCTGAAGTCGCCCAGATATTTCGCGAAGGTTCCCCACGCGCGCGGATGCGGCTTGCTCCCGACAGTGATGCCGTCGGAACCAGCTGTATGCATGGGGTCTTTCAGCATTTCTACAACGTTGTCCTCATGACCGACGTGCATGAGGATGCTGGTCGCCAGGCAGTCCGCCACCATGATGTCCAAGGCAGTGGCGGCTGGCACCGCCTCATCCCCCCGCTCGATCCCTAGGTCGATACCCAGGTCTCGGGTCAATCCTTGGTCGTGGATTTGCTGGATGGACAAGCCGACCAAGGGCTCCAATGCCTGGTTCGCAACTCCAGAGATTTCTTGAGCATCCCAGTCAACTAGCGCACCGTGCGCTCCATCAGATCCCGTCACGTCCATCGCGTGAATTACCCGGGCACGGAAGTGCGGTTCAGCAAGCTTTTTTACAAGGGAGGACGCTCCGTCGCTAAACGCCCAGCTGGGCAGCAGAGCCGAAAGTGTTGTTGCCCCGGCCGTGTACGGGTAGGTGTCCAAGCTGACCTGGAGACCTTCTTCGCGAGCCTGCGCAACCAGGTCCAAGAGCTCCCCAGCACGGCCCTTGTTTTCCGGGAAGTTCATTGTCGCGTGCGTTAGATGCAAGCGCACCCCACTGTGCCGGGCTACATCAACCATTTCCTGATAAGACTCCAGCGCACCCTTGCCATACGAGCGGGTGTGCGGGCTGAAGTAGCCGTCGTGTTTTGCCACCACCTTGCAAAGCGCGACTAGTTCTTCCGTGTCCGCGTAGCTTGCCGGCGTGTACGTCAGGCCGGTGGATAAACCCGCACCACCTTCCAGTAGTGCCTGATCCAGCAGCGAACACATCTGTTTGAGTTCTTCATCCGTTGCGCGGCGGGCATCGCTTCCCATGACCATCATGCGAAGGTTCCCGTGCGGCACCAGCACCACAGCATTCGTTGCGCTGCCCCGGTCAAGAGCGTCTAGGTACTGGGCCATGGTTTCCCACCTTGCCTCCTTTGGCAGTGGGCCATTCCAACCAGTAATTTGAGCGGCGATAGCATCCCTCACCGAAGCGTTGACCGGTGCGTAACCCAAACCGTCTTGGCCTATCACCTGGCACGTGACACCCTGCAAAAGTTTGGCGTCCGCGTCCGCTCCACTGAGCAAAGACAGGTCCGCGTGTGCATGCATGTCGATAAAGCCGGGGGCCAAAGCTAGACCGTGCGCATCCACAAGTTCCCTAGCCCGCACATGAGGGAACAGCCCGATGCCAACAATGCGTCCGCCGTCAACTAGGACGTCAGCTACGTAGGGGTCAGTGCCGGTGCCGTCTAGGACTTGGGCGCCCGCAATCTTCAGATCGACGGTCTTCCAGCTCGTCGTGCCATCTGCCTTCAAAACCAGGTCTCCACAGCTCCAACAACAAGGTCGTCCTGAACAACGGGGATGAGCCGCCACTTGTCAAAAGTCGTGCACGGGTGGCTCAAATCTAAACGGACCCTGTCCCCCACCTGCAGCGTAGAGTCTTCACAAACTTCAACAAACAAGTGCTGATCATTGATTTCGTATGAGCGGGCGGGACCGTTTAGCCGTTCGTCATCGGGTGAGATTTGGGGCAGGTCAATGTCAAAGCTGAAGTCACGCCGTCCTCCATCAAGGAGGACGCGGGTCGGTTCAGGTCGGGAAATCACGGTTGCCCACCCATGCAGAGCAGTCTTCAAACGCTCCCCCTGGAAATCCTTACCGAACGGGGAGACTCGGCTGTAGTAGCCGCCGTCATGGGGTTGAAACGAACCTGGACGCAGCACGATAGTTGCTTCCGGCAACGCAGGCACCAGTTGAGCGGCAATGACGTCGTAGAAAGTTGAACCAGACGCTGTCACTACTGGGGCGGCTGTTTCCCACAGGTTTGAAAGCTCCCGGTAAGCCTCAACCAAAACCGCACAGTAGTCGCGCACAACCTGTAAATCATCTGCGCTGCGCGTATGGGCAAAGGCGCCCTCATACCCCGCTATCCCAACCAGCTGAACATAAGGAGATTGGGTCGCAGCTTGGCCCAGCTCTCTAGCCCGGGCTACGTCCACAACTCCTGTGCGCCCACCTTCACCGCCCAAATCCACCAGCACTTTTACGGGCCGTTCTGGCTTGCGCTGTTCAATCAGCCGCAAACCCGCAAGTGAGTCGACCCAAATGTAGAGGTCTAGATCTTCGACGCTACAGACCCAGTCAAGCGCCGGCCCGCTCGCAACTTCGTTGGCAATCATGACCCGTTTGACCCCGTTAGCTTTCGCTACCTGGGCTTGCCACGTAGTTGCAACCGTGAGCCCCCACGCTCCCTCAGTGAGCATCTTGTTCCAAAGAGACGGTGCCATTGAAGTCTTCCCATGCGGAGCCAACTGGACGCCAACACTTTGAGCCCAACTGGCAAGCAAGTTCGTGTTGTGGTCTAAAGCGCGCATGTCCAAAGTGACCAAGGGGGTGAGGAAGTCTCCCAGTGGGACAGGGCTTGCCGCAAGATCCTGGGCATTCATGCCCCACGTTTTCGGTGGGAAAGACTTGTCATGCACGCTGATGGGGGAGAAATGGTGCGTCATCGACGTAAGTTACCATAATTCCAACACTTACAACCTAGGAGCCTGCTTTGAAAAAACCAGTAACCACTGAGAAGGCGCCACTGCCGCAAGCCTCTTTCTCCCAGGGGCTGATAAAGGGAGGACTCTTCCAGGTTTCAGGTCAAGGTCCGGTTGATCCGCATACAAACCAGTACCTTTTCCCCGGCGATGTGAAGGCTCAAACACGGCAAACGTTAGAGAACATACGTGCGATCTTGGAAGCTGGCGGTGCCGGCGTCGGCGACGTAATGATGTTCCGTGTCTACCTGACAGAGCAGTCGCTTTTTGCGGACTTCAACGAAGCGTACGGCGAATTCCTAGCTGAGTACGGCACGGGCGCGCACCCTTGCCGGACCACCGTGTTCGTAGGGTTGCCTCACCCGCAGATGCTGGTGGAGATCGACGCCCTGGCAGTGGTTAAGGACAACTAGCAGCACCGTCCTACACCAGCTTCACGGTCATCCGTCAGTGCCGTTGAGGTGCCGGCGCCACCTACTACTTATAAAGTAGCAACCAGGTCGCGTAGCCAAGGAGCTGGAGTG
>CAYFNQ010000014.1:0-3944 GCA_964344535.1 uncultured Actinomyces sp.
GCCGTTTCTAAGGCACGAGGGATGCGGTTCAAATGCCATGTGGTCTCTGCCGAAATGTTGATCCTTGGCGCCCATTCAACTTGGCCCAAGTCTTTTTCTTCTTCCCTCAGCAGATCACGACGTCGGTGTTCATCGACAAGGTCCCACTTGTTGTTGACGATCACCAGTGCGCGGCCCGCGTCAACTACCTGTTGCACGACCCGCACGTCGGCTTCTGTGAAAGGCACTGAAGCGTCGACAATGACTAGTCCCACTTCAGCGCGTTCTAAGGCAGCTGAGGAACGTAGTGCGGAGTAGTAGTCGGCACCCGTGACACGGTGTAGACGCCGCTTCACGCCTGCCGTGTCAATGAATTCCCACTCTTTGCCGTCCATCTCAATGACCTCATCGATGGGATCACGTGTGGTGCCGGCCATGTCGTGGACTACGGCTCTTTCTTCTCCTGCCAGAGCATTGAGCAAGGAGGACTTTCCAACGTTGGGTCGACCCACTAGGGCGACCCTACGCAAACCCCCGGACCGCTGGCGGTTTAGCGAAGCGCTTTCAGAGGGCAGGGCCCGCATAGCTGCGTCCAGTAGGTCTCCGCTGCCACGCCCGTGTAGAGCTGAGACGGGGAAGGGTTCGCCTAAGCCCAGTGACCACAGTTGCGCGACTTCGGCTTCCTGGGCTGTTGAGTCCGCCTTGTTGGCCGCCAAGATGACGGGCTTGCCAGACTTGCGTAGCAGCTCAACGACCCGCTCATCCGTCGCGGTTGCGCCGACCGTAGAGTCGACGACGAACACTACAGCGTCAGCCAACCCGATCGCGATCTCAGCTTGGTCAGCAACCTGACGATCTAAGCCTTTCGTGTCGACTTCCCAACCGCCGGTATCTACTAGAACGAACTTTTTTCCAGCCCATTCGGCGTCGTACAGCACTCGATCGCGGGTAACTCCGGGAATGTCTTGGACAACAGCTTCGCGCCTGCCCAGGATGCGGTTCACCAGCGTGGATTTCCCGACGTTTGGTCGGCCCACGACAGCCAAGACCGGGGGAGTGGGCCTGCTGGTAGCTACCGGAGAGTCAGCTTGCTGCGCGTCCAGCAGCGCCAGGTCTTCCGCTTCAAGTTCATAGGCTTCAAGGCCCTGACGTAAGGCGTCTAGTTCGAAGTCCTCTTCCTCTGGAGTGTCAGTCATCTTCCACGTCACTTTCAACTTGAATTTCGTAGCCGGCTCTACTGAACTCTTCCGCCGCAATGGCAGGCTCGTCGAAGGGAATCATCTGGTTCCCCCACTCTTGGTAAGGCTCAATGCCTTTTCCTGTAATCAACACTAGGTCACCCGCCTGCGCGGACGTGATTGCCTCAAAAATAGCGTCCCGTCGCCCGGTCTTTACCTCTTTTGTAGCGGCAAGATCCGGGCGTTCCAGCCGCACTCCTTCTAGCAGCTGATCACGAATCGATGCGGCGTCTTCAGTCCTGGGGTTCTCATCTGTAACGAAGAGGACATCGGCGTCGCGGGCGAAGACTCGAGCCAGAGGAATCCTTTTGCTAGCGTCCCTGTCGCCATCAGTCCCAAAGACTGCGATGAGCCGCCCGGGAGTGAAAGGTCTCATTGTTTCGATCAGCGCTTCCACTGCTTCCGGGGTGTGCGCGAAGTCCACCAGCACCCCGGGCGCCTCAGAGGTTGGTTTGGATACCCAATGGATCCTTCCCGGAACGGTGGGGGCTAGGGACAAAGCTTCAACGGCCTGCTCTAGGGGAACCTGCAACGCCACTGCTGCGACCAAGGCCAACGCGGCGTCTTGAACATTCGCTGGGCCCGGCATGGGGGAGAGGCAGCGCACAACCTGCCCGTCCGGAGCTTCCAGTAAAAACGTAGATCCCCCGCTTTGCGGATGCGGCTCCACGTTGGTGACACGCCACGTGGGCACGCCTAGCTCAACCGGACTGCCGCCTAGAGCCTGCACAGCCTGTACCGGGATCTGGGCATCCTGCACAAGTTGGCGTCCCCACTCATCGTCAACAGCAACTACACCCTGTTTGCTGCGGCCAGCCTGGAACAGCTTTGCCTTAGCCTCAAGGTAGGTCTCCATGTCGCCGTGGAAGTCCAGATGATCGCTTTGAAGGTTAGTGAACACGGCAACATCGAAGAAGAGACCTTCGACTCTGCCGAGCTCTAGCGCGTGAGAGGAAACCTCTAAGACGGCGGCTTGCGCTCCTTCGGTGCGTGCTTGGGTCAGCGCACGGTAGACAGCCGGCGCTTCTTGTGTCGTCCTATCCGCTTCGATAGGTCGGGTCCCTAAGTCAGCTCCGATGGTGCCGAACACCGCCGTGACTCCAACCGTCTGTTGGAGGACGGACCTTAATAGGTGACACGTGGTCGTCTTGCCGTTGGTCCCCGTCACCCCAGCCAGACGTAAATCCGCATGCTCTGGGTACAAGTATCTGGCCACTAAGCCTGCCACTTGGCGTGGCTGTGCGACGACAACCGTTGGGAGCCCGGCCGCTTTCGACAGCTCCGCTCCGGCTGCGTCGGTAAGGACCGCTACCGCTCCCTTGGCGGCGGCTGCCTGCGCAAAGGCAGCACCGTGGTGGCGTTGCCCAGGGACGGCCACAAACAGCCATCCCGGGTCCAGGTCGTCCGTAGCTATGCTCACTCCCTCTATCAGGGGATCGGCAAACGCTTCAGCGCTGGACAATGATCCACCGACGATATCTGCGATCTCAGAGAGCCTGGCTGCGCGCGGTGTGGGACGCAGGGAAGTAAAGTCGGCCATGTGGCAATCCTATGACGCTTCTTCGCCGTTCAAGACAGGTAGCGTGGAGCCATGCCTGAAGAAGCCAAAGCAGATGATCGGAAGGACTACACTTCCATGGCCCTGCTGGCCACGATCACCAGCTCTTCGCTTGATCCTTCGTACGCTCAGCACGCCAAGGCTAGGTCTGCGAAAGAGCACTGGGTGATGCGTGCATGGCTGTTCGTTGCCGCGGCGGCGCTAGCGTTCGCCACTGTCTTAGCGATGAAGAACCTCTGGGTGGAAGAGGGGCGGACCTCTACACTCAGCCAGCTGACCGAAGCGGCTGAGAACGCCCAGGCAACGGTGGACCAGTTGGAGTTGGCGACCGCTGAACTTGAAGAAACTATCCACTCTTTGAAACAAAACGATGCGGTTGATGAGGGTCTGGGCGCGTCCCTAGGAACGGCTTCGGCCCTGCGTCGCGCGTACGGTCCAGGTGTCCAGGTCACCGTTACGGAAGCGGTGACAACCGGCCAGAATCCCGCTGTCCGGGATCTGGAGCTGCGCGCGGTCGTTAATTCTCTTTGGAGAGCCGGTGCAGAGGCGATCGCTATCAACGGGCAGCGCATTGGCCCGCAGACGAACATCAGACTGGCGGGAGCAGCCGTGCTAGTGAATCTCCACGCCGTATCCAGTCCCTATGTAGTCGAAGCGATCGGCGACCCAGATGCTCTCAGTGCAGCTTTGCAAGGGGACGGGGCTGTTTTGGACCTTTCCAGAAGGAGCGGTGTGGCCGTTAGCGTTTCACCAGCTTCAGCGTTAGCGTTACCGGCACTTGGCGCGGGTAAAACTTGGCATATTAGGATCCAGGGGGAAGGTGAAGACGCTTGATCGCTGCATTTGGGGTTCTGCTAGGCGTGGTCCTAGGCGTGTTCTTTGACCCCGTCCTTCCCGAAGCTGTCCAGCCATACCTGCCGGTGGCCGTCGTTGCAGCCCTTGATGCTCTCTTCGGGGCATTCCGTGCAAGCCTGGAGGGGGTTTTTTCAGACCGAGTCTTCGTGACCTCATTTTTCTGGAACGTAGCGGTCGCGTGTCTGCTGGTTTTTCTTGGCGTTCAACTTGGCGTTGGCACGGCAATGACTACCGCGGTTGTCGTTGTCTTGGGGATGCGCATCTTTTCCAACACGGCGGCAATCCGCCGCCAGCTGTTCGGCGCCTAGGCAAAC
>CAYFNQ010000014.1:4044-13891 GCA_964344535.1 uncultured Actinomyces sp.
GCGCAAGCGGCAAGAGAGGCGACCGCAAAGGCTATCCGGGAAGCTGAAATCATCTCAGGTCAGGTTCCTGTTGAAGGCCCTGGCATCACCTATCGCGTGGAACCCGGAGCCACGCTGCCACCCGACTCTGTCTTCGTCACGACTTTGGCTGAGCTGCGTAACGCCGGGGCAGAAGCCGTCTCACTGAATGGTGTGCGGTTAGCAGGTCGCTCCTGGTTTGGAAACGACGGCGATAGCATAGTCGCCGACTCACAACGACTCGCGCCACCGTTTGTCTGGCAGGCTATTGGGGACCCGCACACCCTCAGTTCGGCGCTAGAAATCAGGGGCGGCGCTAGCGCACAGTTCCGGGCGTACGGTGCGACTGTGAGCGTTTTCGAGTCCTCTCTCATCCGAATCGATGCGACGGTTCAGGCTAAAGACCCGACTTGGACAGAAACGGATGACAGCTAGCCAAGAGAACGAACCTGTAAGTTTAGAACCTGTAAATCCGCTAGCCTTAGCGTTACGTAGGCGTTGGACAAGAGACGTTCGACATTGGTAGCCGAAACGGAAAGAAGAGGGAACGTGGAAGAAGAGAATTTCGACCCCACAAGAACCGCGTTCTTTGGGACTGAGAGTTTTGAAGCGGAAGACGTTCAACACCCGCCCCTTTCGAAAGGGGATAGGGAAGCGGTCGCGGCACTGCCGACAGGGTCGGCACTTCTCATAGTCCAGCGGGGACCCAATGCCGGAGCTAGGTTCCTGCTAGATCGCCCAACGGCCAACGCCGGTCGTTCACCGTCGTCCGACATTTTCCTAGACGACGTTACGGTGTCTAGGAAGCACTGCCAATTTCTAGCCGCAGAAGGCCAGCACACCATTCGCGACTCCGGCGCTTTGAACGGAACCTACGTGAATCGTGAGCGCGTGGACCAAGCTGTGCTCCAGCCCGGCGATGAAGTCCAGATCGGCAAGTACCGCATGACCTACCACCCGTCACCTAACAAGTAATGCCGCTCAATGCAGCGGCCGCTTTCGAAGCTGAACCAGGTACGACAAGCTGGCCCCAGGACGTCTCCCACGAGCCGCGGCTAGCAATTGGCGCCGTAGTCAAGCTCCTGGCCCAAGAATTCCCTGCGACGACCGTGTCAAAGGTGCGGTTTTTGGAGGAGAAAGGGCTGATAAAACCCCACCGAACCGCTTCCGGATACCGCCAGTTTTCCCGTAGTGACGTGGAACGACTCCGGTACATTCTGCGCCAGCAGCGCGACTCCTACGCTCCGCTTCGCGTGATCCACGAGAATCTGCGGGCGCTGGATGCCGGCCACCAAGACCAACCTGTGCGCTCCGCACGGGTCGTGACCCATGAAGGAAAGGCGGTGCTTCCCACAAGCGGGACTGTCTCTGCCAGAGACCTGTCTGACCTGAGCGGTCTGGGGCGGGAAGTCTTGGAAAATTACGTGAAGCTTGGGCTCATTTCACCCGACATGGGCGGCCACTTCCCATCGGGCACTGTCCGGCTGGTCCAAGTGATCGCCAATCTGGAAGCTCTGGGAGTGCCGGCGCGAAATCTTCGCTCTGTCCGCAACAGTGCAGAACGAACCGCAGACCTGATTGACCAAGTCACGTTAGCCGTCACGCGCCGAAACAGGCCGGGTGACCGCGAACGGGCGGGACTAAAGGCGCGGGACCTGGCGGAACTTGCGGGAGCCTTGCACGAAGAATATTTGAACCAAGCGGTCGCAGCGCTAGAAACATAGCGACACGCAGACACGAACCCTCAACTTGAACCTGAAGGTTGAAGCAGCGGGGTAGGGTAGACGCATCCAGAGGCAAATAGCACAGCGGTCTTTGAATTCGCAAGGAGCTTACAGATGAGCGCAACGAACAACACCAGTGCGACTACTTTGCGCCAACCCATGCTTTTTGGCGATGCACTGGCCCAGATCGACACCGACGCCGGGTACAGGGGACCGGTTGCCTCCAACGCCGCCGGGATTACCTACAGGCAGTTGGATTACTGGGCGCGCACCGGACTGGTCACTCCTTCGCTACGTAGCGCCAGCGGATCTGGATCTCAGCGTCTTTACTCATTTCGGGACATTTTGGTCCTGAAGGTGATCAAGCGACTCCTAGATGCAGGCGTCTCATTGCAGCAAGTGCGTACGGCTATCGGTCAGCTTGAGGGAAGGGGAGTCGAAGACCTTGCCTCCATCACCCTCATGAGTGACGGCGCTTCCGTGTACGAATGCACGTCGGCCGATGAGATCGTCGATCTTCTCCAAGGTGGTCAAGGAGTCTTCGGCATTGCCATTGGGCGTGTCTGGCGTGAGATCGAAGGAACTCTGGCGGAGCTGCCGGTTGACGATGGTCCGGGCGTCATTGGCTTGAACGAACTGGACGCCAGGCGCAGAGCCCGGCAGACCGCGTCGTAGGCAATGGCCAGCCAGAAACAAGCCCTACTCATCGTGCTCACGGGCACGGTGCAAGGAGTCGGGTTGCGGTACAAGATTCACTGGAAGGCTGAGGACCTGGGGCTAGCCGGGTGGGTAAGGAACGAATCGGACGGATCCGTTACCACGCACGTTGAAGGAATGAGTTACCGGACCCAGGCCTTCCAGGAATGGCTGCGCCAGGGGATCGAGGGTGCTCACATTGCCCGTATGCACGCTCGCAGAGCTGAAGCCACGGGGTTTAGTGATTTCCAGATCCTCGCCGACTAATCTGACATAATGTACATTATCGGATCATGGTTGACGTGGCGCGTGTCCTGCGCCCTGAGCTGACAGCCGTCAATGCCGGCTTCCCAGCCCTATAATTAAGCGTCGTCCCGCTAATCAAAGGAGCCTCAATTGGCTGATCGCGCCCTGCGTGGAATGCAAATCGGATCAAAGTCTTTAGAAACTGAAGAAGGCGTTGTCTTCGCTGATCGCTTCCAGGTTGTTTACGCCTGCCCACGCGGCCACGAGTTTCCGATTTTTTTTGCTGCCGAAGCAGAACCGCCCTCAGTGTGGGAATGTCGCTGCGGTGAAATTGGTGACATCGTTACCGACGTGAAAACTGGCGAGGATCCCAAGCCAGCCAAACAGCAACGGACGCACTGGGACATGCTCCTAGAGCGTCGTTCCCTTGAAGAGCTCCACGAACTGCTTCAAGAGCAGCTTGCTGCTTACCGCAGCGGAGACCTTGAACTGGACGTGGCCTACCGCAACGGCTAAGCCGCGGCGGATCCGCCCGTGTTCTTTTTCCGCCAGGTCTGCGCACCTAGCGATCCCGCTGCCAGTAGCGTCCCGGTAATCATGACTAGGTAAGCCGGGAACTCCCCCATCTTTGCGGACAGCGTTATGGAAGTGCGTAGGGGTAGATCTGCAACCAGCGACGCGGGTTCTTCCATCTGCGTGATCTTGTAGATGGACCCGTCTGGTCTCACCACAGCTGAGACCCCATTTGTTGACACCTGTATGGTGCTTCGTTGAAATTGGGCGGCGCGGAACTGACCCATTTGTAGCTGCTGCAACGATTCGGGTGAGTCTTGGAAGTGCGCATTGTTCGTGGGGATGTAGATCATCTGTCCGCCCATGCGCACGCCCTGGGCGATTATTGGCTCGTACGCCACCTCAAAGCAGATGCCCACTGCCATTGGCAGACTCTGTCCGTCGTTCAGCTCCACCTCTAAGTAACCCGGGTTATCGACGGCGACCATGTCCACGGAAATCCGGGCGGCTGCGGTGGCAAGCCAGAGCGTTAGCGTTCGAAAAGGAATGTATTCGCCCCAGGGCACGGGATGCTGCTTACCGTAAAAGTCTGGGCCAAAGCCAACACCGGGGTACCAGACGCCGATCCAGTTATAGCTTTCGTTACCGACGTACTCCATCAAGCCCGTGACAAGTGGAACCCCAACAGCCTCCGAAGCCTCTTCCATAAGCCGCTGCGTCATTTCGTCGTCGCGAGGATCCAAGTCTGTGGCGTTCTCACCCCAAAAGACAACCTGGGGAGCTTCCTTGCCCATCTGTCCCAGCTGGTCCATCATCTCCAGCGTGGCGGCAACGTGGTTGCCAGTAACCTTCCCAGGAACTGAGAACGTCTCCATCATGGGGCGTTCCACGTTGCCTTGAACCAGACCAGCACGGACAGACCCCGCCTGCTCCCCCGCTGGAAGAGTGATGGCAAGGGGCAGGATGAACAGTGCCAGCGCAGTGACCAGCGCGAACAGTCTGACAAAGGGCTGCGTGGGGCGCGGGTGGGGGCCAAAGGCGCGACGCAAAAGAATGGCCGCGAAGACTAAGACGAAAGAAACTAATACCTCTCCCCCGACCGGTGCTAGCGCCACCAGTGGGGAGTCCACCATTGGGTAGGCGACCTTTCCCCAGGGGAATCCGCCAAAGGGGATGCGGGAGCGCAGTTCTTCGAACGTCACCCAGAGCAGGGCGCCCCCGGCAGCTTCACCAAAAGCTGTGCGGGCCCAACCCCAGTTCCCCATCGCAGAGAAACTGGCGCCCCACAGCCCAATAAAGAAAGCTTGTGCTCCAGCTAGCGCAAACCAAGCAAGCCACGTGCCGTCCGTGGCAATTTGCATCCACGAAATGTGGGGCAAAAAGAAAGCTAGCGCCCAAAGCCCAGCCCAACCAAACCCGGTACCGGGGCTGCTTGAGTCAACCACGCCAGATAGTAGCGCCAGCGCGGGAATCAGCAGGACCCAAAGAGAAAGCATCGGGAAGGCAGCCCAAGCCATCGCCGCTGAAGCCAAAATTAGAGCGGCTTTGAGGACGGCTCCGGGCAGCCTTCCCCTTTTACTCACAGGTCGTCGTTCCAGGCCACAACTCCGTGCAAGACACGGTCGTAAGCTGCACGGGCCACTGGTGCCACGGGTGAGTTCGGTGCTCGGCGCAACTGCTGCAACATATCTAGGACCTGGCGCATCCACCGCACGAAGTCACCGCCTGACATTTCAGAGTCCTCCAAAACTTGCGCCAAGCTAGAGCCGCTCGCCCAGTCGTAAGTCATCTGAACCAGGTCGGCGCTCAGCGGCTGCGTACGGTCCAAGCCCTGCTTTGCTTCGGCAGCTTTGATTGCCTTTGCCGCTTCTTGTGTTTGATCCCACGCACTGGCCAGCGCGGAAGTCGGTGCCGGTTTTGCTGGGCCTTCACCTTCAGAGCGTGGCTCGTACACCACTGTGGAAACGATGGCAGCAAGCTCTGCGGCGTCCAGTCCCTCCCAAGCTCCACGGTTTAGGGCCTCTGCGACGACCAGATCCTTTTCACCGTAGACCTTGCGCAAAAGCTGCCCGCGATCCGTCACTTCTTCGCCGTCCAGGAAACCCAGCTGGCGCAAAACTGCGCAAACTTGGTCAAACTCCGTTACAAGCCGCGCAGTTCTAGAACTAATTTCTTCCGCAAGGCTCTGCTGCTGTTTGGTCAGGCGAACGTAGGCGTGCCCTAGGGCAGCGTGGCTTTCCCGGTCCGGGCAAGCGTGGACGGGGTGGTCGCGCATCTCCTGGCGAAGCACATCAGCCTCTTCCATGTACCGTTGTGCCTGCGGATCAAACGGTCCTGTCTGCTTGCCTGCCTTCGGCCGGGCTCGGAAGTCCCGCAGCTCACCCGCCACCCTGTGGCGGTCCTTAGATCTGTGCAGGCCGCTGTTGTCGATTCTGATGCGACCCAAGACCTGCAGGTCGGATTCCGCCTCACGCGGGCCCAGTCGGCGGAACTTGCCGTTCTCATCCAAGGCGCTAACTAAAGGGGCGCCACGGCCGCGGTCAGCACCGGAAAGGACAACCGCGCGTTTCAACTTGCGGCCGCGCCGGTAGGACACCACTTCGCCGGGGCGTAGCCGGGCAAGAAGCTTCAGCTGTGCCTGACGAGCAGCTTTGCGTCTGCTTGCCTCCGCCTTCTTCTCAAGGCCAGAGATCTGTTCTCTCAGCTCAAAATACTCCCGAGCGTCTCCCCTGCTGCAAGACAACTCCGCCGACACGGTTTCAAGCTCAGCCTCAGTTTGTTGGAGCCTTTGTGCCAGTTTCACGACAGATGCGTCGGCTTGGTATTGGGCGAAAGAGGATTCGAGCATGGCCCGGGCTGTGGCCATGTCGCTGCGTGCTAGAAGGTTCACCGCCATGTTGTAGGAGGGGAAGAATGCGCTCTTCAGTGGGTAGGACCGTTTTGACGCCAGCTCAGCCACTTCCTGTGGGGTCACAAACCTGTCGGCCAGCACCACGGCGTTGCCTTCAACGTCGATGCCACGGCGGCCCGCACGTCCCGTTAACTGCGTGTATTCGCGTGCCGACAGCTGGACGTGTTCGGTGCCGTCCCACTTTTCTAAGGATTCCAAAACCACGGTTCTAGCGGGCATGTTGATGCCCAACGCCAGGGTCTCCGTCGCGAACACAGCCTTGAGTAGACCTTTGGCAAAGAGTTTTTCCACGGTCTCTTTCATCACGGGCAACATGCCTGCGTGGTGTGCGGCGACACCGCTGCGAAGGGAACGGGCCCACTGGTCTAATTTCAGCGCTCCGTGGTCTGCTTTAGGGACCGTTAGAAGCGCCGCCTTCGTTGCTTCGTCAATCTGGTCTTGCTCTTCCTTAGTCGTCAGATGCAGGTCTGCTTCGCCAACCTCAGCGGCTGCTTCCTCACATCCAGCCCTAGAGAAGATGAATGTGATGGCTGGGAGCAGTCCCTTTTGGTTCAGTATCTCTATGACACGAGTCCGGGAAATGCGTGGGATACGTGGAGTTCGCCCACGATAATCCGGTGCCATCGCCTCTTCTAAAGCAGGGTTCAGAGCCTTCCCGGGCTCTTTGAACAAATCCATGAGCCTTGGACCCACCATCATGTGCTGGTAAAGCGGTACGGGTCGGTCGTAGGAGGTGATGACCTCAGTTTCTCCCCTGACGGACCTGATCCAGTCCCCGAACTGCTCATGGTTGGAAACCGTGGCGGACAGCGCTACGACCTTGGTGTGTCGGGGAAGTTGGATTAGGACTTCTTCCCAAACCGGGCCGCGGAACCGATCGGAAAGGTAATGGACTTCGTCTAGGACCACCGTGCCCAGCTGGTCTAGGTTCGCCCCTGCGTAAATCATGTTCCGCAACACTTCGGTGGTCATGACAACGATGGGAGCTTCGCCGTTTATGGAAGTGTCGCCGGTTAGCAACCCGACGTTTTCTGTTCCGAAGCGTTTGCCGAAGTCGTGGTACTTCTGGTTGGACAAGGCCTTGATCGGGGTCGTGTAGAAGACGCGTTTGCCCTGTTGTAAGGCAAGGAAAGCCGCCCCCTCACCAACCACGGTCTTGCCCGCCCCAGTTGGCGCGCAGACTAGGACTGACTGCCCTGTGGCTAGATCTTCCAATGCCTCTTTTTGGAAGTCGTCCGCACCGAAAGGCAGTGTGCCCCAATACTCCCCTAGGCCGCTTTCCTCGATGCGCATGTGCCGTTCAAAGCTCTGGTTACGCTTTTGCGCATCAGTTAGTTCATTCACCACTGTTTGTTCCGTTCTGTCCGGTTACGCGTTCCCACTGCCGCAACGCTGTATGTGCATAGGAAGAAGCCTCTTCTTTCACGTTCGCGGGATCGGTCTTTTCCACGTAGGGAGCCAGCAGAAGCAGCTCCGTGCGCATCCACTGAGGATCCCACGCCACGAAGGTAGCTTCCAGCCCCTCCGCTGTCTTTCGTACGTTCCTAGCTGGGGTTTCATTCGTGATCCATGCTGCCGAAGGGGCCAGGAGGACACTCACGACTGGCTCCCCAGACTGGGACTGGTCCGCCGCGTGCTGGGTTCCTGATAGTTCACCCGACGCCCCGGCTTGCAACCCTTCTCTCCCGCTGTCCCGCAGCGTCGCGGGAGCGACAACTTGGACATCCGTCATCCTGTCCAACCTGAAGCTGCGTTCCCCTGTGTCTGCGATGGCTTCGACGAGCCAGCCGTCCCTAGCTAAGCGCAGCAGCCGAGGGCTTGCTTGGCGTCTAGAAACATTGCCCGAAGCATCGGTGTACGTGAACCTAAGTCCCGCGGAATCGTTGATCGCCTCAAGCACCTTCTGAACGGAAGAGTCTTCGTCTAATGCAGACACCGTCTGCATGAAGAACGCACCGCCGACACCAACCTCACTGGAGTTCACTAGTTTCAAGGCCAAATTCGGCAACAGAGCATTTTCGGCCGCACTCAGGCTGGGAGACAGAGCCGTGAGAGCATAAATGAGGAGAGCGAACTCTTGGCTTGAAAGACTAATTGAGCTCTCTAGTCCCAGCGGATCCCTGAGCCACAGCTCGCCTTCTTCAAGGTAAGCCGAAAGGTCCAGTTCAAGGGTGCGTCCGGGGAGCAGGTCGTCGAATCCTGAGTCGATGAGCACAGAGACATCCCGGCGGACTTGGGCGACAGACCGGGAGAAGTGGTCGGCCACCTGAGCCACAGTCACGCCGGGGTTTTCGGCAATGAAATTGACCAGCGCGACAAGGCGTGACAGTTGTACGGAGCTGTTCTCAGCCATGCTCGCTCCAGCTGGCAGCAGTTTTCAGACGCTCCATCAGGTTGCGTTGAAGGAACTGCGGCTCCAAGACGACAACATCGCTAGCTTCCCGAAGGATGGTGGACTCCCAAGCGGCCGTGTCATCAGTGTCTCCCTGACGGATCTCCCAGCCTTCCTGGGGCTCTTGATCAGTAGTTGAGCTGCGCAGCCGTGTCAACGGTGCAGCATCTGGGCGCACTGCCAGCAGAGGGCTTACCAGGAATGAGGTCGGATCAAATGGGCGTTTAGACAGCGGACCCGCAGACTCCGCCGACCCAGCCTCTCCGATTGGTTCCGGGTCGCTTCTAAAACGCGATAAACGAAACAGGCGCGCGTCCCAGCGGTTCAAATCAAAGCCCCACAAGTACAGGGCGCCTCCCCTAGCAATCAGTTCCCAGGGTGCGACCTCCCTTGCTTCTTGGCCCTTCTTTGAAACGTAACGGAAGCTAATTGGGGTGGCGCTTTCAATGGCTCGGTGCAAACTTGGGGCTAGACCCCCACCCTCAAGCTCAACCAGCGGTCCTGAGCCAAGTTCAGCCGATGGCTGCGCCACCCCACGCAACTTGTTCAACATCACATCGATGCTGGCTGCGTCGACGCCGCCCCACGCTTTCGCGGCCCTGCTGAGTAGCGCCAGTTCTTCCGAAGACAGGTCGGGCGTTTGCTGTTGGCCTGCCCTGATCCGGTACCGAGGAGGCGTGTCCGGGATCGTTTCGACGTCCATCCCTACCGAACGCAGCGTGACTAAATCACGCTCCAGCTTCCGCAGTGCTGATTCACTTTTTCCCGACTGGTAGCCGGGCACCAGCTCAAGTAGACGGCTGGCCGGCAAACCAGCTTGGGAGTTCAGGAGGTTCAGCGTCAAAACCAGCAGTCTCCTGGGCCCAATTGGACTAGCCAAAGCACCTCCTTGTTGATGCTTCAGCCCATCCGGGACGCAGCAATCTCAGTCACGATGATACCTTTGGCCCCCACCAGAAGCAGGTTGTCCATGGTCCGGTTCAGCTCTTTGCGTTTCGTGACCACACGCACAGCGCTCCACCCCTCCTCCGCCAGTGACGACACGGTTGGGGACTCAAGGCCAGGTGCAACCGCGGAAGCGGCAGGCAGGTCCTCGGTTCTAATGTTGTAGTCCAATAGGACGTGGTCCCGGGCCACCAGAACGCCTTGGATCCTTTGCTGCAAAACTTTCACATACTCTGACTGCTCATGCTGGGGCGCGCTAACCAAAACCGCTTCGGAGGAGATTATTGGCTCCCCGAAAACCTCTAAGCCTGCTGCTTTTAGCGTCGACCCGGTCTCAACAACATCCGCAATCGCATCGGCGACTCCAAGCTGAACGGAGGATTCAACTGCACCATCCAAACG
>CAYFNQ010000014.1:13991-23785 GCA_964344535.1 uncultured Actinomyces sp.
TTAGGAACAGCAATTCTTAGCATCGTGTCTCACAGGTAGTTTTGTACGTCGTCCAGCGACAGGTCCTGGTCTGCCATCAAAACAAGCAAGTGATAAATCAGTTGCGAAATCTCTTCAGCCAACTCACTTGAGCTTTGATATTCGGCGGCCATCCAGACCTCTGCCGCCTCCTCCACAATCTTCTTTCCTATGAAGTGAACACCGGCATCTAGCTCTTCGACAGTTCGGGACCCATCGGGTCTTTGCGCCTTACGGTCCAAGATCGTTTGGAACATTTCTTCAATGGTTGCCATGGGTGAAGCCTAGAAGAGAAGCGGTGGGTTCCACCGCGCTGTCCGTTCTACCTTGAAGCAAATTCATTAGTGACCGCTGTCGCAGCACCCATGTCAGTTTCGGGCACGTCTAGTATCTGGGAGAGGAAAGGCCCCATACGCTCCCAAGTTTCAAGGTCTTGGATGGCTGATGCTCTCCCGTCGCCGCGATCCCACAAGGGGATGGTTGCTGCCAGCTGCGCAGCTCCAGTTGCCCTAGCAGGACCGCGCTCAATCGAGGTGTCCCACAACGCCGCCACTTCAAGGGCACGCTGCGGGTTCGCGATCACACGGTCCATGCCAGCCACAATGGCCAAAACAGTTGATTCGGCAAGCTCCGGATGGGAGTCAAGCCAAGTCCTTGTGGTGACAATGGACGCCCCAACTAGGGGCACCTGGTAGTCCGCCAGCGGTAGGACCGTGAAGTCGAAATCCATCTGTTCTAACTGCACAGGTTCTGAGTTCACGAACCCAACCACAACGTCAACCGCACCCGACGCTAGCGACGCCGCCTGGGTGAAACCAACGCTGACCACATTCACATCAGCTAGCGTCAGACCTGCTGTGTCCAGGGCAGCCAAAAGACCGAACCAGTTGGAGCCGAATTCTCCGGGGACCCCAACACTCTTGCCTTCTAGGTCCTCAAGAGTCTCAATGTTTGCGTCTGCGGCTGCAATGAGGGCCACCGGGTACTGATCGTAGTAGGCCCCAATTGAGACAAGATCCATACCGGCCGCGCGCGCCTGCAGCACCTCATCACCGCTGGCAACCGTCACATCTTCCTCGCCATTCACCAAAGCCGTAAACAAGCCCTCATCAGTACCGTGGTGGCGAATTGCCGCCCCCACCCCGGCGTTCTTGAAGATCTGTTCACTAGCAGCAACATAAACAGGCGCAAACTGCACGTTGGGTACGTACGTGAGTCCTATGACCACCTCTTCTCCCCCGCGTCCAATCTGCGTCACGTCCCCCTCACTGGGCGCGGGGTCGGAACATCCGGCCAAAGTGAGAGCGGCGGCTAGGGGAAGAACTAAGGTGGCGCTCAGAGCTTTCAAAATCCTCAACACTGTCCTTTCGCGCACGTCAGTTTCGTGCCTGTTTAATCTTGCGCTCCAAGGAATACACCAGCGAATACACGGTCATCGCTAAGAGCGCTAACACCGACACGGTCACAAAAAGGCCCGCGGTGTCGAAGTTGTATTTCTGCTGGGCTAGGACCTGGCCCAGCCCCGTCCCGCCCATCACCATTTCGCCAACGATGGCACCTGTAATGGAAAGTGTGAAACCGTTGCGGATTCCTGCCAGCATTACGGGCGCTGCCAAGGGCACTTCAACGAAGAAGATCAGTGTCATCCCGCCGGCTCCATCTAGGGCAGCTGCGTCCAAAACGTCCGGGTCCATGCCACCTAGCCCGACGACGGTCGAAACCAGGATCGGAAAGAACGCGATAAGTGCGCAGAGGATGACGACAGGGACGAACCCGTGCCCCACCCACAGGACAAGTAGCGGCGCTAAAGCTATTGCAGGGATAGCTTGGGTTGCTCCAAGGAACGGCTCCAAAGCGGCGCGCACGTAGTTCGACCGGT
The DNA here is from genome assembly GCA_964344535.1 of uncultured Actinomyces sp. Classification (GTDB taxonomy): domain Bacteria; phylum Actinomycetota; class Actinomycetes; order Actinomycetales; family Actinomycetaceae; genus Scrofimicrobium. The sequence continues at coordinate 15,889 of CAYFNQ010000014.1, forward strand.
AGATCCCCCACGCAAGGGGCACGGCAACAAGGACCCCCAGGGTGGCGCCCGCAACAGCTTCAAGCGCCGTCGTCCCGACGCGCTGCCAGAACCAAGTCGCGGAAATCAGGCTTCGCAGTGACAGCCAAAACTCCCAGGGGGTAGGGAAAACCCAAGACTCAACCGGGCGTAGGACTGTGAGCGCCCACCAAAGGACCAGGATAACCGCGCCAAACAGCAAGGGCGCCGCCCACGCCACCACCGGCGGTGTTGTTTTCCTATGCGCTAGCTTGCTAGCCACCACGTCCCCAACGTTTCGGGGCGCCACGGCACTAAGCCTCTACCATCCGGACTTTAACCGTCGGCACCGGAATTTCACCGGTTCAACCGCTGTTGCGGGTCGCGGGCTCTCACCGCCGGTTCGGACTTTCACCGACCCCGAAGCTCCCCCATTATGCCATTAGTGCCGTAACGACTGCTCGGCCCTTGTGCGCAGCTGCTCAACCTGGGCCCTAGGGTCATCACTTCCGTAAACTGATGAGCCTGCGACGAAGCTGTTTGCACCTGCTTTAGCCGCCTGGCCGATGGTCACGGGGTCGATTCCTCCGTCGACCTGAATCGACAAGTCCAAGTTTGAATCACCCGCAACCTGGGCAACCCGACTGACCTTCGCTAACGCATCCGGGAGAAACTTTTGTCCCCCAAAGCCAGGTTCCACGGTCATGATCAAAACCTGGTCAAACTCATCCAGGTAGGGCAGGTACGGTTCCACGTCAGTCGTGGGACGGAAGGCAATTCCAGCCTTGGCTCCCGCCTTTCTTAGGTTCCGTGCCAAGGTAATGGGAGCGGTGGAAGCTTCCGCGTGGAACGTGACCGTTTCAGCACCCGCTTGCGCATACTCCACAGCCCACCTGTCCGGATCCTCGATCATCAGGTGTACGTCCGTCGGTAAAACAGCCAGGTCTGCAGCAGCCTTGGCGACCGGCAGACCCCACGTGAGGTTGGGCACGAAGTGCCCGTCCATGACATCCACGTGCACAGCGTCAGCATTGTCGACCAAGCGGATCTGTTGCTCCAGGTTCATTGGGTCCGCAGAAAGGATTGACGGGAGGATCGCGACCTTGCTACCCACGCCTACGCTTCCTTCCGCAGGAGCGCAATGAACATAGCGTCTGTTCGGTTCCTGTGCGGCCATAGCTGAATCGTGTTTTCTAGAACGCGGTGCAGTCGCGCCGGCGCGGAATCACCCGGGGTTGACGCTAGGTCGACGGGGGCGATTTCTTCCGCAATGGCCGGCGCGTTCAGCAGGCTCACGGGTAGGGATGTCAGCGCGTGGGAGATCTGGTCCACGGTCTCACGCGGGTGGGGCGAACACGTGACCCACGCTATGACACCACCGGGCCTAGTCAGTGCCACAGCAGAGCTCAAGAGTTCCCACTGGAGTGGAACCAGTTCGTCCAAGTCTGTGGGCTTGTGGTGCCAGCGGGACTCAGGCCTGCGGCGCAAAGACCCAAGACCTAAACAGGGTGCGTCAACCAATACCCTGTCAAAGAGAGTTTCAGACTTGAGTTTGCGCCCGTCGCCAACCTTCACCTCAACGTTGTCTAGCGCTTGGACCGACCGCTCTACAAGTCGCGCCCTGTGGGGGCTGATTTCATTAGCTAGGACCGTGGCGCCCCTGGAGGCACCAAGTGCGGCCAGCAGCGCAGTTTTTCCGCCGGGTCCGGCGCACAGATCCAGCCAACGGTTGTCTTCGGACCCAACCAAAGGCGCCTGGACCAACGTGAGAGCAGCCAGTTGAGAACCCTCATCCTGGACCGCTGCGACTCCTTGGCGCACGGAGGGCAGACTGCCCGGGTCTCCCCCGCCAATGATCACGGCAGTGTGGGCTAGATTTCCCTGGTGAGCGGCAGTGCCCAGTATGTCTTCGGCTTCTTCTGCCAATTCCTGTGGGTCTATCAGGCCCGGTCGCGCTACCAAGTTCACGGGAGCCGCAATATTGTTGGCTTCCAGTGCCTGCGGAAGTTCGTCTTCCATGCCACGAAGGCGTAGCGCATCAGCAAAAGCATCCACAGCCCAGTTGGGGTGAGAGTACTCAACACCCAACTTTGATTCTTCCGGTGCGGCCTCCACTGCCTTCGCAATCGCTTCTTCCTTGCCTTCGCGCAACAGCGACCGCAGGACAGCGTTGACCATCTTGCTGGGCCCATCCCCCGCAAGCTCCCGCGCTACAGAGACGGTCTCTGCCACGGCGGCGTGGTCTGGAACCCTCATGTAGAGAAGTTGGTAGGCACCAAGGCGCAGGCAAGCCAAGACCGCTGGGTCCAGTTCGTCTAGCGGTCGCGTGGAAAGTGGGGCCAGGACCGCGTCCAGGGTTCGTTCACGCCGAACCGTCCCATAGACCAGCTCTGAAACGAAAGCTGCGTCCTGACTGTTGAACTGAGGATTTTCTAGTCGCTCATTTTTCAGCAGTTGAGGAAGGACAAGGTTCGCGTACTTGCCATCCACGTCCACTGCAAGGAGTGCCTCCACGGCTAAGAGTCGCGGGGCGTCAACTTGTAGTTGGCGCTTTCTACTTGGTTTCACGGTTGGTCTCCATCCAAGCCTCCTAGGCGATCGGTCTGCGCCGGTCGGGCGCCGCGCAGCCAGTCTGCAGCTGACATCCATGTCTTTCCCGCAGGGGCAACACGCTCTACTCTAACCGCCCCATCCGGGCAGCCCACAACCAAAGCTCCATCTAAGAGCCCGGTTTGGCCAGGCGCCAGCTGCGCCTTAGCTGGTGTCACCCCAGCGAGTTTCAGGCCAAGCCCTTGGAAGTCTTTGGTCCAAGCACCCGGGTTGCTTGTCACAGCGCGCACCCTGTTCACAGTGGCAACCACGGGTTCTTCGAAGCTCACGTAACCGTCTTGGCGGAATAGTTTTGGTGCGTGGGACCCTTTCTCTGATTGCTCGCTAAAGACTGCGGTTCCAGCAGCAATGCCCGTGACAGCTTCCACCAGCTGGGCTCCACCCGCTACCGCTAGCTGTTCCAGAACCTGGTCCGAAGTGTCTCCAGCTCCAACATCGTGGCTTCGAACGGAAACAATGGGCCCGGTGTCTACACCTGAGTCAAGCTGGAAGACCGTGGTCCCAACAGATTGGTCCCCTCGAAGCAGTGCCCTTTGCACAGGGGCGGGTCCGCGCAGGTCTGGCAGTGCGGAAAAATGAAGGTTGACCCACCCTTCCTTGGGGATTGCTAGGACGTCGGGCTTCAAAATAGCGCCGTAAGCGACAACGACACCCAGATCAGGAGCTAGCGCCTCTAACCATGCCAGTGCCTCCGGACTGCCAGGAGTAGAGGTCTCCAACAAAGGGAGCCCCAGGCTTTGTGCAAAGGCAGCAACGGGCGACTCAATGAGTTTCTTTGAGCGCCCTTTTCGTGCCGGTGGTCTTGTCATCACCCCGACAACATTCACACCACTGTCGACAAGCTGTTCCAAAGCCAACACCGCAACATTCGGGGTCCCCGCAAAAATTATCTGCACAGTGGGAGCCTATACGGTGGGCGCTACAAGGCTAAGTCCTGCGGGTTCACAACAATGCGTAGCAGCGACTCTCCAGCAGCAGAGCGACCCCACTGAATAGCTCTCAGCTGACCCATCAAGTCCTTTGCTTGGCCCCTAGCCGCGCGCAGCAAGAGGCGCCACTGCCCAGATTCCGTGGGCGCTGGCGGTGCCAAAATGAGCTGTTTGAGGTGGGCAGACACCTGCTCCAAGGCATTTTGGTCCCCGTCCACTTGTACCACCCAAGCTGCTGGCGGAAATCCGAGTCCCTGGCGCACCTGAAGTTCTTCTTGCGCTACTCGCTGCGGGTCCCAGCGCACAAGTGCTTGCTCCACTGTTTCAGGCAGGGTGCCAACAACGATTGCCTGGGCCCTTTGCGAACTCAAACCCAGTGCGTTCATCCACCGGCGCATGGCGTGCATTGTGCCATCCAGGGTCTCCGTGTAAGCCAACGAATCCGCATCCGTGACGACGACACCCGCATAACCGCCTGGGGCGTACGGCTCCGCAGAAGACGTCGCGACGACTATCTGGGGGTCCGAGGATATTTCGGAAATGACTCCCGCACTAGAGGATGAAGCGTTGACGCTTGTGTTTGGGAACGCACGCGCTAGCTCATCGGCCACGGCGTCCGCGCCAACCCTGAAACGTCTCTGGGGTCCGTGAAAACCCTCAGCGCACCCACTAGCAACTGCGGACTGACCACAGGTGGCGCACATAAGCTCTTCACGGCCACCGGGTCCGGCGACCTGAACCAAGACAGGTCCTTGCTCCAGGGCCTGCCGAATCAAAGCAAAAGCAGCTTGCGGGAGCCTAGCGCGCCCAGTGGGACCCTCCCTTTCCGCTTCCACCCAGTCAAAAACATGCACCTTCGGGGTAAGGGCCACGTTGTCAGCGCGCCTTGGCGAAGAATCTAAAGCCCACTTTGAGTCCAGTAACAGCTGTTCTTTCAAAGAACGCGAATAGCCCAGGGCGTGGAGCCCCACGCCTTCTACATGAGCGCGGGCGACGGCGACATCAAGCGCGTCAAGGTAGGGTGCCCGCTGTTCTTCTAGACGAGGATCAGCGCTGTCCCAAACAACCAGCGTCCCTCCCAAGGGAAGCGGAGTCCACACTTGAGAGCGTGTCCCCACAAAGACATCTCCCTGCCCGGTGAGTGCCTGAAGGTGCACGCGGTACCTGTGAGCATCGGTGTCCTCCACCGTCGTCGTGAGCACCGTTTTCTCAGGGAACTCCTTCATCAGCCACTGCCCAGCAAGCTTCACACTGGCCGCCGTGGGCATCACGACAACTACAGTTCCCACGCATCCTTCAACTAGGGCTCGAAGTGCGACTCGCTGTTGGAGAGGGAAAAGGGTCGCGACGCTGCGGGGCCGTTTACGGTCGGCATGCTGGCCCCCAACCTCCGACACAGGTTCTGGCGGCTTCGCACCTAACTCTTGGAACTTCTTTTCAACGTGGGCGCGCCTTGTCGGCAAAGCAAATGAAAGCAGCTGCTTCACGCTAGAGCCGTACCGGTTCGCAAGGTAGGCGGCCGTTTGGATGACGCCAGACGTCAGCAAGGGGAACGGACCGATCACCTTTTGGATGGGCAGCAACTTCTTGCCCCAAGTTGAGTGGTCTTCCAGGGACACTACGTAACCAAACGTTCTGCGGCCTTGGAAATTGACCTGCACTCTGGAGCCCACCGCCACCTGCGGTTCCAAGGCTTCGGGAACTAGGTATTCGAACGGGTGGTCAAGGTGTGGGACGTCCAGGTCAAGCACGACCCTTGCAACGTCAAGGCTCAACTAGCGCTCGATCGCGTCAATCAGCTGCGTGGTGCGGTTGGTGTCCTCCCAAGGGAATCCACTGCGGCCAAAATGACCGTAGGCTGCGGTGTCCTTATAGTTGACTTTTCCGGGTTCCAGGAGTCCCAGTTCGTCGATGATCCCCAGCGGGCGGAAGTCAAAAACTTCGTTTATTGCCTTGGCGATGTCCTCATCCGGATACTTGCCAGTGCCACGGGTGTCGACTGAGACTGATACAGGTGCAGCCTGTCCAATGGCGTAGGCGATCTGTAGCTCAAGCTCATCGGCTAGCCCTGCAGCGACCGCGTTCTTCGCGGCCCAGCGAGCAGCATAGGCGCCCGAGCGGTCCACCTTAGACGGGTCTTTGCCTGAGAAAGCTCCACCCCCGTGCCTGGCTGCGCCCCCGTAGGTATCAACAATGATCTTGCGACCCGTCAGCCCCGCGTCACCGGCGGGTCCACCAATAACGAAGCGGCCGGAAGGGTTCACCAGAATCTGGGCGGGTGTTGGGTCGAAGTCTAGATCTAGCGTTTCGAACACCGGGCCAATCACCTGGGAGCGCACCACTTCTTCAAGTTCCTCTTGGGACACGTCCTCTGCATGCTGGGTCGAAACCACCACCGTTTCGATTCCAACGGGCTTGCGCCCGTCATAGCGGACAGTTACCTGAGTTTTACCGTCTGGGAACAGCCCTGGAGCTTCGCCGCTCTTGCGTACCTCCGCCAGTTTCTCCGCCAGTCTGTGGGACAACCATGCCGGCAGTGGCATGAGGTCTTCTGTCTCATTGCTTGCGTAGCCAAAGACGATGCCCTGGTCCCCGGCGCCCTGGATGTCACGCTCGTCTTTCGCGGTGCCGGAGCGAACCTCCAACGACTCTGAAACCGACGCCGCGATATCCGGGCTTTGCTCTGAAACAGACACAGAGACACCACAGGAAGCGGCATCAAATCCGGCATCCGGGACGTCGTAGCCAATCTTGGCTACCTCCTCACGGACAACCGCAGGAATCTCAACGTAGGCGGACGTGGTCAGCTCCCCAACAACGTGGACCAGCCCCTTGGTGGCAACCGTTTCGATGGCGACTCTCCCAGCAGGGTCTTGTTCCAAGACCGCGTCCAGGATCGCATCTGAGATCCGGTCGGCCAGCTTGTCCGGGTGTCCTTCAGTAACCGATTCGGAAGTGAAGAGATGTGAGCTCAACTGCTCTCCTTAGCCTTGAGTCGCTTGCAAACTAATCCAAGTAGTTCACGCGCTAAGTGTTTTTTGCTTCCAGTTAGTTCGCCGACTTGGTCGCCACCGGCATCCAACAAAACCAGCGTGTTGTCAACGTCACCGAACCCTAGGCCCTCACCGACTCTGTTCACGGCCAGGAGGTCCGCCGTTTTCTTTCGGGCCTTTGCCGCTCCCTTGAATAAGACCTCCTCAAGAGTTCCTGTCTCCGCTCCGAAACCCACAAGCACAGGAGGGCGTTGGTCGCTACCCGCAATAGTCAGCAAGATATCCGGGGTCTGCACAAGCTCTAGGGTCAGCGGGTCGCTACCCTGCTTCTTGATCTTTTGCGTCGCCGGCACGGCCGGTGTGAAGTCTGCAACGGCCGCAGCCATGATCAACGCGTCAGCAGTTTTGACCGAGTTTTCAACGGCCTCCAGCATCTGGCTGGCGCTTGGAGCCTGAATGACCCGCAGCTGGGCAGACTCAGGCGGAAGTTTGGCGGCAACGTTCGCCACCACTAGGTCAACCTGTGCTCCCATGTTTACGGCAGCTCTCGCCAATTCAATGCCTTGGAGTCCGCTACTGCGGTTGCCTAGGAAGCGGACAGGGTCCAAGGGTTCTTGCGTCCCGCCCGCCGTAATGACGATCTTTTTACCGGCCAGGCAGCCAGTGTTGAGCGCACTTTGAAAAGCCTCAACGTGGTCGACAATGTCCTGCGGCTCAGGTAGTCGCCCAGGGCCCGTGTCACCAGAACTAAGTGGGCCATCCAGTGGGTCCACGACTGTCCAGCCCCGTTTGCGTAGCGTGCTCACATTGCTTTGCGTGGCCTCATTGAGCCACATCTGGGTGTGCATGGCCGGAAACGCAATCACCGGCGCGGGTGACGCCAACAGCGTCGCGGTGAGCATGTCTCCGGCAAGTCCCACGGCGGCCTTCGCAAGTAGATCAGCAGTCGCTGGGGCAAGGACAATCAGGTCTGCTTCCCTAGCTAAGCGCACATGGCCGTAGGGACCTGTCGTGAACACTTCGGGGTCAACCGGGTTTTCCGACAGTTCAGCCCAAGTCTGGGCACCCACAAAGTTCAAAGAAGCTGGCGTGGGGATCACGTGCGTACGCCACCCCAGTGCGCGCAGCCCTCTCACCACATAGCCGACCTTGTAGGCCGCGATTCCTGCGCCGACACCGATGATTACGGTCGGCTTGGCGTCAGCTGGCACTCTTCTTGCTTAGCTCCAGTTTGTCGCTGGCGATCTCCCGCAGTGCGATAGACAGTGGTTTGTCGTCGGCTTCGGTTTCAACGACGGGACCAACAAACTGGATCATGTTGGATTCCAACTGGGTGTTGTAAGCGTTGATCTGGCGGGCTCGTTTGGC
>CAYFNQ010000014.1:23885-27178 GCA_964344535.1 uncultured Actinomyces sp.
CTTGGAGTCTCAGTTCCCCGCCCCTTCAAGCGGGCCTCCAGATCTTCCCAGGAGGGCGGGGCCAAGAAGATCAGTTGGGCGTCCGGGTCGGATTGTCTGACTTGCCTAGCCCCTTCCACGTCAATTTCTAGTGCCACGGTTTTGCCGGCGTCGCGTTGCGCCTGCACCCATTTTGCGGGCGTGCCGTAGCGGTGCGTGCCGTGTACGGTCGCAGACTCTAGGAGTGCACCGGATTCTTCCAGCTCATCGAATTCGTCGTCACTGAGGAAAACGTAAGCTTGGCCGTCAACTTCCCCAGGCCGTGGCTGTCGCGTCGTTGCGGAAACTGACAGCTGAAGTTGGGGGTAGGCAGCGGTCAGCTTTGAAAGCACGGTGCCTTTTCCCACACCGCTGGGGCCAACAACAACGTAGAGAGGCGATGTAGTCATCTTCTAAGAATCCCACAACTTCGCTCTAGCAAGGGCCGTTAGCCAAATCTCCTAATGAGCTCAGCGCGTTGCAGAGGCCCTAGACCCCGCACCCTACGCGAGTGCGCTATGCCGACCTCATCCAGTAGCAGGTCCGCACGTTGCGGGCCTATCCTGGGCAGGGACTCAAGAAGTGCCGTCACGCGCATCCTTGCGATAGCGTCGTCTTCCTTCGCCATGTCAAAGACTTCTGACAGCGTCACAGTTCTTGCTTTGAGTTGGGACTTTACCTCTGCCCGTCTGCGCCTAGAAGCCGTGGCCCTTTCCAGGGCGTCGGCCCGTTGCTGCGGCGTAAGTTCGGGTAGCGCCATGATTCCTCCGTCTTTCTGCGCACCCACTGCTTTCCAAGTACAGAAACAGAACAGTGTTGGGTATTGGGTACTAGAACACTACATCGCCCAGCCCGAAAGTGCGCGTTTTGCAGCAGGATCAGTATTCCTCTAGGAGCTCCTCATCCCATTCGTCCGTTTCCGCAGCAGCCACTTCATCGGCTGCCGCAGCGACAAGCTCATCAGCCTGAACTTCGACCGAGGCGCGCACTGCATCCAAGATGGCGTTCACGTACGACGGTGAGTCAGGTGTGGACAGTTCCGCCGCCAACGCCACAGCTTCGTCGATCGCAACGATTGGTGGAACATCCTCTGAGTTATTCAGCAGTTCCCACACCGCTACACGCATCAGAGCGCGGTCAACGGCTGGCAGTCGGTCGAATTGGATCCCTGTAGCGTGTTCCTCAAGCAGACGATTGATTGCCGGCAAGTCGTTCGCGACACCTTCAACAATCTGTGCAGCATAAGCAGGAAGCTCTGACGGCGCCGGTGTCACCTCCAGCCGGCGTTCCAACAGGCGCAGCAACTTCGTTGGGTTTTCCGCAAAACCCTTCTGGTCAGCCTCAAAGAGAACGTCGCTGGCACGGCGTCGCGCTCGGGTGCGCGAGGTGATGCGGCCTTTTTTTGCAGTCATGGCCTATTCGTTCACCCGGCCTGCGTATTCGCCAGTGCGAGTGTCGACCTTGATAAGGGTCTCATTGTCCATGTAAAGCGGAACCTGAAGTTCGTATCCGGTCTCAAGGGTTGCCGGCTTGGTCCCCGCGTTTGAGCGGTCCCCTTGCAGGCCCGGGTCGGTGGCCGTGATGCGCAGGTTAACGGTCGGGGGTAGTTCCACACCCAGCACTTGGTCGTTGTGGAACGCAATGATCGCCCGCTGGTTGTCCACCAGATAGTTCGCCGCGTCGCCCACGGTTTCTGCGGTCACCGGCACCTGGTCGTATGTGGAGTCGTCCATGAAGACGAACGAATCACCGTCGTTGTACAGGTAGGTCATGTCGCGCCGGTCCACGGTTGCGGTGTCTATCTTCATTCCAGCATTGAACGTCTTGTCAACGGTCTTTCCTGACAAAACATTACGGATCTTTGTACGAACGAATGCGGGGCCCTTGCCTGGTTTAACATGCAAGAACTCCACTACCTGCCAAAGCTGGCCGTCAAGGATCAGGACTGTCCCGTTCCTCAGGTCATTTGTTGTCGCCATTTGGAACTCTTTCTGTAGTTGCGGTCTTAGCTTAGTCCGGTTAGACGCAGGATCGAATCAACGGTCTGGTCCGGGGTCTGCGCTGCAGTGTTCAGAGGTGTCCCTGCGGCTCGTGTTGCCCTTTCCACCAGCTGCGAATGCAGGGCACGGAACCAGGCTCTGGGTGTGCCAACCAAGCCCATCTGCGCTGCCGTCAGTCCCGTCCTAATAGCCAGATTGTCGATTGGAGCATCGAGGAAGATCACGTCAGCACCGCCCTCTTTGACTGCCTGGAGCTGGTCCGCCCAACGATCCTCCAAAACAGCTGACGGCGGTAGTTCCACCACGGCCGGGACGTCGTCAGCCAACACCTGGTCAACGTAGTCTCCTAGCACTTCGGCTGCTAGTTGCGGGTCCTTCACGTAGGTCTCAGGCAGTGGCAGATCGCGCTCCAAGAAGGCTTGCGCGGGGTCAAAGAAAGGTAGCCGCAAACGGTTGCTGAGGCGACGCCCAGCAACCGTCTTTCCGGAACCAGATGCACCAATTAGGTAGATGCGCGGAAGCCGTTCAGTCAAGGCCGATCTTCTTTGCTGCTTGTGTGAGTCGGTCTTCCGTGACCACTTTGACCCTTGGGTTCCCAATGCCGTCTAGAACCACGAATCGCAGCTGACCAGACCGAACCTTCTTGTCCCCGCGCATGTGCTCAACAAGCGCCGCCAAGCTACCCCGGTACGTTGTCGGCAACCCGGCTGAAGAAAACAGCTCCTCATGCTGTGCAACATCCGATGGAGACAGCAGGCCCAAGCTGTGTGCAAGCTCTGCGGCGAAGACTGCGCCAATGGCAACGGCGTCGCCGTGGCGCATTTTGTAGTCTTCCTCTTTCTCGATCGCGTGAGCCAACGTGTGTCCGTAGTTCAAAAACTCTCTGCGCCCCGCCTCTAACCGATCGGAACCAACAACCTCTGCTTTCACCTTGATGGCCCGCTCCACGACATCACGGAGCACTGCGCGACCTTCCGTTAATGCCCACTCCTGATCGCTGAGCTGGGGGTACTGCTGAAAGAGGACTAAGATTTCCCGGTCCTGGATGAAACCGCATTTGATGACTTCAGCGAGTCCTGACGCGTATTCCTTGGCTGGCAGCGTCTTCAAAAAGTCAAGATCCACGACCACCGCTTTCGGGTCGTGGAAAGCTCCGACAAGGTTCTTTCCCGCCTGGGTGTTGATGCCAGTTTTTCCGCCCACGGCAGCGTCCACCATGCCCAGCAAAGTGGTGGGGACGTTCAGGTTCGCGATTCCTCGCAACCACGTCGCCGC
>CAYFNQ010000014.1:27278-32245 GCA_964344535.1 uncultured Actinomyces sp.
CCAGCAAAGTGGTGGGGACGTTCAGGTTCGCGATTCCTCGCAACCACGTCGCCGCGATGAAGCCACCCACGTCGGTTGCGGCTCCGCCTCCGAAGCTAACAACTGCATCTTGTCGCCCCAGTCGCGCCCGGCCCAGTACTTCCCATGCCTCTTCCACGACCCCCAGTGTTTTCCCAGCCTCACCATCTGGCAGCTGAAACGACACCACTTCCCGTCCCAAACTTTCCAGTTGCTCCCCCAGCAGGGCCGCTTCAGCAAGCAAGGCCTGGGGGAATACGAGTAGCAGCTTCGAGGCGTTTGGCAGGAACCTGGAAACGGCTCCTTTTGGATCTGCGCCAACCAGCACGGGGTAGGGTTGGTCGGTCCCGACCACCACTGTTGACTGCTGGCCGATGACACTGAGGATTTGGTCCACTACCTGGCGGGCAGGGCCCTCTCCCGTGCTTACCTCCAGCGAAGCCACCTGAGCATAGAGGGGGTCGCGTCTTTGCCGCAGCACGCGAAGCGTCCTCTCCGGGTCTTTTCTCATCAGGGGCCGCCTTTGTGACCTGCGAATTCTGCGCAAAAGTTCCGCCTGGTCCCCGTTGATCCAAACGGTGGTGTTCTGGCGCAAGACCTCCCGGACACTGGGAGTCTCAACGGCTCCCCCACCCAGGGCGACAACTCCGGGGAACTGCGCCAGCGAAGCGACCGCTTTCGCCTCCTCTTCGCGGAACTTTGCTTCCCCATACCTGCTGAAAATCGCGCTGACACTGGTGTCGAGGTTGCGCTCAATGACGTTGTCAGTGTCCTCGAACGGAACAGAAAGTGCTTCCGCAAGAAGTCTTCCAACCCGGGTCTTACCGCTACCCGGCAGACCAACAAGGAAAATAGGTAGCTGCGGCTCAGACGACAACTCCACTAGCGGCCTCCCACAGACCGCACGTAATTTTCTTGTGCCTCTAGCTGCTCTTTTACTTCAGCTAGTGAGCGCCCGCCAAACCGCTCAGTCAGTGCTTTCGCCAGCGTCAGCTCAGTGATGGCTTCGACGATTACGGCCGCCGGTACCACCTGGCTGGTGTCAGACCTTTGGTGAAAGGCTGTGGCTACTTCCCCCGTCTCCAAGTTGACGGTCCTTAGTGCCTTGGGAACCGTCGAGATGGGTTTGAAGGCGACTCTGGCAACTATGGGCATTCCGTTGGATGTCCCACCTTCGATTCCGCCCGCCCGATTTGTCAGGCGTGAAAGCCGACCTGAGTCTTTGACGATCTCATCGTGTGCTTGGGAGCCGCGTCGGCGCGCTGCTTCAAAACCAAGCCCAAACTCCACTCCCTTAGCGGACTGGATCCCAACCAGCGCGCCTGCTAGGGCAACATCCAGCTTTCGATCTGAGCTCACGTGCGATCCCAAACCGACGGGCACGTTCCATGCGACGACCTCAACCACGCCACCGACCGTGTCACCTTGCTTCTTGGTTGCGTCAATCTCCGCAATTGCGGCCGCCTCAAAATCGGAGTCCAGAGTGCGCATTGGAGAGGCTAAGAGAGTGTCCCGGACACCAGGCTCCGGTAGCGTCACATCCTGGGCTTCGACATCACCTAGGCCAACGACGTGGGCCAGCACTTCGATGTCACACAGCTGCTCTAGGAAGGCTCTGGCTAGCGCACCCAGGGCCACTTTTGCGGCTGTCTCGCGTGCCGATGCGCGTTCGAGGATGTCGCGCGCATCCTTCGCTCGGTACGACAGCATGCCGGGCAGGTCCGCGTGACCGGGCCTGGGGGCCGTGAGACGCTTGTTCCTACTCAGTTCGCGACGATCTCCCTTGCCCGCATCGACGGTCAAGGCCTCTTCGGGCACGGGATCGGGGCTCATCACCTGATCCCACTTAGGCCACTCTGAGTTCTCAATCTCAACGGCAATGGGAGCACCAGTCGTCACTCCGTGCCGTATCCCAGAAACGATGCGTACAACGTCTTTTTCAAACTTCTGCCGTGCCCCGCGCCCGTAGCCTTGCCTTCTGGCTGCCAGCGCCTGTTCCAGTGTGTCGGTAGTGACCCGCACACCCGCGGGCATTCCTTCCATGACGGCGATTAGGGCAGCGCCGTGCGATTCACCTGCCGTGACCCAATTCAACATGGTTTAACCTTCCCACAACCTAGGCGGTGGCAGCCCAGTGGACCAAGGCTACGGCCGCGACTGCGACCCACGACCCGACTACCAGATACGGCCCCAAAGCGAACCGGTGGCCCAAGGAACGTCCGGCAAGCCACGACCATGCTGCGTTGGCACCCGCGAGTAGTAAGGCCACCAGGAGCCCCACCAACGCAGTTGTCACAGAAAAAGCGCCCAGAGCAAACCCTAGGGCAGGGGCCAGTTTGACGTCACCTAGACCAACCTGTCTTGCCCACCAGCCCGGGAGCAACGATGCCGCCCAGATGACTGCTCCCAGAACCGGTTTCCAAAGATCCTGAACGGCTCCCACCCGTAGTGCGAACAGGAACCAGATAGCGAAAACCTCTACCGATAAGAGCGCGGTCAGCCTGTTGGGCAGAGTGTGGGACCGGACGTCGATTAGGAACATGAGCCAGCCAAGGGTCGCCAGTGCAACAGCCATCGCAGCAGGCTCACCGAACGTCGCCAAAAGTCTGGCAACTCCAAGCCCAGCCAGGCCCGCGATCATGGTCCCCCATGCCAAGATAGGAGCCTTGGGCAGGTCGGCTCGCGGATAGTCGGAACGTAACCGGGTTCCCACAAGTCCAACGTAGGCAGTGTTCACGAAGGCAAAGACAATTGCCGTGGCGATCAGCACCTGTGCCTGGGTCACCGTTGAGCGGCCTCTAGAACTGCCTCATAGACCGGGGTGAACGGCACTTCCTTACTGGTCATCAACTTCACCTGCGCCAAGCCTTGGTACGTAAGCATTGCAAGCGGATCTGCGCTGGCGCCACCGCTAGCAGCCAAAGCGCTCGACAAGGGGCTTTCATCGGAAGAGTAGGTCACGTCTAACCCGATGGCGTCAGAACGCAAACGAACCCCGCTCACGGCATGGCCAAGTGGCGTGGCAGGAATCGTCGAAACGATGAGAGGGGCACGCTGTAAAGCGGCCTGGACTGACGCGTTCAAATGCAACGCGACCCCTTGGGCATCGATTCCCAGTTTGTTTGCGACCTGAAATGCGGAGCCTGCGCCAGCTAGGCGCCTAGCAACAATGAAAGTCTCCTTGTAACCCAAAGTCCCCAGAGCGGCCAATGCTGAGATTGCCGTCGCCCCGTTACCAAAGATGACGGGGACTCCGTCCGGAAGAGCCCCTTCTAAGAAAGTGGCTGACGTGTCCTCAATGGCGCTGGTAATGCCGTGCACGTCTGTGTTGAAAGCTGCCCGCATGCCTGCGCTGATCACCAACGTGTTGGCGACGCCCAAGGTCTTTGCTAAAGACTCTGCTGTATCTGCCTGGGCAAGCAGTGCCTTCTTGTTAGGCATAGTGACGCTGAGCCCCACACAGGAAGAGGGGAGGTCTTGGATGAACTGCGGTAGCTGCGCACTGTCAACCTTGATCTTGCGGTACTTCCAGGGCAACCCTAAGAGCTCATACGCGCGCTGGTGCAAGACAGGCGACAGCGAGTGCTCAATAGGGTCCCCTATTACCGCGGCCCACGTAGCGTCTTGTCCCATTCTCAACTAGCAGCGATCCTCATTTGCTTCGCACCACTGCCGCAGCTTCTCCACGTTGCTGACCTGTTCCTCATACGTCACCGCAAACAGTGTCTCACCCGTGTCCAAGTCAACCGTGACAAAGTAGAGCCAGTCGCCGTCTGCGGGCTCTAGCACTGCCTCAATTGCGCTGGTGGAGGGAGTGCCGATTGGTGAGGGTGGCAAGCCTTTTTGAACGTAGGTGTTGTACGGATTGTCATCCGCTAGCTCTTCCGAGGTTGGCAGTCCACCTGACTTGCCAACACCATAGAGAGCAGTCGAGTCCATCTGCAAAAGGCCCTGGGTTTCAGCGTCCGGGAAATCCAAGCGATTCTGGACGACGCGGGCGATTCTTGCCATGTCTTCCACGCTGCCGGCTTCTCTTTCCAAGATCGACGCCTTGGTCAGGACTTCCTCCCATAGGTCTTCTTCAACCTCTAGGCTCTCCAGGGTCGCAACCTGCTTGGCAACCATGGCAGCCAAGACTTCTGAGACAGTGTCTCCAGAAGCAATCTCATACGATCCTTCAGCAAACCAGCCTTCAGCGTTGCCGTTGGCCACCTCTGGCAGACCTAAGGCAGTTGGATCATCCAGTGCCTCCTGGATCTGCTCAGGGTCAAACCCCGCGACGTTGGCCAGCCGCTCTGAAACCTGAGCGACCGTCTGCCCGGCATTAACGGTGAACGCGTTGTCTTGTCGGTTCGTGTCATCAAGCATTGCCGCCAACGCACCCGCACCGGACATTTCTAGCTTGAGTGAGTAAGTACCTGGCTGTAGGGAAGCCGCCGCAGAGTTGTTCTCAAATGCTCTAATGAAGGCAGCAGGAGTTTTGACGACACCCGCCTCATAGAGGGTGTTGGCGATGTCCCCTCCGGTGTCGCCCGGCTCTACCAGAACTTCCACACTTCCGGTCCCCGGGCCCGGATAGTCGTCGGATTCCGCTTCGATCGTCTCTGTTTGCAAAGCGCCGATCGCGAACCAGACGGCGCCCACCACTAAAGCTAAGAGCAGCGTGAGTGCGATGGTCGTGCGAATCGTTTTGCGACGCTTGCGCTTACGGCGGCGACTGGCGACCTCCGCAGCGTCTACTTGTGGTTGCGACGCTCTAGAAGAGCCCAAGTCCGGGCGCCCGACCTGCCGCGCAGCTTGCGCCGTGTTCGGCGCAACGGGTGTTGGCTGCACCGGTTGGGATGCACCCGGGACCACGACCGGTGTCTGAGGAACGGGCGGCACCTGCACAGCGGGCGCAACGGGTTGGGGTGAAACCACCGGCGCAGAGGGTGTCACCGGAGCGGACG
>CAYFNQ010000015.1:0-31349 GCA_964344535.1 uncultured Actinomyces sp.
TAGCGCGCTTCCTTCACACGGAAGAGGTCACTGGTTCGATCCCAGTACGGCCCACTCTTCATAACGCCGTCACAGGCGACGGTAACGCCGTCCAAAAACATTCGTAGCCATTTTGCGACGCTACTGTGAGCGCTACCATAACCCCATGAGCGAAACCATGCAGCCGGTGGACCCAAGCGATGTCCACCACCTTTCTGATGCGCGCCGGCGCGTAGTACGACGCTGGGGCAAAGACTCTTGGGCGGCGCTTGGCGTCATCGCCCTAGTTGTCGTCGTCTTCTACGGTCTGGGCCTCCTAGGGTCAATCGTTGTTCCAGTAACGGTTGCGGTCATCCTGGGTGTCCTCACACAACCGCTAGTGAACTGGATGGAAAACCATGGGGTTGCCCGGTCTTTGGCAGCCACAACAGTGTTGCTTCTCCTGCAAATTGCAGTAGCCGGCTTGATTGCCCTCACGGTTTGGGGCGTTGCGAAACAACTCCCTGAAATGAGCGTCCGGCTGTTCCACGGTTGGGAAAGCTTCATCAACTGGGTCCAAGGCTGGGATGTCGACGGAGTCTGGCTAGAGCGCATGCGCTCTCAGCTCGTTGGCCTCGCGCCAAGTGCTGGAGCTGGGATCGCCGGTGCAGTCGCAGCCACAGTCTCCTCCACACTCACGTTTTTGGTGGCAGCGTTTTTCTCAATTTTCGTGCTGTTCTTCGTGTTGCGTGACGGCCGTAACTTTCCAAACTGGCTGGCCCGCACGGTTGGTTACGACCCGACAGTGGTCCAGCAGGTTGCCGGTGCAACGACCGACGCGCTACAGGGATACTTCCGTTCAACCGCGTTGACAGCGCTGATCACCGCACCGATCTTCATCATCCCGCTGCTGATCCTGCGTGTCCCACTGGTGATCCCTATCTTCCTGCTCTACTTTTTCCTGTCGTTCATTCCCTACCTGGGGGCGTTTGCCACGGGCATTTTCGCAGTGTTGATCGCTTTTGGTTCGCACGGTGCCACCGCAGCCCTGATCGTCCTAGTGTCTTTGCTCATCTCTAACGGCGCCATCCAAAACGCGGTTCTTTCCTGGACCATGGGCAGCTCCTTGGATATCCACCCGGTGACTGTTTTGATCGCGACAATGGTTGGCGGTGTCCTGGGTGGAATGCTTGGCATGATCTTGGGTGCCCCGCTTGCCGCAGCGTTCCTCAAGTCCTCACGAATAGTGCGCAATTACGAACAGCACCGCTCTGACCCGCAACCACAGGATCCTTTGCCTGCGACGTGACGGTCGAAGAAGGTCGTATCATTGCCCCCAGTGGACGTACGTTCGCTGGGGGTAATTGTTTTGGGGGGCAAGTTGGAACGCATCAGCGCAACTGTGAATGGGTCAGCGGGCGAATTTGACCGGGGAACAACAGGGTTGGACCTCTTTGGTAAAGACCGCTCAGTCGTGGCCATGTTGGTCGATGGCGAAGAAAAGGATCTCTTCGTGGAGATTCCAGAGGGTGCGGTAGTCGAGCCGATACTGATCAGCTCGGATGCGGGGTTAGCGATCCTGCGCCACAGTGCCGCACACGTTCTGGCGCAGGCCGTCCAAGATGAGATCCCAGACGTGGACTTGGGTATTGGACCGCCGATCCAAGATGGTTTCTACTACGACTTTGGGGTGGAGGAGCCCTTCTCACCGGAAGACCTGAAGCGCTTAGAAAAGGCGATGGCGCGCATCGTCAAAGAGGGCCAGACCTTCGCTAGGCGGGAGGTCAGCGATGAGGAAGCACTTGCAGAGCTTGCAGACCAGCCCTACAAGCTTGAGCTTGTAGATCTAAAGGGTGGCTCCAACGCTGAGGATGGGTCCTCGGTCGAAGTTGGCGGCGACGGACTGACTATCTACGACAACGTTCGGCGAACGGGCGAAGTAGCGTGGAAGGATTTGTGCCGCGGACCCCACGTGCCCTCAACCCGATACTTGGGGAACGGGTTCGCTCTCACCCGAAGCGGGGGAGCGTACTGGCGCGGCAGCGAAGCAAATCCCCAGCTGCAACGGATTTACGGAACTGCCTGGCCGTCAAAGCCTGAGCTGAAGGAGTATCAGGAGAAACTTGCTGAAGCCCAGCGACGCGACCATCGCCGCTTGGGTGCGCAACTGGACCTATTTAGCTTCCCGGAAGAAATCGGCAGTGGCCTGCCCGTGTTCCACCCGAAGGGCGCCGCCGTTCGGATGGAGTTGGAAGACTACTCCCGGGACCAGCACGTGAAATCTGGGTATGAGTTCGTTTCCACCCCGCACATCACAAAGGGTGAACTGTTCCAACGCTCCGGACACCTAGACTGGTACAGCGACGGCATGTTCCCCCCGCTCCACGTCGATGAGGTCGTTGATGAGGAAACAGGGCAGGTAGTCAAAAAAGGCGTCGACTACTACCTGAAGCCCATGAACTGCCCCATGCACTCTCTAGTGTTCTCCTCTAAGGGCAGGTCCTACAGAGACCTGCCAATGAAACTCTTCGAATTTGGCACCGTTTACAGGTACGAAAAGTCTGGTGTCGTACACGGATTGACCCGGGCCCGCGGATTCACCCAAGATGACGCCCACATTTACTGCACGCGTCCGCAGATGCGTGAAGAGATCAAGGAAGTTCTGGAGTTTGTTCTAGACCTGCTGCGCGACTACGGGCTGGACGACTTTTACCTGGAACTTTCCACCAAGGACCCCGAAAAATACGTCGGTTCAGATGAGATTTGGGAAGAAGCAACCAACACTTTGAGAGAGGTTGCTGAAGGCACCGGGCTAGAACTTGTTGACGATCCTGAAGGCGCAGCGTTCTACGGACCGAAGATCTCAGTCCAAGCAAGGGATGCGCTGGGTCGGACGTGGCAAATGTCAACGATTCAGCTGGACTTCAATACGCCTGAACGTTTGGATCTGGAGTACGCGGACAGCGACGGTGGTCGCGCCAGGCCCGTCATGATCCACAGGGCTTTGTTCGGCTCCATTGAGCGTTTCTTTGCCATTCTTCTTGAGCACTACGGTGGTGCGTTCCCACTTTGGTTGGCGCCCGTACAGGTCCGCCTAGTCCCGGTTGCTCAAGCGTTTGATGACTACTGCGAACAGGTTGCGAAGCAGCTGAGGGCGCAGGGGATCCGGGTTGAGGTAGACACTTCAGATGATCGCTTTGGCAAGAAGATCCGCAATGCGTCCACGGAGAAAATTCCCGTTACTTTGATCGTGGGTGGCGAGGACGCGGAGAACGGGGCCGTGTCATTCCGACTACGCGACGGGTCCCAGGTAAATGGTGTCCCCGTAGAGAAGGCGGTGGAACAAATTGTTGCCCACGATAAGGCGCGGGCGAACACGGAGATAGTGGTTGACGTTGACTGACGCGCCGGTGCAAATCCTTCCCGACCCGGCGGGAGCTCCCGACGGGTTTGGAAGACTTTGGACACCCCACCGCCTGGCCTACATCGAAGCTGGGCACGACGGTGACTCTAAGGAGTCTGCAGGCTGCCCTTTCTGTGTGGCACCGGAGCTAGCAGATGATCAAGGGCTGATTGTGAAGCGCGGCAAAACTTGCTTCGTCGTGATGAACCTGTACCCCTACAACTCCGGTCACGTCCTGATCTGCCCCTACCGTCACGTGGCGGGCTACCCGGAGCTGACAAAAGAGGAGCGGGAAGAACTTGGGGAAATGACAGCGCAAGCTATGGAGGCCTTGCGCCTGGTGTCATCTCCTGATGGGTTCAACCTGGGCATGAATCAGGGCAAGGCGGGCGGTGCCGGGGTTGCCGAACACCTGCACCAGCACGTTGTTCCCCGCTGGAATGGAGACTCCAACTTCTTCCCGATAATCGCCCAAACTAAAGCCATCCCGGAGCTGCTTGAATCCGCACGCAGCGCACTTGTAAACAACTGGCCGGCAGAGGAAGGGTCCTAGTTGGTGCTTGGGAACAGGGGCCGTTCAGTTAGCGAAGTTATTTTCACCCCGTTCGCGAAACTACTCCACCGCCTCCACATCACCCCGAATGCCGTCACCTACACGTCTGCGGTCTTCGTTGCCGCCATCTCCTTCGGGCTGATTGCTAGGGGACACCTGGGTCTGGGTGGTGTCCTGGTTGGGGTTGTTCTGTTCGCTGACTCTGTCGACGGCATCTTGGCAAGACTCTCAGGGCAAGAGAGTCAGTACGGCGCTTTTCTTGACTCCACAATGGATCGTGTCACGGATGGGATGGTGTTTGCGGCGCTGCTGTGGTGGGCAATCATGGGCTTGCCGGACAACGCTATCCGCACGGTTTCAATAATTTCAGGTATTGCCTGCATGACGTTAGTTGGGGTTGTTCCCTACGCGCGGGCTAAAGCAGAAAACTTCGGTGTGGCAGCCAAGGTTGGCATCGCTGAGCGCACAGACCGGCTCATCATTGCGCTAGTGGGTGCCGGCCTGACTGACTGGGGACTGCCGAAGTGGTTCTACGCAGCGGGTTTGACGTGGGTTGCTTTTGCTTCAGCGGTCACGGTCCTCCAAAGAGTTGTTTACACGGCAAAAGAGCTGAAACAAGCGGGGGGAACCGCGTGAAGAACAGGCTCTACAGGCTGGCGTGGAAGGCTCTTCCGAAACTTCCGCAACCGCTTATTCTGGCTGGCACCAACCTGGTTGCCGACGTGGCAGTGTTGTTCCCGGGAGCCTCCGTGAAGCAAATGGCCGACAACTACGAATCGTTGACGGGGCGTAAACCTAGCCGCAGGCAGCTTCGCCGTGGCGTCAGGTCGTACTTTCGGTCTGTAGCGCAGCAGTTCACTTTGCCGGCTTGGTCCCCAAGCCTCCTGAGGAAGTCCTGCGTGTGGGACGGTGCAGATGAGGCCGTCAAGTTGTTAGACGACGGACCGTTAGTCTTAGCGCTGACACATTCGGGCAACTGGGACTTGGCGGGGGCCTGGTTCACGCAGTCACACGCTCCCATTGTGACGGTGGCTGAGAAGCTGGAACCCGAAGACTTGTTCCAACAGTTCGTTGCCTTCCGTGAGCAGCTGGGGATGGAGATCATCGGCGTGGGGCCCGGTGAGAAAGTGTTTGAAGAACTGGTTGAGAAAGTGGACGGCCGCTCTGTTCTTGTGCCTTTACTCGCTGATCGTGACATTTCGGGGCACGGAGTTGAAGTGCAGTTGGGGAACAGTAAAGCGCTGGTAGCGGCGGGTCCCGCAGCTTTAGCGTTGCGCTTGGGTCGGCCTTTGATCGCCGGTCACATCTCCTATGAGAAGCATGGGGGTCGGTGGCGCATCAGGGCTCACTTTTCAGACCCCATTGAGATGCCTGAACTGGAGCCTGGAGAGACTAAGGTTGAAGCCCTCACCCGGGCGTGGGTGGAAGAGCTTGGCCCCACAATGGCCAAGAATGTTGAGGACTGGCACATGATGCAAAAGGTGTTCGTCAAAGACCTAGATCCAGCAAGGTTGGCTAGGGCGCGGCAGCGGGCAGGAGTGGAAGATTAGTGCGAATCGGCATTGTCTGTCCGTACTCTTTTGACGCCCCCGGAGGCGTTCAATTCCATGTTCGCGACGTAGCTGAAGAGCTGCGCAGCCGCGGACACTACGTCAGAGTTTTGGCGCCAAGCACCCTCACTGATCCACCACCTTGGCTGGACGGAGCCGGACGTTCCTGGGGCATCCCGTTCAACGGCTCCGTGGCCCTTTTGGCCTACGGACGCAAAGTGGATAAGACGGTTGACAGGTGGCTGGAAGAAAACGACTTTGACGTCGTCCACATCCACGAACCCGGATCCCCTTCGGTGGGCCTAGCCACGTTGCGTAAGACTGACCTTCCCGTGGTCGCGACTTTTCATTCGGCTATGGAACGCTCCCGGATAAGGGCTTGGACCGCCCCTTGGTTTGAGAAGCTGTTCGACAAGATCTCCGTGAGGATTGCCGTGTCCCAAGAGGCGCGGCGGACCCTAGTCGAACACCACGGGGGAGACGCCCGCATAATCCCCAACGGCGTCTTCACCAGCCTGTACAAAGATGCCCAACCACTAGAGAAATGGGCAGGGACCCCGGACGCGCCAACCATCGTCTTCCTTGGTCGACTAGACGAACCGCGTAAAGGGTTGCCTGTGTTCGCCGAGGCGATTCCCGCGGTACTAGAAAAACACCCCGGGGCAAGGTTCTTGGTTGCGGGTAGGGGCGACCCGGGTGCGCTTTCCGGTGTGTTGGAAAAGTACCCGAACAACATTGAGGTGCTTGGAGAAATCTCTGAGGAAGATAAGGCTTCCCTGTTGAAAGGTGCTACGGCTTACGTGGCACCGCAACTGGGTGGGGAGTCGTTCGGCATCGTCCTGGTTGAGGCCATGGCTGCGGGGACACTGGTCGTAGCCTCCGACATCGCTGCGTTTCGGGCGGTTTTGGCTGAGGGCCAGGCCGGGAGACTGTTCGAAACCGGAAGCTCCAAGGATCTAGCCCGAACGCTCGACGATGCGCTCAGCAACCCTGAGCAAGCAGTCGCGAAGGCAGCTGAAGGTGCGTCGCGCGCCCAGATGTACGACTGGGGGCGGATCGCTGACGAACTGGAGGACACCTACCAGGCTGTCGTCTCTTGATTCCACCCGTGCCGACGCAAAGTCCGCCCCTTGACTCCCCGGCGACAGGAGCACCCCCTATGGCGCCGGGGGAGGGTGCGGCGCAAGGCCGAAGTGCCTTTGAGCTCTCCAACTACCGCCTAGCCGGCCAAGAACGGGAGATTCTGGGCGAGGGCTGGGCGCCATTTCGTGAAGAGGAAGAGCCAGAGCCCTCAGGCCCAACAGGCTTCAAAGCTAAGGTCAAAAGCCTGACTGCCGGCGAGTGGCTGATCCTGCTGTTTTCCGTCGCAGGTCTTGTCACCATCGTTTCGGTGTTTGCGTCGGGCCGCCAGCTGACAACCGTGGCGGTTTTGGCCCTGGTCGCATTGGCTCCGCTGGGTCTGGTCATGCTGGTCTTACTGCGTGCTGACCGCTTCGCTCCAGTTGGCGTGCGGCCCGTGATTTTTGCTGCCCTGTGGGGAGCGGGTGTGGCGGGGTTCCTGGCCGGGATCGTGAACAGCTCGCTATACTCCGACCTGCTTTTAACGACCGGAGATTTTGCGTCTGCCGAAATTAGGACGGCCGTGTTCATCGCTCCTGTTAGTGAAGAGGTTTTGAAGGGCGCCGGGGTAGCAATTGTGCTCACGTTCTACCGCAGCCGGGTTGTCTCAACGCTGAACGGTCTAGCAATAGGCGGGACCGTTGGAGCGGCCTTCGCGTTCGTGGAGAACATTTCGTACTTCCTAGAAGCCCACGCTGAAGGGACGACGCTACTGGGCGCCACAATTGTGGGCCGTGCCGTCATGAGTCCCTTTGTGCACCCAATGGCCACGTCCTTCACCGGCTTTTTTATTGCCTTGGTGTTACTGCGTCAAAGTGGGCGTTGGCGCACGGCCGGGTTAGTCAGTGTCGGTTTGCTGCTCGCGATCTTCCTGCACGCCCTGTGGAACGGCCTGGCTACGCTTGCCCTCCTGTGGCTTCTTTTGTACCTGGTTGTTGAGGTCCCTTTGTTCATTGGATGGCTGGTGTGGATTGCCGCGCGGGGCCGAAAAGAGCTGAGCATTATTCGACGGGGGCTCACCTCTTTTGAAGCTGCCGGCTGGATCAGTCCACAGGAGCTCGCCGCCATCACTACTATCCGCGGGCGCAAGCACGCTAGGAAGTGGGCGCGCAAGGTGGGTCGGGAAGCCGCCAAAGCGATGCGAACCTACTTTGTTAGCGCTGGCCGCCTAGGAGCCGATCAAGTGAACATGGAGCGGTTTGGACCCAGTTTCCCAAAGGTGGAGCTTGCCCAGCGTTCGCTGCTGACACTCACCCAGAGTAGGCGGACGTTTTTGGACCTAGGGGAGCTAGCATCAAGGCGTGACTGACATTGGACCAGACTGGATACCTGATCAAGATGGGATCCCCAGCAGGAGAGCTGCCCGCGTCATCATCTTTGATGCGCAGGGCAAAGTGTTACTGATCCGCGGTCACGACACGCACGACCTGGACCACACCTGGTGGTTCACGGTAGGCGGCGGGCTAGAGCCGGGGGAGGCGGCTCGACTAGGGGCGGTGCGGGAAACGTTGGAGGAAACCGGGCTGCGCCTAGACCCACAAGAATTGGTCGGCCCAGTCATACACAGGAAAGGTGAGTTCCGGTTCGCGAACGCAACTGTGCGCCAGGATGAGGACTTCTTTTTGGCTTACTTGCAACACTCGCAGCCAAAGATCACCCCAAAGGGACTGACAGCGATGGAGAACCAGACTCTGGACGAATTTGCCTGGCTGACGCCACAGCAGGTTCAGGAGCTGTCACTTACGCAGGCCGTGTATCCCGAAGCGCTTCCCGCTTTGCTGGAGCAGTGGCGAGGTGGCTGGGACGGCCGTTTCGTTGAACTGGGCTGGGATCAAAAGCCAAGCGACGCGGGGCATGTAGAATCCGACAAGCAAAGTCGGTTTTAGGGAGGATCCATGGCGGGCCACTCAAAGTGGGCAACAACTAAGCACAAGAAAGCTGCGTTAGACGCAAAAAGAGGCAAGCTTTTTGCCCGCTTAGTTAAGAACATTGAGGTGGCGGCCCGGGTGGGTGGAGGAGACCCGGACGCGAACCCTGCGCTTTACGAAGCGATCGCTAAGGCGAAGAAAAGCTCCGTTCCAGCAGACAACATTGACCGCGCAGTAAAGCGTGGCAGTGGCGCGGAAGAAGGTGGCGCTGACTACCAGTCGATCATGTACGAAGCGTACGCACCCGGGGGTGTCGCTGTGATGGTTGAATGCCTCACCGACAATAAGAACAGGGCTGCGTCCGAAGTTCGGCTGGCGCTGTCCCGCGGGGGAGGCTCGCTTGGCGGGCCCGGTTCTGTTGCATACCTGTTCACCCGCAAGGGTGTCATCGAAGTGCCTAAAGAAGGCGTGGATGAAGACGAGCTGTTCTTAGCTGTGGCTGACGCCGGTGCTGAAGACATCAAACACTCCGGTGCCACACTGACCGTGATCACAGATCCTGCAGACCTCACGGCTGTGCGCGAAGCGCTACAGGACGCAGGCATTGACTACGACTCTGCCGAAGTAGAGTTTGTCGCGTCAACGGACGTGATGGTCGGTCTTGAAGACGCTAAGAAAGTCATTCGACTCATTGAGGCTTTGGAAGACTCCGACGATGTCCAAAACGTCTTTTCCAATATGGATATTGAAGAAGACGTTCTAGCGGCACTTGAAGCAGAAGACTGAAGGAAGTTGTGCTGGTCCTAGGCGTTGACCCCGGGCTCACCCGCTGCGGGATGGGCCTTGTTGACGTTGACGACTCGCGAGTTGCAACACTTGTTCACGTCGACGTCGTAAAGACTTCCCCAGAGGTTGCGACCCAATTTCGGCTCAGCAAAGTGGCCCTGGCGGTACGTGACGCAATTGGACGCTGGGAGCCAGAAGTCGTTGCGATCGAACGTGTCTTCACTCAAGACAACCTGCAGTCGGTTACTTCGACCATGCAGGTGATGGGTGCGGTTATGTCTGAAGTCGGTGTTGCCGGCCTTCCTTTGGCTGTCTACACACCGTCTGAGGTCAAAGCGGCTGTCACCGGGTCTGGGCGGGCCGGTAAAGCACAGGTGCAACACATGGTGGCAAGGATCTTGCGGCTTGCATCGCCCCCGAAGCCGGCGGACGCAGCCGACGCCCTTGCAATTGCTATCTGCCATGCTTGGCGCGGCACGGGTTTACTTGGTGCCACTAGCGACTCTTCTGTTGAAGTTTCGCTGTCCGGAGCCGTGCGGTCTAAGAACAAGCTCACGGCAGCGCAGCAACAGTGGGTTCAAGCGCAAGCTAACCAAAGGCGCAGCGGCGCTGTTGATCCACGAAGGCGCTCCGCTGCGGGGCGCAAGTGAACTGTCGGACCTGCCTGATATCGTTCACGTGTTTGGAGATGAGGCAACGTGATCCGCTCTGTTGAAGGCCTGTTAGCGCAGGTGGGTGACGCCGACGTGCAGGTGAACGTGGGTGGCATTGGTTTGCGCGTCCAAACAACCCCATCCGTTGTGGCCCAGCTAGCTTCCAAGTTGGGCTCTGTCCAGCAGCTGCACACGTCTTTTGTGGTTCGTGAAGACCAATTGACCCTCTACGGCTTTGCGGACGAAGACGATCTTGACGTCTTTGATGTGCTGATGACCGTTAGCGGTATTGGTCCTCGGCTCGCGTTAGCGGCCATCGACGTCCTAGGCTCAGACGGCCTACGGTCTGCCCTAGTAAATGAGGACACAGCCGCACTGGTGAAAATCCCTGGGGTAGGAAAAAAGACCGCGCAACGGATGCTTTTGGAAATTGGTGACAAGCTGGGAGCCCCGACAACATCTGGGGTCTCCCGTGTCGCATCTGATGACACGCGGGAAGCTGTTGAGGCTGGACTTGAGCAACTGGGCTGGCCCAAGGCTGTCGCTCGCAAAGCCATCGATTCGTTGGAAGGACAGTACGAAGACGTCGAATCGATGCTACGTGCTGCCCTTGGTGTCTTAGGGAATAAACGTGGATGACTTCCAGATGAGCGACGACTTTGGCCCGGACATAGTTGCCCCGGACGCCACGGAGATCGAGCGTGCGGCGGAAGCGGCCCTGCGCCCCCGAATGCTGGGGGAGTTCATTGGGCAACCGGCGGTGCGTGGGCAGCTCGGAGTGGTGCTTGACGCCGCCCGCGGCAGGGGGGAACCCGTAGACCACGTGCTGCTTGTCGGACCCCCGGGACTAGGCAAGACCACGCTGGCCATGATCATTGCAGCTGAAATGGGCGCTTCTTTACGCCTGACCTCCGGTCCCGCCATCCAGCACGCCGGCGACCTAGCCTCAATCCTCTCTTCGCTGCAACCGGGAGACGTGCTTTTCATAGACGAAATCCACCGCTTGGCACGCACCGCTGAAGAAATGCTCTACTTGGCCATGGAGGACTTTCGGGTTGACGTCATTGTTGGGAAAGGCCCCGGAGCCACCTCCATCCCTCTGACTCTTCCCAGGTTCACAGCCATTGGTGCCACCACCCGCTCAGGACTGCTGCCTGCGCCGCTGCGCGACAGGTTCGGTTACACGGGACACCTAGAGTTCTACACTCCTGACGACCTGTCACTGGTGGTCAGGCGCAGTGCGAAACTGCTTGGGGCGCAACTGGGGCCGGGGGTTGCGATGGAGATAGCGGGAAGGTCGCGTGGCACGCCCAGGATCGCTAACCGACTGCTGCGAAGGGTCGTTGATTACGCGCAGGTGTCTGGAGATCCACAAGTGAACCTTGAGCGGGCTCAGGAGGCACTGGCGCTGTTCCAAGTTGATGCCTTGGGGTTGGACCGCCTGGACCGCGCGGTTTTAGAGACGATCTGCGGGAACTTTGGCGGTGGGCCCGTTGGGCTCACAACTTTGGCACACACCGTTGGTGAGGAACCGGAGACTTTAGAGACGGTCTCTGAGCCGTATCTTGTGCGGGAAGGGTTCCTAATGCGAACTCCTAAGGGGCGCGTCGCCACAAGTAAAGCCTGGAACCATTTGGGCCTCACGTCCCCAGACGACACGCTTTTCACCGATTTGGGTAACTAGACACACATCGCCTAGGTGACCTACTTGGAGTCAGTGCTTGGGGAAACATGGCCTAGACTGCTTGCGGCGCGAAGTGCGCAAAATGAAAGGTATGGACGGTGGATCCAAGCATGATAATTATGCTCGTGGCGCTCCTAGGTGGGCTGCTACTAATGAACGTCTTTGCAAAGCGGTCTCAGACGAAACGAACCGCAGAACGCGAAACCATGCTCAAAGAGTCTTTGGTTCCAGGAGCGTGGGTGCAGACCTTTTCAGGTTTCTTTGGCCGCTTCATTGACACCGATGGCGACGTAGTCATCCTGGAAACCCCAAGTGGGGAAGAAACCTACTGGCTGAAGGCTGCAGTCAAGGGCGTCATAGACCCGCCGTTCGAACCAGAAATAACCGACTTTCAGGACGACAACGAAGAAGAGATCGTTGAAGAAGTCGTCGTAGAGCAGGACGAAGACGACACCGACAAGTAGTCGCTTCCGATCAACAAGGCCCCGATTTGAGTAATAAGACCCGTAGACCGGGACGTCCGCTAATCACCCTGACCGTGCTCACGGTTCTGGCAGCGCTTGTGCTGACCATTGGCCACTTCACCCAGGGTGCCTCCTTCACACCAAAGCTGGCGCTGGACCTTGAAGGCGGTACCCAGCTGATCCTCACTCCGAAGCTGCAAGAAGGTGCGGAAGACCGCGCGGTCTCATCAGAGGACATGAGTGAGGCAATCCGCATCATCCGCCAACGCGTTGACGCTTCGGGTGTAGCAGAAGCTGAGATTTCCACACTGGGATCTGACAACATTTTGGTGGCAATCCCGGGTGAGGCTGACGAATCAATCCTTTCCCTGGTGCGCTCATCTGCCGTCATGCGTTTTCGCCCGGTTCTAGTGGTGTCTGAGCCTGGAGTGTTCGCGCAGACAGCTCAAAGCGGCGATGGCTCGGCCATGGACCAAGCGGTGGCACAGCTGGTGGCAATGTCCGGTGGGCAGTCTCCTGTAACCAATTCGGATTTTGGGTGGATCACTTCCGAAGTTGCTGAAGAGTTCTTGCTGAAAGACTGCACGGACCCGGAGTCACTAACGCAGCATGAAGTCGACGACCCGGCTGCAGCCATGGTGTCCTGTGATGTTGAAGGCACGCAAAAGTTCCTGCTGGGACCGGTAGACATTGAGGGAACGCACCTTAAGTCTGCAACTGCGGGCAGCGAAGCGACCGCAACCGGTCAGCCCACGGGGAAGTACGCGCTCAACCTGACATTGGATGATGAGGGCACCAAGCTTTTCGCGGACGCCTCACAGCGCCTGTACGACTTCCAAACCACAGATCCGACACGCAACCGCTTCGCAGTGGTTCTGGACGGCAACACTTTGATTGCGCCGTCCATGAACGTCCCGATCTCAAACGGTGAAGCACAGGTAACCGGAAACTTCTCCGCATCGGAAGCCCAGAACTTAGCGAACCAGGTCCAGTTCGGGTCGTTGCCACTGAACTTTGAGGTTCAGTCAGAGCAACAGATCTCTGCGACGCTTGGCTCCAACCACCTCCAAAAAGGTCTTTGGGCGGGGATCATCGGGTTGATCCTGGTCGTCTTGTACATGGTGTGGCAGTACCGCGCTCTGGCGTTACTTTCAGCTGGTTCACTACTTGTTGCGGGCATCATCGTCTACCTGACCATCACGATCCTTTCTTGGACCATGGGCTACAGGCTTTCTTTGCCCGGTGTGGCAGGTCTGATCATCGCGGTCGGTATTACGGCGGACTCCTTCATCGTCTACTTTGAGAGAATCCGCGATGAGGTCCGCGAGGGTCGACCCTTGGCCGCGGCCGTCGCGGATGGTTGGGACCGCGCCAAACGAACCATCATGATCTCAGACGCGGTCAACCTGGTCGCTGCCATCGTGCTTTACGTTTTGGCGGTCGGAGGAGTTCAAGGCTTCGCGTTCACCCTGGGTGTCACGACGGTGGCGGACCTTGTCGTCGTCTTCCTCTTCACCCACCCGGTGCTTGAACTGCTGATACGCACTCCCTTCTTTGGTGGGGGCCACAGGCTGTCCGGTCTTGATCCCGAACACCTAGGTGCGGCTTCAGCGTTTGTTTATCAAGGGCGTGGCAAAGTTTCCCAACCGAAACGGGAAAGCGAAGCGCGCAAGAAGGTGAAGGAGCCAGCCCTGGTTGGCGCCCAAGTTGAGCAGCGTGATGGCTTGTCACTGGCAGAACGGCGCAGGCTTGCAAGGCTTGAGTCACAGGCTGACACCAGCCAAGAAGGACAGGAGTGACCCGTGGCTAGCTACGCCAAGTGGGGCAATGACCTCTACCTAGGAAACCGTTCTTACAACATCATTGGACGATCAAAGCTGTGGCTGTCGATTAGTGCCGGTTTCGTCCTCCTGTCGATCCTGCTCCTTGTGTTCAGAGGCTTGAATCCGTCCATCGAATTTTCCGGGGGAACGCAGTTCATCGTCTCGGAAGTCTCTGCTGAAACCCAGGAGATTGCCTACGACGTCCTTGCTGAGCACGGCATTACCGAAAACGTCCGCGTTTCACAGTTAGGTGCCGACTCGATTCGGGTGCAGACCGGAGCTCTAGAGACCGCTCAAACAGCACAGCTGCGCACCGATTTAGCTTCCGCTTGGGGGATCTCTCCAGACCAAGTGGACACTAACTCTGTTGGTGCCACGTGGGGTCAAGACGTCACGCGCAAGGCCCTGCAGTCCATCGTCATATTCGTTGTTTTGGTAATGGTCCTCATGGCTGCCTATTTCAGGTCTTGGACCATGAGTACCGCGGCTCTAGTGGCCCTAGCCAATGACCTTCTGGTCACGGTGGGTTTCTTTGCCTTGGTGCAGGTTGAGGTTTCACCCGCCACCGTGATTGGATTCCTCACCATCTTGGGTTACTCCCTGTATGACACGGTCGTCGTGTTCGACAAGATACGTGAGCTAACCGAAGGGTTCCAGGACCAATCCAAGTACACGTTCGGTGAACTAGTGAACCTGGGTGTAAACCAAACGCTTGTCCGCTCTATCAATACTTCCGTGGTGGCCTTGCTACCGGTTTCTGCGATCCTCTTTATTGGGTCCCTACTCCTTGGAGCCGGCACCCTGACGGACATCTCCTTAGCACTTTTCGTGGGCATGCTGGTTGGTGCACTGTCTTCAATCTTCATTGGGCCTCCAGCTCTAGCTCTTTTGCAGGGCCGTTCGGAGAAGGTTAAGGCGAAAGATGCCAAGATCCTTGAGAAGAGGGACAGTGCAGGTGCCCCTTCGCAGGCGGATGCGGTTACTGTGAGAGTCTCCGCGAAAACGCCCGGCCAGCACCTGGGCCAAAGCGCGCAACCTAAGCGTAAAAAGAGGAAGTAGCCGTAATGGACGACAAGTCGCTAGCAACGCTGGTTCAAGACAATATTGCTCTGGTTCCCGATTTCCCGGAACCGGGCGTGCTGTTTCGTGACATTAGCCCACTGCTTGCGAATGGTCCCGCGTTCAGGAAGCTAATCCACGAACTGTCAGAGCCCTATCGGGGCAAAGTGGACTACGTGATGGGCCTGGAGTCCAGAGGCTTCATCCTGGCGGCCCCAATAGCTGTGCATCTTGGCGTCGGTTTCCTCATGGCACGCAAGAAGGGAAAGCTTCCGGGTCCGGTCATCTCCGTGGACTACGAACTGGAATACGGAACCGCCTCTTTAGAACTGCGACCAGAAACAGTTCCACCGGGGGCACGCGTTCTGATTGTGGACGACGTTCTAGCCACCGGGGGAACGGCCAGCGCAGCGGTTGAACTGCTTGAAGAGTTGGGTGCGGAAGTCACCGGATTGCTGGTACTGCTGGAGCTCATTGAGTTGCGCGGACGCCAAAGACTAGGTGCCCTACCCATTGAAACTGTCGTTGAGGTGGACGAAAGCTTCTGATTTTGGGGCCGATTGGTCCGGGTAGCTCTATTATTTGAGCATGACGGAACGGACTGTACCCACAGGTAAAGATGCGGCCCCAGGATCAGCTGTCCGCAGCGGACTGTCGTGGTTCGGTGCCCGTTCGCGTATTTCGACTCCAGAGATTGAGCCCCTTGTCCGCGCGGTCAAGGCGCACCATCCGCGCGCTGACGTCTCCCAACTAGAAAAGGCCTACCGCACTGCAGCAAAGTGGCATGAAGGCCAGATGCGTCGCAGCGGTGAACCCTACGTCACCCACCCTGTTGCAGTTGCAACAATCTTGGCGGAGCTGGGCATGACTCCACCCACCCTTGTTGCAGCCTTGTTGCACGACACGGTGGAGGACACGGACTACACGCTGGAGCAGCTCACGGAAGAGTTTGGGTCTGAGATTGCCCAGATGGTCGACGGCGTGACGAAGTTGGACAAGATCCGCTACGGGAAGGCCGCCCAATCTGAAACGCTGCGGAAAATGATCGTGGCTATGAGTCGTGACATCCGCGTGCTGCTCATCAAGCTGGGGGACCGGCTCCACAACGCCCGAACTTGGGGTTTTGTTTCTTCCGACTCCGCGAAAAACAAAGCTAGGGAAACGTTAGAGATCTATGCTCCTCTTGCGCATCGCTTGGGGATGAACACGATCAAATGGGAGCTGGAAGAGCTGTCCTTTAAGACGCTCTACCCGGACATCTATGAGGAGATCGACAGCCTTGTCGCAGAGCGAAGCCCTCAACGCGACCGGTACCTAGGCGATGCGATTGCCACCATTGAAGGTGACCTGAGGGAGTCCAAGGTGAAGGGCGTAGTCAGCGGCCGACCTAAGCACCACTACTCGGTTTACCAAAAGATGATTGTCCGCGGTAAACAGTTCGACGAGATCTATGATCTTGTCGCAGTGCGGGTCCTAGTGGATTCGGTGCGTGACTGCTACTCCGTCCTAGGCGCTATACACGCGCGCTGGAACCCGATCCCGGGTCGGTTCAAAGACTACATTGCGATGCCGAAGTTCAACCTCTACCAGTCACTACACACGACTGTGGTGGGTCCGGGCGGGCGACCCATCGAAGTGCAGATTCGCACGCATGAGATGCATGATCGTGCAGAGTACGGCGTAGCAGCTCACTGGCGTTACAAGCAGTCCGGATCCGGGTCCGAAGGTGACCGCATGGGTGCCGGGGAACAGATGAACTGGCTGCGGATGCTCATTGAAATGGAAAAGGAGACGGGGGATCCGGAAGAGTTCCTGGACTCCCTTCGCTTTGAGATAGCTGGGGATGAGGTCTACGTCTTCACACCGCGCGGCAACGTCATCACACTGCCGCCGAAAGCAACGCCGGTCGACTTCGCATATTCGGTGCACACCGAAGTAGGGCACAAGACGGTTGGAGCCCGGGTGAATGGGCGCCTTGTCGCGCTGGATACCGTGCTGGAATCGGGCGACGTGGTTGAGGCCATTACGTCCTCGTCAGAAAGAGCGGCCCCGTCAAGAGGCTGGCTAGAGTTCGTTGCCTCATCGCGCGCCCGTTCCAAGATCAAGGCGTGGTTTTCTAGGGAGCGGCGCGAAGAGCACATTGACCTAGGCAAAGCACATATTGCGAAGGCGATGCGCAAACAGAACCTGCCGTTGCAACGCCTGATGACGCATGAGAGTTTGCTGGCGGTGGCTACCGCACTTGGGTATCGCGACGTGTCCGCCCTTTACGCGGCAGTTGGTGAAAACCACGTCTCAGCGCAAAACGTGGTGGGGAAACTTGTTGATCACCTCGGGGGAGAAGAGGGCACCGAAGAGACTCTGGCTGAGGGTGTCAGTCCAGGCCAAAAACTCCAACCCAGGAGCGGTGAGGCAGCGATCACTGTCGAGGGAATCAGCTCAAATGAGGTCTGGGTGAAACTGTCACGCTGCTGCACGCCGGTTCCAGGGGACGACATTGTTGGATTTATCACTCGTGGTCAGGGAGTTTCAGTTCACCGCGCTGACTGCATCAACGCTGCGCGCCTTCGCAGTGAACACCCGGAACGGTTCGTCCAAGTGTCGTGGGAGACCGACCAAAGCAGCGGCCAATACCTAGTGGAAATAGAGATAAAGGCTCTCAACCGGCCCGGACTTCTAAACGACCTGTCCAAAGTGCTCTCCGAACACAAGGTGGACATCGTGTCAGGGTCAATGACAACCACGGGTGACCAAGTTGCATCGGCCCGCTTCACTTTCGGACTTCCAGGCGTGACTTATCTTGAGACGGTCCTTTCTAGCCTGCGCGGTGTGGAGGGCGTGTTTGAAGCAAACAGGAGGATGGGTTCCGGCGTGGGGAGCACGGACTAGAATTTCGAAACCAGCTAGTATAACCGTGGACTACCCCGCGAATAGCGGTGGACGAAGGCCTTGGCCCCGAACCTCATAGGACAGCCGTGACTGACGCTAACGAAGCAGCAAGCGCCCCCCAGGGGGACGCGACACCTCCTGCACCCGAAAAGGAAGCCGCAACAGAAGCGGCACCTTCCCTTCCAGTGGTGCCCTTTGGACGCATCGACGAAGAGGGAAGAGTTTACGTTGACGACGGTGGAACCGAAAGAGAAATTGGACAGTACCCTGACGGCGCGCCTGAAGATCCCTTTGCCCTCTACGTCCGCAGATTCTTAGACCTAGAGGCCACGATCAACCTGTTTGAGGCCCGCCTCCCCACCTTGCCATCAAAGGACGTGGACGCGACTGTAAAGACGCTGGAGGAGCAGTTAGAAGCCCCCGCTGTAATCGGGGACCTCCCTGGCCTACGTGCACGATTTGAGCAGCTTAAGATAGACGGGGAAGCTAGAAAGCAAGCGTTACGGGAAGAGCGCAAAGCGCAGCGTGAAGAAGCCCTAGTTGAACGCACTGCCATAGTCGAAGAAGCGGAAGCTATTGCTAACCAGCCCAGTGAGCGCACCCAGTGGAAGAACTCGGGCGCCCGGCTGCGTGAGCTGCTGGACCAGTGGAAGACACACCAGCGCAGTGGACCGCGACTTGATAAGACGGCGGAAGACGCATTATGGAAACGCTTCTCTGCAGCGCGAACCATCTTTGACAAGGGGCGCAGACAGTACTTCTCCGACCTAGATGAGAAGCAAAAGCAGGCCAAGCAAGCCAAAGAGGCGCTGATTGCAAAAGCAGTGGAGTTACAGACATCAAATGACTGGCGCGGAACTTCTTTGGCCTACCGTGACCTAATGGACCAGTGGAAGCGGGCCGGTCGGGCGTCACGTAAGGAAGACGATGAGCTGTGGGCGCGCTTTCGGGCAGCACAGCAGGTCTTTTTCGATTCGCGTCGGGAGCACGACCGTGTAGCCAACGCGGCTTTCGCTGAAAACCTGGAGAAGAAGGAGCAGCTGGCGAAAGAAGCTGAGGCCCTTCTTCCCGTGAAGGACTTAGAGGCCGTGAAGGTCGCACTGCGCAAGATTCAAGACCAGTGGGAAGACGTTGGCAGGGTTGGCAACAAAGACTCTGCCCGCATTGAGCAAAGGTTGAAAGCCGTCGAACGTGAAGTTCGGGAAGCTGAAAGCAAAGAGTGGCGGCGCACGGATCCGGAAACTAAGGCTAGGGCCGAAGGCATGCTGGCACAGCTTGAGGATTCGATAAAGGAACTCAAAGAGCAGCTGCAGCAGGCCCAAGACAGCGGCGATTCCAAAAAAGAAAAGCAGATTGCTAGCGCGCTGGCCACTAAGCAAATGTGGTTCGACCAAATCAGTGCATCAGCGGAGTAGCGCGTGTTAGAAATTCGCACGGTTCCCGCGTCACTGTTCGGAGCCAACTGCTACGTCATGTGGGACGACAAGGAGCGTAGCGCACTAGTTGTCGATCCGGGCCCCGGAACTACAGAGCAGGTGTTGGAACACCTTCGCGATGAGGAGCTGACCTTGGGGGCTATTCTGCTCACGCACGGTCACGCGGACCACACGTGGGAAGCCCAGCAGCTCAGCGATGCCGCCGGCAGCGTCCCGGTGCTGCTACCGGAACCAGACATGTTCTTCATGGAGGATCCGGCAGGGATTTTGGGGGTCATCGCGGAAAAGTTCGGGATGGGGCAGTGGCGTAAACCAGACCGTCTGGAGCCAATTAAGGACTTAGCGTTCGAACCTGTTGCCGGTGTGAACGTGCGGATGGTGCCGGCGCCGGGGCATTCCCCTGGGTCCTCGTTCTACCTCCTTGGAAACGCCGGACTGTCAACTCCGCTAGCGCTCAGCGGTGACGTCGTTTTCGCCGGCACGGTGGGTCGAACTGACCTGCCCGGAGGGGATGAGCAGGAGATGCGCGAATCACTGCGCACTTTGGCGGCCGTGATTGACCCGGACACGACGCTTCTGCCCGGCCATGGGCCGCAGGCGACTTGGCGAAACGAACTGGAGACGAACCCTTACGTGATGCGCGCCGTTCAAAAACGCTGACGCCGGAAAGGTCAAAACGTGAAGAGCACGCTGTCGGGTTTCCCCGAGTTACTGCCGCAAGAACGGGTTGTAGAGACGTTCGTTCAAGACACGTTGCGGTCCACGTTTGAACTCCACGGGTTCAGCGGGATCGAAACACGCGCCGTCGAACCGCTAAGCGCCCTTGAATCTAAAGGCGAAACCTCCAAGCAGATTTACATGCTGGAGCGTTTGCAGGGGATCAGGGACCGTGAACAAAGAGGTGAACAGTCCGGGGGAGTTGGACCAAACGACCTTGGTTTACACTTCGACTTGACCGTGCCGTTGGCGCGCTATGTGCTGGAAAATGCTAACGATCTTCACTTTCCTCTGCGGCGATACCAGATCCAAAAGGTGTGGCGTGGGGAGCGGCCCCAAGACGGGCGCTTTCGGGAGTTCTGCCAAGCTGACATCGACGTGGTTGGCTCCCAACACCTAGCGTTCCACCATGAGGTTGAGGTGGCGCGCGTGATGCTTGATGCACTCTCAAAGTTGCCGATACCACCCGTGCTCATGGAGGTAAACAACCGCCGCCTTTTGCAGGGGCTGTTGCAGGAGGTTGGAGTCCAGGACTTTGACGCTGTTCTGCAGGCTTTAGACAAGCTAGACAAGGTCGGCCAGGAACAGGTTGCGCAGCAGTTGAGCGGTGACGGGCTCACTGACTCTCAAGTTGAGAAAGTCCTTCGGATTGCCGGGATCACTGCGAAGAGTGGGGCCTCCCTGCGCGCCCAGGTGGAAGCATTGGGGTTAGAAAGCGACCTGATTTCTAAGGGGCTGGACGAGCTTTGCGCGCTGCTTGACGGTGCCAATGAGGTCGCTCCAGGCCAAGTCGAAGCTTCGTTACGTATTGCTAGAGGACTGGACTACTACACGGGTAGCGTCTATGAGACGGTGATCCCCGGTGCCACCGGCATAGGGTCCATCTGTTCAGGGGGGCGCTACGACGCATTGGCCGTTCGCGGTGGTCGCACCTACCCGGGGGTGGGGCTTTCCATTGGCGTGTCCAGGCTGGTGTCATGGATGCTCTCCCAGGGCTTTGAGGCCAGCCGACCAACTCCCAGTGTCGTTTTTGTGGCGGTTTTGTCTGAGGACCAAAGGGACAAATCTGACGCTATCGCTACCCAGCTGCGGGCCCGGGGCATCCCCACAGAAGTTTCTCCTAAAGCGGCCCGCTTAGGGCAGCAGTTAGCCAACGCAGAAAAGCGGGGCGTCCCCTACGTGTGGATCCCCGGTGACGGCCAGGCACACGTCGTGAAAGACATGGCTGCCGGGACGCAGGAGACGGTGGAAGATGTGGCGTCATGGCAGGTCCCAGGAAAGGACCTGCCAGTTCGCGTGTACCGCCGCGACTAGCGGCGCTTGAAACCTTGTCGACGTCCCTTGCTGGGGCCGCGGTCAGGTGCGATGCGCAGTTTGCGACCGCGCAGCACAGCCCGATCTAGGGAGCGCAGCTGGTGGCCTGACAGTGGCTGCGTGGTTTCCACAATTGAAAATGACGGGAAGATGGTGATCTTTCCGACCGCTGAACCCGGGATGTCTGCCTGCGACGTGATGGTGCCAATGATGCCGCCAGCGCTAACACCATCGCGCTTGCCAACTTCGATCCGGTAGCGGCCTCCCTTACCGGAAGAGCCCCGGCCGTCTCTACGGTCACGTTCGACGCGAACCGCGAAGGCGTCGTCCATCCTGTCCTGTGAGGCAGCGGAGGATTCTCCTAGGGCCTTTGGACTTGCGGCGGCGGTCAGGAGGGCAGCTGCAATGTCGCGGTAGCGCAGCCCTTCTTCACGCTTCGCGTCCAGCAGTTCAAACACCACGTCGGATGCCGGGCGGGACAGTGCAGAGTCAAGGACGTTTGCTGCGCTTCCGGCTCTGACTTCTGCGGCCGTTGGAACCTTCACTTCCACCATCTTCGTACCGGTGGTGCGCTCAATGGATTTAAGCTTGCGCAGGTCTTTGGGTCCGAAGAAGGTCAGCGATTTGCCTTCCCTGCCGGCGCGGCCGGTGCGTCCAATACGGTGCACGTACTGTTCGTCTTCACGGGGCACCTCATAGTTCACAACCAGTTCAACGCGTTCAACGTCTAGACCGCGGGCTGCAACGTCCGTTGCCACCAGCACGTCCAGCGCACCCTTGCGAAGGCCTTCTACAAGGCGCTCCCTGTCCCTTTGTGCAACGTCTCCTGAGATGCCAGCGGCACGGAAACCGCGGCCTGAAAGAGCCAGCGCCACTTCTTCCGCGTCAGCCCTAGTGCGAACAAACACGATTGCTGCACCCGCGTCGGACGTGCCAAGGAAACGGCAGAGGGCTTCAAAACGCATCTTGTGCGGGACCACGGCGTAGGTTTGGTCGATCGTGTCAACCGTTGATGCCGACGCATCAACCTGAACCCTTCGCGGGTCACGCAGGTGCGTCTTTGCAACCCGCTGGATACCGTCTGGCATGGTAGCGGAGAACAAGGCGGTGAGGCGATCTTCCGGCACGGAAGAAAGAATCTTGTCGACTTCTTCGGCGAACCCCATTTTGAGCATCTCATCGGCCTCATCCAAAACGACGGTCCGCACGTGGCTGAGGTCAAGTGCCCCACGATCCAGGAGGTCGATGATCCTCCCGGGGGTCCCAACGACAACTTGCACACCTTCGCGTAGGGCCCGAAGCTGAGGGCCGTAGGGAGAGCCACCGTAGACCGTAAGAACGCCAAGGTCTGAGTCTGGGCCAGCCAAGTCCTCAAGCGCGCTAGTTGTTTGCAGTGCCAGTTCACGGGTTGGCGCCAGGACCAGGGCCCCAACCTGGGGGGCCTTCGGGGTGCGCTGCAGCAGGGGTAAGCCAAACGCCGCTGTCTTACCCGTGCCCGTTTGGGCGATGCCAATCACATCGTTGCCTTCAAGCAACACTGGAATAGCGCCGGCTTGGATTGGAGTTGGTGTCTCAAACCCCAGGTTTTCTAAGATCTCCTGTTGCTTCGGCGCCAAAGCCAAATCGGCAAAGGTGACTGTCTCATCTTGGGCATTACTGTTTGTGCTCATCAAGACAGGATACGGCCCTGGCTGCTTGCGCCTGTGAAAGCCGCGCTAATCGTGATGCGACACCCACTAAACACCGTGCAATTGCCTACTTACGGCCGCTCAGGCCTACGTGGCTCGGGGTTTTCGTGGGTTCGGGGCGTACAATCCCGCTAGTAGCTAAGAGCTTGAGCAAAAGGGGAGCCGTGCGTCGCACTCATGAGATGAGCCAACTGGGCGAAGACCTAGTAGGCCAAACCGTCACACTAGAAGGCTGGGTTGACAGGCGTCGGGACCACGGAGGCGTGGTCTTCATCGACATGCGTGACCGTTCCGGCATCGCCCAGGTTGTGGTCCGGGATGAAGAGCTGGCCCACACTTTGCGCCCAGAATACGTTTTGCGTGTAACCGGTGAGGTTTCAAAGCGCCCAGATGGCAATGAGAACCCGGGGATTGCTTCTGGTGCCATTGAGGTTTTGTCGGACGAAGTAGAGGTTTTGAATACGGCTAGCCCTGTCCCATTCCAAATTTCCTCGCACTCCGACGAACCACAGGCGGGGGAGGACGTACGGCTGCGCTACCGGTACCTGGACCTGCGCCGCCCCAAGGCAGCACGCGCGTTGCGAATCCGCTCCGACATGAACCGTGCGGCCCGCGACGTCTTGTTCGAAGAGGGTTTCACGGAGATCGAAACCCCGACACTCACCAAGTCCACGCCTGAGGGGGCGCGCGACTTCATCGTGCCAGCCCGCCTTGCCCCGGGCTCCTGGTACGCGTTGCCGCAGTCACCACAACTGTTCAAACAGCTACTCATGGTTGCGGGGATGGAACGCTACTTCCAGATTGCGCGTTGCTACAGGGACGAGGATTTCCGGGCCGACCGCCAACCCGAGTTCACACAGTTGGACGTGGAAATGAGCTTCGTTGACGAAGAAGACGTCATTGCGGTCGCTGAGTCTGTGTTGAAAGCCGTTTGGGACGTCATCGGCTACGAGATCCCCACACCCATCCCACACATGTCTTACCGCGAAGCGATGGAACGTTACGGGACGGACAAGCCCGACCTGCGCTTTGGCTTGGAACTTGTAGACCTGACGGACTACTTCAAAGACTCTCCCTTCCGGGTTTTCCACGCCCCGTACGTTGGGGCCGTTGTGATGCCCGGTGGCGCTTCGCAGCCGCGTCGTGCTTTTGACAGGTGGCAGGAATGGGCCCGCTCACACGGCGGGCGCGGCTTGGCGTACGTCACTGTGCTGGAAGATGGAACCCTGGGTGGTCCCGTGGCAAAGAATTTGTCCGAGGACGAAAGGGAGGGTCTCGCGAAAGCAACTGGAGCTGAGCCCGGCGACGCTATCTTCTTTGCGGCGGGGGAGCCTGAGCCTTCCCGGGGCCTCCTTGGCGCAGCCCGTCTAGAGATCGCCCGGCAGTTGGACCTGATTGCGGAGGACACCTGGTCTTTCGTGTGGGTCGATGATGCACCCATGTTCAAGCCTGCGTCTCAGGCCAAGGCGGAAGGGGACGTGGCGCTGGGCAGCGCTTGGACCGCCGTGCACCACGCTTTTACTTCACCCAAGGCAGAGTTTGCAGACACGTTCGACACGGATCCCGGTGAAGCGTTAGCCGCCGCCTACGACATAGTTTGCAACGGAAATGAGATCGGTGGCGGGTCCATTCGTATCCACCGCAGGGACATGCAAGAGCGCGTGTTTGAGGTCATGGGCATCGGACCGGAAGAGGCACAGGAGAAGTTTGGTTTCCTCCTGGACGCTTTCCAATACGGAGCGCCCCCGCACGGTGGGATTGCGTTTGGTTGGGACCGCATTGCTGCCCTGCTTACGGGGTCCGAATCAATCCGCGACGTGATTGCGTTCCCGAAGTCCGGCGGAGGATTCGATCCGCTCACGCAGGCGCCAGCACCAATTGCGCCTGAGCAGCGCCTTGAAGCGGGCGTTGACTTTGTGCCGGAAGAAGACGACGACGAAAGTGTCGGGGACGCAAACTAGAATCGAGACATGACAACAGTTGAGATTCACCCGCAAAACCCCCAGCCGCGCCTAGTTGCTCAAGTCGTGAAGGTCCTCAACGACGGGGGGACAGTGGCTTTCCCAACTGACTCCGGTTACGCCGTTGCCTGCAAGCTGGGTAATAAGGCCGGAATGGACAAGATCCGGGAAATCCGCAAGCTGGACGAAAGCCACAACTTTTCGTTGCTGTGCGACTCGTTCAGCCAGCTCGGGGAGCTTGTGCATGTCAGCAATAAGGCCTTTCGGACCATCAAAGCTTTGACACCGGGTGCTTTCACGTTCATTTTGCCGGCCACGAAAGAGGTCCCGCGGATGACGTTGAACAAGAAGAAGAAGACGGTGGGCGTGCGCCTGCCGGATCACCGGATCACGCAGGACATAGTCCGCGAACTTGGCGAACCCGTGCTTTGTTCGACGCTGATTCTTCCGGGTGAAACAGAACCGCTGAACGATGCCCTGCAGGTGGAAGAGTCCCTGGGCAAACGCGTGGACCTAATTGTTGACGGTCCCGTTGGCACCGGAGGTGCCACGACCGTCGTGTCATTCACGGACGGATACCCGGAAGTCCTGCGCGCGGGGGCGGGCGACACGTCCCTGTTCGAATAGCGCCGGCAATTCGGGGGCGGTGTGGACCTTTTTACGGATTCCGGGACCGATGAGTTCGGGCTTCCTGACACGACCCACGCTCCGCTGCCGGTGCGGATGCGACCAACGCAGATTGAGGAAGTGCTGGGGCAGGACCATCTTTTAGCTCCCGGTGCGCCACTGCTTCGTCTTCTTTCGGGCCCTTCCGCAGGGGCTCCTTCCATTGTTTTGTGGGGGCCGCCCGGAACGGGCAAGACGACGTTGGCCTACCTGATTGCAAGGCATTCCGGGCGCCCATTCGCTGAACTCTCTGCTGTCAGCGCGGGTGTGAAGGAAGTGCGGGAAGTAGTGGCACAGGCGCGGCGCCACCTGGCTGCGACCGGACAAAACACGGTGTTGTTTATCGATGAGGTGCACCGCTTCTCAAAGGCGCAACAGGACACCTTGTTGCCGGCGGTTGAAAACCAGTGGGTGACCCTGGTGGCGGCCACTACCGAAAACCCGTCGTTCTCCGTAATTTCACCACTTTTGTCCCGTTCCGTCCTACTGGTACTGAACCCACTGGAAGAAGCGGACGTCCGGACAGCTGTCACCAGGGCGGTGACTGATGAACGCGGCCTAGATAACGCTGTCAGTCTGTCCGAAGGAGCTTTGGATTCCCTGGTTCGCTTAGCTGGGGCAGATGCGCGCAAGGCCTTGACGCTGCTGGAGTCGGCAGCTGCCGCGGCCTTAGACCAAAAGCGGGAAACGATTGAGCCAGAAGACGTTGCCACAGCCGCGTCTACAGCCCTGGTTCGGTGGGACAAAGATCAGCACTACGACGTGGCTAGTGCCTTCATCAAGTCAATGCGCGGCAGCGACCCCGACGCAGCCATTCACTACCTAGCACGCATGTTAGAGGCTGGGGAAGATCCCCGCTTCGTCGCCCGGCGCATCATGATTTGTGCTTCAGAAGATGTGGGGATGGCGGACCCTTCCATCCTTCCGCTGACAGTGGCTGCGGCACAGGCCGTGGCGATGGTGGGGATGCCAGAGGCGCGAATCATCCTGTCCCAGGCCGTCCTGGCGGTCTGCATGGCCCCCAAATCTAACTCTGCAATCACCGCCATCGATTCGGCTCTTTCGGATCTGCGTAAGGGAAACTCAGGTCCCGTCCCAACCCACTTGCGCGACGCCCACTACGCGGGCGCAAAGACGTACGGGCACGGGGAGGGATATGAGTACACGCACAACGATCCTCGCGGAGTTTCTGCCCAACAGTTCCTTCCGGA
Organism: uncultured Actinomyces sp.; assembly: GCA_964344535.1. Lineage (GTDB taxonomy): Bacteria > Actinomycetota > Actinomycetes > Actinomycetales > Actinomycetaceae > Scrofimicrobium. The sequence goes on from CAYFNQ010000015.1 coordinate 26,803, forward strand.
CGCCCTGGTCGACAAAACGTACTACCACCCGGTAGATCGTGGTGAGGAAGCCCTCATCACTAAACGCTTAGCTGCCATCAAGAAGATCACGCGGATGGGCTAGTCTTTTCAGGTCGCCAAAAGGCACCTGGGGTCTTAGCCGAAGAACCAACGGTTCGGGAGTTGACCCCGTGGGCAGTCGCCCATGACATTAGAAACAGGAGAATCAATGGCAGCGGATCGTTCCCGCAAAGCTGTGCGCCAATCCCGCGCACTAGGTATACCACTAACCCCGAAAGCCGTGCGCTACTTCGAAAAGCGCCCCTACGGCCCCGGTGAGCACGGACGCACCCGACGTCGGCAAGAGTCCGACTACGCAGTTCGTCTGAAGGAAAAGCAGCGTCTACGCGCCCAGTACGGGATCCGCGAACGCCAAATGCTCAACACGTTTGAGGAAGCCAAAAAAGAATCCGGCATGACCGGTGAAAACTTGGTGGAGCTGCTGGAAATGCGCCTGGACGCGCTGATCCTGCGCGCCGGCTTTGCCCGCACCATTCGCCAGGCACGTCAGACGGTTGTTCACCGCCACGTACTAGTCGACGGCAAAATCGTTGACAAACCTTCCTACCGCGTTCGACCCGGCCAGGTCATTCAGATTAAGCCGAAATCCCAGACAACCGTGCCATTTGAGGTCGCGGCAAGTGGTGCGCACGCTGAGGTCCTTCCCAAGACTCCTGGTTACCTGGAAGTTGACCTGCCCTCACTGAAGGCTGAGCTGGTGCGTCGGCCAAAACGTGAAGAAGTGCCGGTTGAATGTGACGTCCAGATGGTCGTTGAATACTATTCACGCTAGCTAGGCTTCAAAAGGTGGGTGAGGGTTTCCTTCACCCACCTTTTACTTACTCCCAGACTTCTGCTCATAACCTGCTTCACATCTGTTTCCGTCCTGTAATTTCTTAGGCGCAGGTACGGAAGGGAGCTAGCCTGTGGCAGACTTCCCCATGTGGCCGTAACTAGCCGTTGAAAAGAAAGCAAAATGCGCACTTCTGATATCCGCCAGCGGTGGCTGGACTATTTCGTCGCTAATGACCACGTTCAGCGCCCATCGGTTTCCTTGGTCTCCCCAGACCCCTCCCTTTTGTTCACTGTGGCCGGGATGGTTCCCTTCATTCCCTACATCATCGGGGAAGAAGAAGCTCCGTGGCCAAGGGCTGCGTCTGTCCAAAAATGCATCCGCACCAACGACATTGACAACGTTGGGCGTACCGCACGCCACGGAACGTTCTTCCAAATGAACGGGAACTTCTCTTTCGGGGACTACTTCAAAGAGGGCGCAATCCACTACGCGTTCGATTTGTTGACTGGCTCCGTTGAAAGCGGCAAATACGGGCTGGACGCTGACCGACTGTGGACCACAATCTGGGACGGGGACGAAGAAAGCTACTCAATCCTCACCAAGCAGATTGGTTTGGACCCAGCCCACATTGTTCAACTGCCACGCGAAGAGAACTTCTGGTCCACCGGCCAACCGGGACCGGCGGGCCCGTGCTGCGAATGGCACTACGATCGTGGTCCCGACTATGGGCCCGAAGCCGTGGGTGGGAAGACGGACCCGGGTGGTGACCGTTATCTAGAGCTGTGGAACCTGGTTTTCGACCAGTACATGCGTGGGCCAGGTGAAGGTGACGACTACCCGCTTTTGCATGAGCTTTCCCAAAAATCGATCGACACGGGCGCGGGCTTAGAGCGCCTTGCCTTTGTTTTGCAGGACAAAGCGAATATTTTCGAAATCGATGAGATCCGCCCGGTCATCACCAAGGTTGAAGACCTCACGGGACTGAAATACGGGGCCAGCGAACCCAACGACGTGCACATGCGCGTGATAGCTGACCACGTCAGAGCCTCAATGATGCTCATCGGCGACGGGGTGCGCCCGGGCAACGACGGCGCCGGATACGTGCTGCGACGCCTAGTGCGAAGAGCAGTGCGCTCAATGCGTCTACTGGGTATCAAAGAAACCGTTATGCCGGAGGTCTACCCGGTGTCACGCGATGCCATGGCTCCTTCTTACCCAGAGCTGCTAACGAACTGGGACAGCATTGCCGACGTTGCCTATGCGGAAGAAGAGGCCTTCCGCAACACATTGGATTCCGGGACCAAGATCTTTGACCTGGCAGCAAGTGGAAAGCAAATCAGTGGAGACGATGCCTTCACGCTCCATGACACGTACGGGTTCCCCATCGATCTGACGCTAGAAATGGCAGCGGAGCGTGGGATCCAGGTGGACCGAAGGCGCTTCGTCACTTTGATGGAAGAGCAAAAAGAGCGCGCTAGGGCAGACGCTAGAGCCAAGAAGGTTGGACACGTTGACACTGCCGTCTTCCACAAGATGGGCTCCAGTGACTTCATCGGTTACGACAATCTCAGCGGCGAAGCAGAAGTCATTGGTCTGCTGGTCAACGGCGAGCCAGCCACTGCTGTAACAGGCCCGGTCGAAGCGGACATTGTCCTTTCCCGTACTCCCTTCTATGCCGAATCTGGCGGTCAGCTTGCTGACACAGGTTCAATTCGGTTTGAAGACGGGGCTGTTCTTGACGTGAGTGACGTACAAAGCCCGATCAAGGGACTTTTCGTACACCGGGGGACTTTGACGCAGGGGACGGTTGCCTTGGGGGACAAGGCATTCGCTAGCGTCGATAGCTCCCGTCGAACCGCGATTGCCAGAGCGCACACAGCAACCCACATGGTTCATCGCGCCCTGCACGAAGTCGTCTCCGAAGAAGCCGTGCAAGCGGGATCGGAGAACTCACCGTCGCGGATGCGTTTTGACTTCCGGCACGGAAAAGGCCTAAGTGAAACGCAGCTTGGCGACATTGAAGCCCTAGTGAACGAACGGTTGTTTGAGGGCCTTGAGGTAACTGATGAGTGGATGGACCTGAGCGCGGCTAAGGCCTTGGGGGCTCAAGCGTTGTTCGGTGAGAAGTATGGGGACCGTGTCCGCGTCGTTTCAATTGGTGGCGACTGGTCGCGTGAGCTATGCGTCGGCACCCACGTTCCCTCAACTGGCAACATTGGCAGCCTCAGCATCCTCAGTGAAGGTTCGGTTGGGTCGGGCGTGCGCCGCATTGATGCGCTAGTCGGCGATGGTGCGTACAGGCACCAGGCTGCGGAGCGCGCTTTGGTCAGTGAGCTGACGGGGATGCTCAAGGGCCGGCCGGAAGAGCTTCCTGAAAAGGTAGCGACACTCCTAGACAAGGTCAAAGCCTCTGAGCGCCAGCTAGAGGTGCTCCAAGAACAGATTTTGCGCTCCTCTGGTGAAGAGATCGCCAGCGGAGCCACACTGGTCGGCGACGTGCTGGTCGCCCGCAGTGATCTTGGGACTATCTCCTCAGGCAACGCCCTGCGCTCCGTTGTGGTGGACGTGCGCGACCGCCTGGGTTCCGACCGGCCCGCGGTGGTTTTGCTTGGAGCCGTCTACAAAGACAAACCCCAGGTCATGGTTGCCACCAACGAAGGTGCAAGGGATCAGGGCTTACGGGCCGGTGACCTAGTTCGCGTTGGCGCTCAGGTTCTGGGAGGTGGAGGGGGCGGACGCCCGGACATCGCCCAGGGGGGCGGGGTTGACCCGGCTGCCATCCAGCTGGCTCTGCAGACAATGCAGGACACGGTTCAAAAGGGGCAGCTCTGAGAACAGGGATCCGATTGGGATTAGACGTGGGCGACGCACGAATCGGTGTCGCTGTCAGTGATGCTTCCGGCGCGCTTGCTGTGCCAGTGGAGACCATCGCCGCCCATCCCAAAGGTCGAGCCATGCAGCAGATAGTCAAAATGGCTGAAGAACGCGACGCGCTAGAGATCGTGGTAGGGCTGCCACGAAACATGAGTGGCAGCGAAGGGCCTGCGGCCAAGAAGGTCCGACGTTTCGCCGCCCAGCTTGCTCGAAGGCTTCCCGGCGTGCGGGTTTGTCTGATTGATGAGAGGCTTTCGACGGTCCAAGGTCAATCGCGGTTGCATAGTATGGGCGTAGACACGAAGCAGGGTCGCTCTGTGATCGATCAGGTCGCAGCACAGATCATCTTGGAGCAGGCACTGGAGCAGGAAAGACAAAGCGGCGAGGCTCCAGGACAGCTAGTGACGCAGCGCGCAGAGGAGCTAGAAATGGGGCAAGGGTGACGCAGGAAGCCGGCTCAAAAAACCAACACCCGTTCCCTTCGCGTAAGGACGTGCACGGAACCCGCATCCCAAAGACGACTTCGGGTGACGGCCCGACCCCACCGCAGGCGGCAGAGCAGAGCCTGCGGGAAGCGTTGGCTCCCAGAGCCACGACCCCAGTTCGCCGCAAGCCGGCGCCAGCCACGGGTCCGGTGCCCGTTGTGAAACCCCTGCGTGCTAATAGGGCTACTGAGCCCCAGTCACCGGAAATGTCCAGCCAGACCACAGCTGCGGCGCAAACTTCCGCTCCGGTAATGCCGTCCGCTCCGGTGACACCCTCTGCGCCGGTGGTTTCACCCCAACCCGTTGCGCCGAACACGGCGCAAGCTGCGCGGCAGGTCGGGCGCCCGGACTTG
>CAYFNQ010000016.1:0-6939 GCA_964344535.1 uncultured Actinomyces sp.
AGGAACAGTCCATGACCATCACCGGTGGCTCAGCACTTCCCAAGGAAGACATTGAGCGCATGGTGAAGGAAGCGGAAGAGCACGCAGAAGAAGACAAGGCTCGCCGCGAAGAACTAGAAACGCGCAACCTGGCCGAATCTGCTGTCTACCAGACTGAGAAACTGCTGAAAGACAATGAGGACAAGATTTCGGAAGACACCCGAAAAGAAGTCCAAGATGCAGTGGACAAGGTGAAGGAAGCTCTTGAAGGTGAAGACGCGGACGCAATCAAGACCGCGCTTGACGGCCTCAACGAAGCCGGCATGAAGATCGGCGAAGAGATCTACAAGGCCGCCCAAGAAGAAGAAGCTGAGCTCCCCAGCCAGGAAGATGTCAATGAGGAAGAAGAAGTCATTGACGTAGAAATCGTAGATGAGGACTAGTGACAACATCGCAGGAAGACCCCAAGGCGTTTGACGACGCTGACGGGGCTCCCGCGGACGAAGCAGTTGAGGGGGTCGAGCCAGCCTCGGCCCCCTCGGGCTCGTCCGCGGACGAAACTTTTGAAGCATTCGAAGAAGACTTGGGGGAAGACCCCCTAGTTGTGAAGCTGCAAGGCGAACTAGAAGAAGCCAAAGAAGAACTGGCTCGCGCCCGCGCCGAAAACTACAACGTTCGCCAGGACTACGGAAACTACGTTCGCCGCACCAAAGAAGAAGCTGGCCAGCGTCGCCGCGAAGGCAGAGCGGACGTTGTTGAGTCCCTCCTTCCAGTCATGGACGACATCGCGGCAGCCCAGGCAGCAGGAGACTTGGCAGACGGCCCATTTGCTGCGATCGCTGCGAAGCTGGAATCCGCGCTGGCAAACGGCTACGGATACGAACAGTTCGGGGAAGTGGGCGAACCATTTGACCCTGAACTACATGAGGCACTCATGATGGAGCCAAACCCAGATGCTGAAGTAACGGAGCAGGTTGTGGGGCAGGTGCTGCAGCCCGGATACAGGGTCAAAGACCGTGTCCTACGGGCGGCCAAAGTACTTGTTTTTGACCCCCAGTAGCTAAAGCCAGCACCGGCAGCTCAGGGAAAGTAAAGGAGTTCACGTGGGAGAACAAGACTGGTTCGACCGTGATTACTACAAGGTCCTAGGCGTAAACAAAGACGCGGACGAAAAAGAAATCCGTAAGGCCTACCGAAAACTGGCCCGAACATACCACCCCGACCAAAACGCAGGCGACGCGAAAGCGGAAGCCAAGTTCAAAGAAATTGGGGAAGCCTTCGCGGTGCTCAACGACAAAGAACAGCGAGAAAAATACGACGCTGTTCGACAAATGGCGGCGGGCGGACACCGATTCGCGCCAGGAGCAGGTGGCGGCGGGTTCGAAGACATGTTCGGTGGCTTCGGTGGCCAAGGCGGACCCAACGTCCAATTTGGTGGCGGAGGCGGCGGAGGGTTCGAAGACATCCTTTCCGGACTCTTTGGTGGCGGAGGTGGCAGCTTCGGTGGAGCCAGCTTCGGTGGCGGGGGAGGCCAGTTCCCTGGCTTCGGTGGCGGCGGTGGCGGCTTTGGCGGCTTCGCACCACAGCCCCAACGTGGCTCAGACCTATCGACGTCAACCAAGCTGACTTTCAAACAGGCGTACCTGGGAGAAACCCTCAGCTTCAACCTTGACGGGCGACCCATGAAAGTCCGCATACCCGCAGGTGTGCGCGACGGACAAAAGATCCGCATTGGTGGCAAAGGGCAGCCGGGAGCAAACGGTGGACCAGACGGCGACCTGATTGTTCAGGTGGCGGTCGGAACAGACCCCATGTACTCCATGGACAAGGACCGACTTCGCGTGCGCCTACCCATCAGCTACCCGGAAGCCGCACTGGGAGCCCAGGTAGCGGTACCGCTGCCTGACGGCACTTCGGTGCAGGTGAAGGTTCCGCCGGCTACGTCCTCGGGCGCCGTACTGCGTCTCAAAGGCAAAGGTGTGAAGAAACGCGGCAAACAGGGCGACGTCCTAGTCGACCTAGAAATCGTCACACCCAAGAAACTCAGTGATGCAGAAAAGGCAGCGGTCGAAGAGCTGAAAAAGGCTGAGGGTAACTGGAATCCCAGGACCCACCCCGCCGGTCCTTCCGCGTAGGTCGGGCCAGTGCAGGCAAACGACCAAAGCCTGGAAGAGCCCCTTTACACGGTCACTGCTGCCGCAGAACTTGCAGGTATGCACCCGCAAACACTGCGGCAGTACGACCGTTTAGGGCTGGTTCAAGCCAGCCGCACGAAGGGGCGCGACCGACGCTACACGGGACAAGACGTCCGCACGCTGCGTGAAATACAGCGACTATCCAAAGAACAGGGTCTGAACCTAGCGGGGATAGCGATGGTGTTGGAGCTGCGCAACCGAATCACAGTGCTGGAACGTGAGATCCAGCGGATGACGGAAGCAGCACGCAAAGACTTCGTGCCGGCGGTGCGTGTATTTGCTGCGGACAGTGAGGGCGCAGTGCGGCTGCGGTCACCGCGCGCCCCAGCAAAGAGACCCGTAACAACCGCACCTTTGGTGAGCGGACGCCGACCCGCCGGTTGGGAACTCCTAGCTCAACTCCAGTTGGCGCGGTCCAGGGCGCTTCACCGCCGGCCAAGCGGCCTGATCAGACAAGGAGATGCCGGTGACTAGTGGATTGTCGCTACGTTCGCGACTAGCTCTCCTTGTGGGGAACACTGCGGCAGGTCTGTCACGGCGCCTAGGAAAAGGGCAGGGCGGAACCCTAGGCGGCACGGTCGCCACCCGGCTCAGCCCAGACCTGCTCACGCAGTTGGCGGCAGGCAAACGCGTCGTCCTGATATCGGGGACAAACGGAAAATCCACAACCACGGCAATGACGGCAGCGGCGCTGCGCAGTCTTGGCGCCGTAGCAACCAACGTTTTTGGCGACAACCTGCCAAGAGGTTTGACAGCGGCCCTGATGCAGTCACGCAACGCCCCGTACGCAGTTCTAGAAGTCGATGAAATGTACATGCCGATCGTGGCAAAAGCGACCAAACCTGCCGTGATCGTCCTACTGAACTTGTCCCGGGACCAGCTTGATCGGGTCGGCGAGATAGGAACTGTGGAAAAACGCTTGCGGACGGCCGTGGAGTCCAGTCCTAGTGCAACCGTCGTTGCCAACTGTGACGATCCGCTGGTGACGTCAGCGGCATGGGGTGCAAAACGGGTGGAATGGGTGGCAGCCGGAGCGGCTTGGAAAGCTGACGCAGCCTCATTTCCTAGGACACAGACGCTGATCCTCTACGAAAATGGGGGATGGCAAGTCCAAGACTCTCAGGAATACGCCCAGCCGGTTGCGAACTGGACTGTGACAACCCCCGACAGCGAAGGGCGTTTTCAGATTCTGGGACCAGACGTAGCCATCACTACCAAACTGAGCTTGCCAGGACGTGCAAACCGGGGAAACGCTGCGCAAGCTGCGGCAGCCGCAACAGTGCTGGGAGCCCGGCCTGAAGCAATTGGGCGGGCCCTGGCCTCCGTGAAAGATGTGGCTGGGCGCTACCGCCGACACAACGTGGACGGACGCAACGTTCGACTGCTCCTAGCCAAAAACCCAGCGGGATGGCAGGAAAGCCTCACAATGGTGAACCCCGAAGCCCCCGAGCTAGTGTTGGTCACTAACGCGCAAATCCCAGACGGCAAGGACATGTCGTGGATCTGGGATGTTGATTTTGAGTCACTTCGTGGGGCCTCAATAAACGTCATTGTCAGCGGAGAAAGAGCTGCCGACCTAGCCGTCCGTTTGGAATACGCCCAGGTTCCCTTCACAGTGGTTCCAGACCCGCTTGAAGCAATCCGCAGTGCGAAGCCGGGGAGCGTTGAAGTGCTAGCGAACTACACCGCCTTTCGTGACTTGGCAGGAAGACTGAGAACCCGTGAGCAGTAAAGAATCCACACTCAGGATTGGTGTCGTCTACCCCAGTGTTTTTGGAACCTATGGCGACGGAGGCAACGCGACCGTCCTAAAGCGGCGGGCCCAGATGAGAGGAATTGCGGCAGAGGTCGTGCCCATAGAGTTGGGTACGCCAATACCGGCCGACCTAGACATTTACACCATGGGTGGTGGGGAGGACAGCGCCCAAACCATTGCTTCAAGCCACCTAATTGCCGACCGGGGCTTAACGCAAGCGGTGGGAAGAGGAGCCTCAGTCTTGGCAATTTGTGCTTCCCTACAGCTGTTGGGTGTCAGCTACACGAACGCTAAAGGGGAGCTAGTCCCAGGGCTGGAACTACTGGACCTGGTGACGTTGCCGCGGGGCGAACGGGCCATTGGAGAACTAGTCACGCAGCCCGTAATCCCGGGGCTCACACAGCCGCTGACGGGGTTTGAAAACCATGGCGGCGGAAGCTGTTTGGGTCCACAAGCCAGTCCGCTAGGAGAAGTCCTAGTCGGGGTGGGGAACGGCTGTGACAAGCCCGATCAGAAGTTGTTCGAAGGCGCTGTACAAGAAGGCATTGTTGGCACGTACCTGCACGGTCCAGTCTTAGCCCGCAACCCGCAGCTGGCAGACCTGCTGATCGAGCGGCAAGTTGGACCACTGGAGCCGCTAACGGTCCCATGGGTTGAAGAGCTACGACAAGAACGGTTAGCAGACGCCCGCCTAGTAGGCTAAACGTATTGCCAGCGACCCAGCTGGTGTTTCAACTTGTTGAGGTGAAGACTCTGTGAGTAGCGGCCCAAGAAATCCTTTCGCCCCGCCTGAAAAAGACCCAAAGAAGGAACCGGTGGAGGGTTCGGCCGTGCAGCAGGGAGAAGGTAGGGGCTCCGCCCCACTTGGTGCTCCCGCTGGAGGCCAGGCGCCCGGCGGCGGGCAGGGGTTGCCGCCGCCGCAGTTTGGGCAAAGGTCCTCTCAATGGACCCCCTCCCAGCCCGAACCGAAGCCAGCTGAGCAGGAAACGCCCTGGCCGATTTATCAGGCGCAGCCGGGCGCGAACCCGTACCAAGGCTCACCTAGGTCCGGATTCCAGGGCGCTTCGACAGGCGGTCCCGGGCAAGACCCCTACCGCCAGCGGCCTTCCCAGCCCTTCCCAGACGTAAGCCAGGTTCCAAGCGGACCACCGCCGTCACGGGTGGGACCAGTGCTGACCATCGTGGGCGGTGTCGTGGCGGCAGTAGTCATTGCGCCAATCATCTTCGTAACCTTCATCTTCACGAGCATAGGGTTAGGAAACCTGCTTGACGCAGACGTGCAAACGGTCAACGGCGCAGTGTTGGACGTCACCGAGCCAGGGACTCTTTACCTCACGCCACTTGATGGTTCGGCCAGCGCCTGTGAGTTGATCTCCGAAAGCGGTGAAGTGCTGGTGGGCTATGCGGAACGTGACGCGGGCGGGGCGTTCGTTGTTCGTGGGGTGGAGCCGGGGCAGTACGTGGTGGACTGTGCGGGAATGATGCAAGGTGGAAGCATCATGGTGATGACTGGCGACGTGATGGCGGATGTTGTTGGTGGTGCGTTGACGGGGATGCTGTGGGCTAGTCTGGTTGGGCTGATTGGGTTGGCGGCGTTCATCACGGGGATCGTGTGGCTGGTGAGAAGGAATAGGGTAAGGCGGGAGATGTACCGCGGGTACTAGCTGGCGGATGTGTGAAATAAAACTGTCCAGCCGCGGGTTTTGGGGTTTAAAAGCTGCGAGTTGACACATCTCGAAGGGGCCTTTGGCGCGGGGGCTGGGGGTGGGAGGCGAGTGGGGTCCTCGTCCACAGAAAAACCACTGAGCCGGATTCCCTAGCCGGGCTGAGGAGCGTGTTCTGGAGGCGCCCGGACGGGCCACAGTGGCCCCATGGATCCCACTACTGCGCAGGTGCGCCGCGCCCTGAAATTTCCACTTCCTGACGGGAGCATTTCAGGCACAGACAAAACCGTCCAGGAACTGGTACGCATTGACGCAGGCGTCTACTTGGACCCCGGATTCTTGCCCGCGGAGTCGCCCTACTGGGTTTCTGCCCGGGTGGCTACGAGGGCACGGGCGTACGCGATGGGGCGGCGCGTGAGGACGTCGGTCCAGTTGGAGAGGCACTTGCGCCCCGTTCCCATCCTCACCGGCGAAGCGGCCGTCATCATTCAAGGCGGCGAAACGTGGGACGCGAACCCGCCCATTACGTACCGGGACATAACGGCAGCGCGGGCACGGGCACCGTTTCGGGCGGTGAAGCTACCAAATGCCGTGGTTGGGGGCGTTGAGGTAGTGCAGATGGGGACGGCGGCGCTCATCCCGAAGCGGGATCAGGGGCTGCATCCCAGAACGTTCCGGGAACTGTACGAGTCGCGCGGCATTGAGTTCCGGGGCAACGCCAAGGCGGGCGCCCGGGGTTTGGAAGGTTTCGACTACCTGGCTGTCGAACATGAGGGCCTCATGGTGGCGTCGCTGCCCACGCTCATCTACGACCTAGCGGCCACGCTGCACCCGATGCGGGCGTTCGCGACTGTCTCGCGGCTGCTGGGGGCGCGGGTGGACTTCCACAACTGGCGGATGGAGGAGTCGCGGGAGCGGGAGGCGCGCTTGAAGGCGCAGTTGCTAGCCGTCGTCGAAGGGACCACTGGGCAGCGCTACCTGCGGGCGACGCGAGCGCTTTTGGCGCAGGCGGATGCGGGGAGTGGGTCGTTGTTTGAGGCGGCCTTCCTGTGGATGGTTACCTGCTGGCTGCGCCCAAGTTTGGAGCTCAAATCCCAGCACCCGGTAGTGCTGGACGGCCGCACGTATTTCTGTGACGCGGCGTTGCCATTGCAGAAGGTGTCTTTTGAGTTTGACGGGTTGGAGAAGCTGGGGCAGGACGGGCAGACGTGGCGCTCCCGGTCGGAAGAGTTCTTGAACAGGAACAGGGCGTTTCTAGAAAACGGGTGGAAGATAGTGTCGCTAACTGGCGCGGACATGCGGGATTTGCCTCAGGCCATGCAGAAGTTGGGTGCTCAGATGGGCA
>CAYFNQ010000016.1:7039-14667 GCA_964344535.1 uncultured Actinomyces sp.
ATTCTGGGGGTGGACGGTTTTATTTCACGGATCCCATTAGGAAAGGCGCTGCCACAAAAACTCCCACGACAACGCCCTGTTGTGCGCCCTCTGCCTATTATCCGCCGCCCCCGCGTGCCCTCCCTCAATATTTTCAAAGTACAAAACGTCCTTGCCCGCCGTCTCCGCCAAATAGCCAAGCGCCCTAGCGTGCGCCGGATGCACCCGGTCATCCTTCGTCGACGTCGTCAGCAACAGTGGCGGGTACTCCCGCTCCCCATCAAACCTGTGGACGGGGCTGAAGGTTTGGATGAACTCCCACTCCTCGGGCTTACGAGGATCCCCGTACTCCGCAATCCACGACGCCCCCGCCAACAAAGTGTGAAAACGCCCCATGTCCAAAAGCGGCACCGCACACACTATTGCCCCGAACTCCTGCGGGTATCCCGTGTACATGTTGCCCATCAAGAGTCCGCCGTTCGACCCACCCTCCGCGCCCAACTGGGCTTGCGTAGTGACACCGCGGGAAACAAGGTCTTGGGCGACGGCTGCAAAATCCTCATACGCCCTATGCCTCTTTTCCTTCAGCGCTGCCTTATGCCAATTCGGCCCGTACTCCCCGCCACCGCGAATGTTCGCAATCACGTAGACCCCGCCGTACTCCAGCCACGTCTTGCCAGCGACAGCTGCGTAAGAAGGCAGCAGACTTATGTCAAAACCGCCGTAGCCGTAGAGGAGGGTGGGCGCTGGCCCCTGGCCCCTTTTACCCACCTGGAAGTACGGAACCCGGGTCCCATCCGCAGAAGTCGCGAAGTGCTGACTCACCTCAACACCGGAGGCGTCATACATTTCCGGCACGCTGCGAAGCTTTGACCACGACCCATTGCTGTCTACCAGCCACAGCGTTGAAGGCTGCGTGAAACCAGTGGTCACCACCCACAGGTCGTCATTTTCCAAGGGCTGGACCGCACTCACCCCAATAGTCAGGTACGGGTCTTGCGTTGGGGGAGCATCAAAAGGCTCCACCGACCACGACCGTCCGTCGGGGCCGGGCGTAAGCGCCGTGATCCTGGGAACCACGTCCTTGATGGTCGTCAGGAAAACCTTGGTTTTTGAGGTAGTTGCGCCCTCTAGTACTTCAGTCGCCGTCGGCGTGAACATGGGTGTTGCCACGGCTTCTTCCGGGTTGGCCAGGAGCTCTTCGGTAAGGAAAGACAAAAGGGACCCCGCCGGCCAAGTCACGTCGCCGCGCTCCCAGTCCTCCCGCAGCCACGCCGTAGTCCACTGGTTCCAAGTCGACTTTTCAGCAGACCTAGGCAAGGGGAGAAGCTGCAGCTCCTGCGTCTCCAGGGCCTCAAACCCTCCCGGCAGGTAGTAGTGGTCTGAGGTGTAGAAATCCTCCATCACCTGCACCACCTGCTGCTGGCCAAGTGAATCCCTCCCACTGCCAGCCCAAACCCCCATCGACTCCGGGTCAGCTGAGATCACCACGCGCGAATCTTCCAAGCTTTGCCCACGGGTCAAAGTGCGTGCCTGCAGTGGATATCCGGACGGTGAGGTCGTCTCCGGACCCATCGGTTGGGTGAGCCAGCAGTGGTCCCGGTCGATCCAAGACAAGGACCCCTTACCTTCGGGGCGGAAGAAGCCACCCTCAACAAACTGCAGGGTCTCCATGTCGAATTCCCGGGTCTCATCAGCATCACTACCGCCATCCGACAGGCTGATCAGCGCGCGGTCATAGTCCGGGTAAAGGAGGGACGCGCCGTGCCAAACCCAAGACTTCCCCTCCGCCGCCGCCAGCTCATCGACGTCCAACAGGACCTGCCACTCATCACCCCCGGCAACATAATCAGTGAGGAGCTGCCTGCGCCACAGCCCGCGCTGGTTGTTGGTGTCGGTCCAGAAGTTGTAGGCCCAGGGTCCTCGAACCGACACCATCGGAATCCGGTGCGGGTCGTCCAAAACCGCCAAAATGTCCTCTTCCAACTCACGCAACGTGGGGATTGGGGCCCCGGACGGGGTGACTTGGTCGGTTTCCACGGCCAATGCGGCTTCCGTGCGGCCGTTGCGCTCCCGCACCCACGACAGTGCTTCCTCCCCGGTGACTTCTTCTAAAAATTCGGGGAACAGGCGGTCCATGTGATTCGTTGTCATGCCCGAACTCTTCCACTGCTAAGGCGCGCGCTCAACTCAGGGAGGCTTGGAACTATGCTTGTCTGGGAAAGAAACAAGTGGGTGTTGTGGCCCAAGGGGGATATCAGTGAGCCTTAACCTGACAACCAAAGCGCAAGAAGCAGTAAGTTCTGCCGTCCAGATGGCGTCGGCGGCGGGAAACCCTTTAGTTGAACCGCTTCATCTTTTGGAAGCTCTTTTGGAACAGCCAGAGGGGATTGCCATATCCCTCCTCTCCGCAGTCGGCGTTTCGCGCAGTGAGGTTGGTTCCCAGGTACGCAACGCGCTGGTGGCGCTACCGGCTAGCAGTGGGGCCTCGGTCGGCCAACCACAAAACTCACGCGCCTTCATGAACGTGCTCACCGACGCGCAAAAGCGCGCGGAGAAGAACGGCGACCAATACGTGTCCACTGAGCACCTCCTCATCGCGTTGGCGGCGTCGGACAGCGAGGCCGGGAAGATTCTGCGTGGCGACGGCGCGACACCGAAAGTGTTGGAGGAGCAGTTGGCGCAGCTGCGGCCTGAGCCCATCACCACAGCGGATCCGGAAGGAACGTTCGAGGCCCTAAAGAAATACGGCGTCGACCTGACAGAGCGGGCGCGCCAGGGCAAGTTGGACCCCGTTGTTGGCCGCGACTCAGAGATCCGTCGAGTCGTCCAGGTTTTGTCCCGGCGCACGAAAAACAACCCGGTGCTCATCGGGGATCCAGGTGTTGGTAAGACGGCGGTTGTTGAGGGGCTGGCCCAGCGCATCGTTGACGGGGACGTCCCCGATTCGCTGCGCGACCGGACGCTGATTTCCCTAGACCTGGGCGCGATGATTGCGGGCGCGAAATACCGCGGTGAGTTTGAGGAGCGGCTGAAGGCTGTTCTTGATGAAATCAAGAATTCTGACGGCCAGGTCATCACCTTCATCGATGAGCTGCACACGATGGTGGGCGCGGGTGCGTCTGAGGGTTCTATGGACGCCGGCAATATGCTCAAGCCGCTGCTGGCCCGCGGGGAGCTGCGCATGATTGGCGCCACGACCCTGGATGAGTACCGCGAAAACGTGGAGAAGGATCCGGCGCTTGAACGCAGGTTCCAGCAGGTTTATGTGGGTGAGCCCTCGGTCGAAGACACGGTCGCGATTTTGCGCGGCATTGCGCCGAAGTACGAAGCCCACCACAAGGTGACCATTTCTGACGGTGCCCTGGTTGCTGCCGCCGAGCTGTCGGACAGGTACGTGCCGGGCCGGCAGCTGCCCGACAAGGCCATTGACCTGATCGACGAAGCTGCGTCCCGGCTGCGGATGGAGCTTGATTCCAGCCCAACGGAAATTGACCAGCTGCAGCGCGAACTGTCCCGTTTGCAGATGGAAGAGACGTACCTGAAGGAATCCGATTCGGATTCGCAGGATGAGGCGACCGCAGACCGTTTGTTCAAGTTGCGCGAGGAAATTGCGAATAAGGGCGAGGAACTGTCCGCCCTAGCTGCCCGCTGGGAAACCGAAAAGGCTGGACGGAACCTGGTCGGTGAGCTGCGTGCAACGCTAGATGAGCTTCGCACGGCGTTCGACATGGCCGTCCTCAACGGCGACTGGGCTGAGGCTGGGCGCATTCAGAACGGGGAAATCCCGCAGGTCGAAGACCAGATAGCGGCCGCAGAGCTGGCAGAAATAGAGCAGGCTCAATCCGACGAAGCGCCGATGATCGCGGAACGGGTTGGACCTATGGAAATTGCCGAGGTCATTGAGGCTTGGACCGGCATCCCCACGGGTCGCCTAATGCAAGCTGAGACAGAGAAACTTCTGGAGATGGAGGACTACATTGGCCACCGTCTAATCGGCCAAAAGACGGCGGTTGAGGCAGTTTCTGACGCCGTTCGTCGCTCGCGGGCCGGGGTTTCCGACCCTAACCGCCCGACGGGTTCCTTCCTATTCCTGGGTCCAACGGGCGTGGGCAAGACTGAGCTGGCGAAGTCCTTGGCTGAGTTCTTGTTTGACGATGAGCGGGCCATGGTCCGCATCGACATGAGCGAGTACGCCGAAAAGCACGCCGTTGCCCGCCTAGTTGGTGCCCCTCCCGGCTACGTTGGCTACGACCAGGGTGGCCAGCTGACGGAAGCTGTTCGACGCCGCCCCTACTCCGTGGTTTTGTTGGATGAGGTCGAAAAGGCCCACCCGGAGATCTTCAACATCTTGTTGCAGGTGCTGGATGACGGCAGACTCACTGACGGTCAGGGCCGCACAGTGGACTTCCGCAACACCATCTTGATCTTGACTTCGAACCTTGGCTCCCAGTTCCTCATTGACCCCGACATGTCGAAAGAGGAAAAAGAAGAAGCAGTGATGGCGGTTGTTCGTCAAAGCTTCAAGCCTGAGTTCTTGAACCGACTGGATGAGACGGTTACTTTCAAAACGCTGGACAAGCATGAGCTGGGCAAGATCGTGGACTTGCAAATGGAGGCGATGGCTAAGCGACTGGAGTCCAGGCGCATCACCTTGGCGATCAGTGATGAGGCCCGCAAGTGGCTGGAAGAGCACGGCTACGACCCTGCCTACGGCGCTAGGCCCCTGCGTCGCCTAGTGCAAAAAGAGGTGGGGGACCGACTGGCCATGCTGATCTTGGGTAATAAGGTGCAAGACGGCCAGCAGGTTGACGTTGTTGTGGCTCCGGATGGCCGCCAGCTGCAGGTTGTTGCAGTGGATCAGTAGGCAGTGGCATGACAGGCGGCGACTTTCCCGTACCGTTCAAGCACGCCATTGTGGCTGTGGATAAGAACGGCCGACCGATCTGGGAACAGGGCGACATCCATGAGGTTTTCCCTTTGGCTTCCGTTACGAAGATCATCACGTCGCTGTCTGCGCTGAGAGCCGTCGAAGAGGGTGCGCTAGACCTTTCTACGGTGGCGGGGTACTCGCCTTCGGGGCAGCCGTACACTATCGCGCATCTCCTGTCGCATTCCTCAGGGTTGGCGGTCGAGGGGGACGGGAACGACTTCCGCGCTGCGCCGGGCATGCGTCGTCTCTACACGAACCAGGGCTTTGAGGTTTTGGGGGACAGGGTGGAAGAGGCTGTGGACCGACCGCTGGCAAAGTGGATGGACCAGCAGGTCTACCAGCCGTTGGGTCTGCGCAACACGGTGGTGCCGCAGTCTCCGGCGCGCAGCGGCTTTGGCAACGCGATGGATATGACGCTGCTAGGTGAGGAGCTTTTGCAACCCCAACTTTTAGACCCCAAAACGCATGCGGCGCTGAAAACTACAGTGCTGCCGGGCTTGCGCGGAGTCTTGCCTGGCTATGGGATGCAGCCGAACAACACGTGGGGGCTGGGTGTTGAGGTGAAGGGGGATAAGGACCCGCATTGGACCCCGAAGTCTGCGTCACCGCAGACGTTTGGGCACTTTGGCATGTCGGGGTCGTATCTGTGGGCTGATCCCAAGGCGGAGGTTGCTGCAGTGTTTTTGGGTGAGGAGCCGTTTGGGGATTGGCATAAGGAGAATTGGCCGGTGTTGGGGGAGAAGATCATGGAGGCTGCGGGCCGCTAGCGCTTAGGTGGATGTGTGAAATAAAACTGTTCCCAAGGCGCCAAGGGCGCCCGAACAGTTTTATTTCACACATCCCCAACCCAGCCGAACCCCTACGCCACCTCAATAATCACCGGGACATGATCCGACGGCTTCGTGCCCTTACGCTCATCCCTGTCTATCTGCGCCCCGGTCACCCGACTAGCCAAAGCAGGCGAGGCATAAATAAAGTCGATCCGAATCCCCTGGTTCTTCGGGAACCGCAACTGCTGATAGTCCCAGTAGGTGTAGTTATCCACCAGGTCTCGCGTGACCTCCTTGAAGCCTGATTCCTCAAACTTAAAGAACGCCTTCCGCTCTGCCGCAGTCACATGCGTCTTGCCCTCGAAAAACTCCGGATCCCACACATCCTTGTCGTAGGGCGCAATGTTCCAGTCACCCATCATCGTCATCTGCAAATCCGGATTCTCAGCCACCGCGGCGCTTGCATATCGCTCCAGCGCAGCCAACCACTCCAGCTTGTACTTGTAGTGCGGGTCATCAACCTCCCGCCCATTTGGAATGTACAGACTCCAGTTCGTGATCGGCTTTCCTCCCGGCCCTTCAACTGTGGCCCCCAGGGCGCGCGCCTCCACAGTGTTGTCCTCCCCCCAGCCCGGCTGGCCCGGAAAGCCCACCTGCACATCCAGGATTGGCACGCGCGACAGGATCGCCACCCCATTCCACTGGTTTAGCCCGTGCATCGCTACCTCATACCCCAGGGCCTCAAACGGCAGCACTGGGAATTGGTCGTCCCGACACTTCGTCTCTTGAAGGGCTAGTACGTCAACATTTTCGCGCTCCAAGAACGCCAGTGCCCGGTCCAGGCGGGTACGAATCGAGTTGATATTCCAAGTAGCAATCCTCATGGGACCACCCTAACCTCCAGCGCGAACAGCCCTCCCCACGCGCCGCTCAGCGCCGAAACGTCCCCTTTTCGGATTTTTAGTACGAGGATCTGCCAGCAAACCGAACCCCCTACCCAAACAGGACCGTTGAAAGCTGCATACCTGCCAGCGCAAGCAGAACACTGAGCACCAGTGAGCTGAACGCATAAAGCGCTGCTTTGCCCCACTGGCCCCTATCCACTTGTTGCACAACCTCCAGGCTGGCTGCTGAGAATGTCGTGTATCCGCCCAGAAAACCAGCGGTGACAGCCGGGCCCCAAACAAAGCCTGCAAGGGGTCCTACTAGCACGCCCAGCAGAAACGACCCAGATAAGTTGATGGTCCAAGTGCCCCACGGCCAGTCGTCAGACCCGCGGCTGCGAAGGGTGGCGTCCAGGAGGTAGCGCAGCAGCGCACCCACCCCGCCAAGTACGCAAGTTAGAAAGAACAGTGAAACCGACCCCACTGTCACTCCAATACCGTGCGTCTTGCACTCAAAGCTTGTCTCCCCACCCACAGGCCCACAAAGGCGGCAACTCCACCCAACAAAACCGTTGTAAGGCCATAGCCAAGAGCGCCAGCCCAGTTGCCAGCTTGCAGCGGCTGTGCCACGTACAGAGCCAGCGCGGAGTAAGTGGTGAAGCCCCCAAGCAGGCCCGTCCCAAGGAATAGTCGAGCATTTCTAGAGCGACTTGCAGTAGGGCTGTCAGCCTCGGGGTGAGCGGGCGCGGCCAGGACACCCACCAGCACTCCCAGCAGAAGTGCCCCCAGTACGTTGATCACTAAGATCGCCAGGGGTGCAGCAGCAGGATCTATGAGGAAAACGGTTGCAGCGTAGCGGGCCGCTGCCCCCAAGCTGGCGCCGGCGAAGACCAGTGCCCCGCCAGCACCAGTTGCCCGCGTCTTGCCCATCTTTCCCAACTTTCGCACTGCAGCCTACACTTGTTGGACCCAGCGACTCTTTGAATGGCAGCCGTGCGGCAGTTAGGTGGAGGCCGGCCCGTGAACAACTTAGCTGCAGACAACCCAGCCCCAGTCGACCCA
>CAYFNQ010000016.1:14767-26303 GCA_964344535.1 uncultured Actinomyces sp.
TGGAGGCCGGCCCGTGAACAACTTAGCTGCAGACAACCCAGCCCCAGTCGACCCAACCCCAGTCGACCCAACCCCAGCCGCCCCTGCTGCTGGGCCGGTCCGAAGAGGCGTCGGCCCCTGGGAAGGTCCCTGGCCCGAAGGTGACCACTGGGACCCGGAGCTTTTAGAAAACGGGGATTCCCGCAACGTCGAAGACCGCTTCCGCTACTGGAAGAGGGAAGCCATCTCCGCGGACATCCAAGATGACTCATTGGGTTACGAAATTGCCATAGAGAACCTTGGCCACGACTTCAACATCGGCTCAATCGTTCGTACAGCGAACGCGTTGGGTGTTTCCAAAGTTCACATAGTTGGGCGTCGCCGCTGGAATCGAAGAGGTGCCATGGTTACCGACCGCTACATGGACGTGGTCCACCACGCCACTGTCGAAGAGTTCCTAGCAGATGTGCTGCCTAGGGGCTTCCAGGTCGTTGGCGTCGACAACTTGCCGGGCTCGAAGCCCATAGAGCGCGCAACACTGCCGCACAAAACCGTCTTGGTGTTTGGCGAAGAGGGCGGAGGCCTGTCTCCCGAAATGCTTGAAGCCGCAAGCCCGGTCCTGCACATCACCCAGTACGGCTCCACCCGTTCCATGAACGTTGGGCACGCCGCCGCCATAGCCATGTTTGCCTGGATTTTGCAGCACCAAACCCCCTGATCCGGTTCAGCCCTAAGCTCACCGTCTCACCCTTAGTTCCCTATGCCAACAGTCCCTAACTTTCGCTTTTTCTTTGTGCAAGAATGAACCGCACGCAGTTGTCAAAGGCGCCCAAGACAGCGCCTAAATTCAGGAGGTAACCAGTGCCAATCGCAACACCTGAGGTTTATAGAGAAATGCTTGATCGGGCTAAGCGTGACCGCTTTGCCTACCCTGCAATCAACGTAACCTCCTCGCAAACCTTGACTGCAGCACTGCAGGGGTTCGCCGATGCGGGTTCCGACGGCATCATTCAGGTCTCTGTCGGAGGCGCCGAATACTGGTCGGGTTCGACCGTTAAGAACAGGGTTTCCGGCTCGCTTGCGATGGCCGCTTACGCTTATGAAGTTGCTAAGGACTACCCGATCACCGTCGCATTGCACACGGACCACTGTGCGAAAGAAAACTTGGATTCCTGGGTGATCCCGCTGCTGGAGATTGAGGCCGCCCAGGTTGCTGCCGGTCGCCTGCCCACGTTCCAGTCCCACATGTGGGACGGTTCAGCGGTGCCGTTGAAGGAAAACCTTGAGATCGCCCAGAAGCTGATGGCCATGTCAGAGGCTGCTAACACAATTTTGGAAATCGAGATTGGTGTTGTTGGTGGCGAAGAAGACGGCGTTGTTGGGGAGATCAACGAAAAGCTGTACACAACCGTTGAAGACGGTATGGCAACCGCCCAGGCCCTGGGCTTGGGTGAAAACGGTCGCTACCTGACCGCCCTCACCTTCGGAAACGTCCACGGCGTTTACAAGCCTGGCTTTGTGAAGCTGCGCCCAGAACTTCTTGGAGAGATCCAGGTTGCAGTTGGTGCGGCTTACAACAAGGGAGATCGTCCCTTCGACTTGGTCATGCACGGTGGCTCTGGCTCCACCGCGGAAGAAATCCAGACCGCAGTGGACAACGGTGTGATCAAGATGAACGTCGACACCGACACCCAGTACGCGTTCACACGTCCGGTTGCGAACTGGATGTTCGAAAAGTATGACGAAGTCTTGAAGGTTGACGGCGACGTCGGCAACAAGAAGGCTTACGACCCGCGTGCCTGGGGCAAGGCTGCGGAAGCCGGTATGGCTGCCCGCGTTGTTGAGGCCTGCGAACGGCTAGGTTCTGCCGGTAAGGCACTGAACTAACAGGTCGTTTTGCGCCTGAGATAACCTAAGTGAGGTGCCGGCTAGCCTTAGGGCGGCCGGCACTTCGCGCATTCCCCGCACTTTTACTCAAAACGGGGCAGACTGGACTTACTGCGTTTTAAAAGACTCGTTCTAAAGACTGAGGGAGACATAATGACCGACAACGCGTGGTCGCGACTTGATGGAATGGTGATCGCACCGAACCTCGATCCTATGGAGTTCGCAAAGGAGCTGCAGTCGCAGTCGGTGGTTGCGCAAATCAGCTGGTTCGACGACAGTCCCTCGCTGGTGGGGATCAGGGTCGCGACCGAGGACGAAGAGGTGGCAACTCTAGGCAAGCGCGCCAAATATCTGAAACGCGGGCCAAAGTTGAGCGAATTAGTGGAGGGCTTGGCGAAGAAGTTTGGCGCCGAAATCATGATTGGGGACGTCAGCTATGACGCTATCCCCGAAGGTGGTGACACCCAGTCGCTTCACGAACTTTCGGTAAAGACCTCTGAAGAGCCCGTCAGACTTGTAGAAATTGGGCGAACCCCAGCATCGGCGGTTCCCCTTCTTGCAGCGTTTGAGGGTGCTGACATCGCCGAAATGGAGCTGCCGGACGGCAAGCGCCTACTTGCGGCGCAGCTACCTTCTCATCGTGATGAGTGGTACTTCGGTGAGGCGCCGCTGGTGACGTTGACCGTCAAGGGCAATAACTTTCAGGCCGTGTTCATGGACAGGGACGACCCGGAACACATGGTGAACCACAACTGGGGAATGAACCGGGTGACGATAGCTGGTGGGCGCGGTTGGAAGCACAGCATCCCGGAGGAAGTGGATGAGCTGGTGGGTACCCGCCCGCACATTCGCGCTATCGCCCAGGAAGTGCCTGGTGCTGATCTTGGGGCAGCGTTTGCAGCCTCAACTTTAACGGGCACGGAGGCCGTAGCTGAGTTTGTGGAAGCCCTGGGCCTCCACAGCCACGTTGCCGATTTTCTGGTGTCCCGCAGAAACGTTGGGGAGATTGAAAACGCGGTGGTCCATGAGGCTCGCGGCATTTCTAATGCGATTGGGCGCAGCGTTGACATCATCATTGATGAACGCAATGAGGGCTCAAGGTTTTGGGACGGTTATACGAACCTAGTTGTCGGCAAACGGTGGGTTGTGCCGGCCATTACTGCTGTGGAGGCGGCCGCGGGGTTCGCCCTCTTGTACTTGAGCCGCAAACGCGACGGTCGCCGTAGTGGCTGGGCAAAGTTGGGTACGGTCATCAGCGCCTTCATTCTCACCGATTCGGTCGCCCAGAATGCACTGGCCAAATACACGGTGGGCCGTGTGGAACGACGCAACCGTCCGCCCAAAGCTCAGCCACTGAACCACTAGCCGCCACTGCACCTCCCATTTTGTTTTGTGGGATGGGACACTTAGTGCAAAATAGGTGAAGGTGGAGTGTGAGACACGTTAGGGAGTTGCTATGTCACGTCAGCCGCAGGTTATCGCCGGAGTTGACGGTTCCGACGAATCGCTTCAAGCTGCCAAGTGGGCTGCTGCCCAGGTCTCGCACGGCGGCGGCACACTGACCCTTGTGTGCGCGTACGCGATTGCTTCCTATTCCTCGGTCGCGTTAGACGGCGGTTTTTCCCTGCTTGACGACCGCGCGCTTGAGGCGAACGCGGTCCGCATTGTCGAGCAAGCTGCCGCTGCCCTGGCTGACTTTGAGATTCCCATTGCCACTCAGGTTGAGGTTGGCGACCCAGCTAGCGTTCTAACTGAGCTGTCGCGTGAAGCCGACCTGGTCGTGATTGGAAGCAAGGGTGGTGGCGGGTTCGCTGACCGACTTCTTGGCAGTGTCTCCTCGGCATTGCCGGCTCACGCGAGCTGTCCCGTAGTTGTTGTCCCGGAACACCAGTCGGGACGCCCGTTTGTTCCGGTTAAGCGGATAGTGGTTGGTGTTGACGGGTCTGAGGTGGCGTCAACTGCGTTAAAGAGGGCCGTTGACGAAGCGGAAATTTGGGACGCTCAACTAACCGTTGTTACTGCTGTCCCCATTGCTACGCCCGGGGTTGCCGGCTTGTCGTGGATCCCTGCGCCAATCAACCACCAGGAGCTGATCGAAGACATTCGCACCGCTATGGACATCTCAATAGCGGAAGCTAAGGGCGAACGGGAAATCCAGATTTCGCGGCATGCGCTAGACGGTAGCCCGGCAGCGTTGCTGACAGAGTTCTCAACGGCGGTTGATTTGGTTGTGGTGGGGACAAGGGGGCGTGGAGGTTTTGCGGGTCTTCTCCTAGGTTCGACTTCGCAGGCTGTCTTGCACCATTCCACCTGCCCCGTTATGACTGTTCCTTCCACGCACCGTGAAAAGGATGCGTCAGCCAGCCAGCCCTGGGAGCGTTGGTAGCCAAACCTGACAGAAAGTGGGAAAGGCCCGGTACCAGCTTGGGCTTTGTGATGTTAAAGTAGTCTGGCTGACGCTGTCGGTTGGCCCTCGTAGCTCAGGGGATAGAGCACCACTCTCCTAAAGTGGGTGTCGGACGTTCGAATCGTCTCGAGGGCACCAGTGTTACCACTCCTCTGTCTGACCGTGATCTGGCACACTGGGGCTATGGAAAAACAAAAGGTGATGGTCGTTTATGGGACTAGGCCGGAAGCTATCAAAGTCGCCCCGCTAATCCTTGCTCTGCAGGAGCAACCAGAGTTTGAAGTGGTTCCCGTGGTCACCGGTCAGCACCGCGAAATGCTGGATCAGGTCAACGCTGCCTTTGGGATTGAGCCAGCTTACGACTTGGACATCATGCAGCACGGGGCTTCTTTGTCCCAGGTGTTTGCCAGGGCGCTTGAGAGCCTGGACGGCCTGATTGAGAAAGAGCAGCCTAACGTTGTTGTCTCCCAAGGAGACACCACGACAGCGACAGCTGCCGGGTTGGCAGCTTTTCACCGTCAGGTCCCCGCTGTTCACCTTGAAGCTGGGCTCAGAAGTGGGGACATCACGTCGCCTTTCCCTGAGGAAGCCAACCGGGTCATGCTTTCCAGGATTGCTTCCCTTCACTTGGCGCCCACTTCCGTTAGTCGGGACAATTTGTTGCACGAGGGCATTCGCAGTGCCGACATCCAGGTAACTGGAAATACTGTGATCGACGCGTTGCAGTCTGTGGTCGCGAAGTACGACCGGGTGCAAGACCAAGAGCTACAGGAACGCTTGGGCGACGCGCAGCGGGTCCTGTTGGTTACCGCGCATAGGCGCGAAAACTGGGGCGCGCCAATGGAGCAGATTGCCCAGGCCGTTGCCCAGCTAGCCACGGAGCACCCCGAGCTCTTGGTCGTGGTCCCCATGCACAAAAACCCGCTGGTGAGAGAGAAGCTCCGCCCTGTCCTGGAACCGCTAGAAAACGTTGTCCTCACCGAACCACTGGACTACACGGACTTTGCTGTTGTGCTGGAACGCAGCGACGTGGTTTTGACGGATTCGGGTGGTGTTCAAGAAGAAGCGCCAAGTTTGGGCAAGCCCGTGTTGGTCATGAGGGAGAACACGGAACGCCCTGAGGCTGTCACTGCCGGGACCGTGAAACTGATCGGAACGGACCGCGAGCGCATTGTCGCTGAGGTGAACACGCTCCTAGAAGATGAGCAGGCCTACGACGAAATGGCTCAAGCTGTCAATCCTTACGGTGACGGCTTGGCAGGCGCAAGGGCCGCAGCAGCAATCAAGCAGCTTCTAGGCGTAGGTGAGCGCATGGAGGACTTCGCAGGCTAAGCGGCACGGCGCCACGGCAGTTGCACCTGGCCTGGTTAGGCTGACGACGTGGTGTCAGAATCTACCAGTCAAGAGTCCAGGGACCGAAACGATGAGCAGCCAACGCTTGCGGGCCCTGAGTTGGATGCTGCCGTCGGTGAGATCTTCGAAGAAGACTTCGAAGTGCCCGGAACCGAAGCGCCCGGGCAAGAAACCCCGAGCATAGAGGTCACGACAAGTGACACGACTGTTCCAGTTGGGATAGTGCCTGAGGATGTTCTTGCTAGCTGGCGCCAAGAGTTCACGGATGTCCTTGAAGGCGACATGGGGGACCTTGCAAAGCTCCAGGTGAGTCTGGACCAGACCCACCCAGGGGGATTGGCGCAGCTCTACGTCGACCATCCAACGAAGCTGTCCACGCTGATCCGCGAGCCCAACGCACTTCAGGCAGCTGAAAAGGACATTGCGCGACTTCGCAGCGCGACCGAGGCGCTGAAGGCTTCCTACGGTCAAGCGGAAGCTCACCTAGCCATCGGATTTGGTTCCTGGGCGGGAAGTGGTGAGCTCCCGCTTTTGATGAGGCAGGTCCGCTTTGGGGAAGACGACCTAGGAAACACCACTATCCAGTTGCTGCCCGGCGTGCAGGTCAGTGCACCTCTCCTGAATGCTGCTGCAGCCGCTGGCCACCCCATTGACATGGATAGCCTGGCTGCGACCCTTGGCGGAACAAGCGGTTTCCTACCGGCTTCAGCGTTGGATGTCCTTCGTGATGGAGGCCAAGCGCTGCCCGGTTTTAAGCTGACTGAAACCTTGCAGCTTGGAGTTTTTGCTCACCCTGCGGCCAGCCTCTACTCCCGCTTGGTGGGGTTGACCCAGCCTCAACTGTCCAAGGTGGTTCGCGCTTTGGGCGGTGACGATTTAGCTAGGGGCTCCTTGACGTTAGGGCAAGTCGCTTCAGACTTGACCGACCGGGACCCGTGGAGCGAACTTGGGCTTGGGGACCAGACTCCGCAGACACAGCAGCTGGTAGAGACGGTGGCCTCGGGTGCATCTGTCGCTGTGGACGTTGTTGACCTGAGCCGTCCGCAGGAGTTCGTGGCGTCTGTTGCGGCGGCACTTGTAGCGAAGAGACGCCAGGTTGCCGTTGTTGTGAACGAACCGGCTGTCCATGAACGTTTGATGGATGCTTTCGAAACTTTTGGCATTCAGCCCATCGTCGCGGACTTGAGCGCGTTTTCTGTTCAGGAGGGGCTGACTGAAAGTCTGCAAACGGACTTGGCGTCGCTGGCCCCACCGCCAGCAGACGCAGAGCT
The DNA here is from genome assembly GCA_964344535.1 of uncultured Actinomyces sp. Lineage (GTDB taxonomy): Bacteria > Actinomycetota > Actinomycetes > Actinomycetales > Actinomycetaceae > Scrofimicrobium. Next base: position 21,665 of record CAYFNQ010000016.1, read on the forward strand.
GGATGCGAAAAGGGTCCGTCTTGAGCGCGTGCGCGCGGCTCTTGAAGCTCACACGGAAGCTCTGCACGAAAAGTTTGAGCCCTGGGGTGTAAGCGCTTATGACGCCTTGCAGGTTCTCACGGACCTGACTTCTCTACCGGACGCGCCACAGACTTCGCTTCGGTTCCCTGTCCCCACGCTTTCCCGCTTAGCTGCCGACGGCGGGGAGAAGGGCGCCCAGCTGTTGGAGCAGGCCTCCGCCCTTGGCTTGTTTGACCCACAGGAACCACAGGACGCGTGGAGCGGGGTGGTAATTGAGGACCCGGCCGACATAGGCGACATGCTTGGAGCTTTGGGACGTATCGACCAGACGTTCCTGCCCACAGTTCGGATGAACATGGTGAGCGCGGCGGCACGGTCGGAGTTGAAGGGGGCGTCGACGCTTGGGCAGTGGCGGGACCAGCTTGGACTCCTAAAGCGCGTCCAGGGTGTTTTGGACACTTTTGAGCCCCAGGTCTTAGATCGGTCTCCTGCTGACCTGGTTGTTGCCACCGCTTCAAAGCAGTGGCGTAAGAGCCGGAACATCAACCTGAAGAAGGCTCAAAGAAGAACTTTGGTGCGTCAAGCCAGAGACATGGTGCGCCCCGGCGTCCACGTTGAGGACTTGAATGAGGCACTTATCAACGCCCAGGGTGTGCGTCACCAGTGGTCGAAGGCGCGGCTTAATTCCAACTCCGTTCCAACGGTTCCAACTGACCTGGATGAGATGCAGGCGAATCTGGTTGAGCTTTTTGCAAACCTGGATGAGGTGAGGCCGTTCCTTGAACCCGTGTACGGCGACCTGGATTCGCTACCGGTGGATGAGCTGGCAGGGATCATCTCCACCCTCTACGAAACGCCTGACGGCGCAGCTAAAATCCCCGGGTTGCTTGGGGTCTTGGATGAGTTGGACGCAATGGGCCTTCATGACCTGGTGTTGGACTTGCGGGAGCGCGGGATTGACGGTGAGTCACTCAGCTTAGAGTTGGACTTGGCTTGGTGGGCTTCAGCTTTGGGACACATGCTGGCAGAGGATGAACGGTTGGGAGGCTTTGAGCCTGCAAATCTGGGGGCGCTCCTGGGAGCCTTCCAGGAACTGGACGAAGCCCTTGTTGACCAACTGGGTCCGGCCCTGGTTTCGCGGGTCATGCACTGGGCGGGAGAGGTGCGGGACTTGTACCCGGACCAGGCTAAACAGTTCGCTGACGAACTATCATCTGGGGCTGTTGCCAGCGAAATCTTTGCAACTAACGCTCTAGCTTGGGACTACAAACCGATTGTTGTCCTTGGCCCGGCGCAGGTGCCACTGGTGGCTGCAGCGGGAGTGGACACCATGATTTTGGATCAGGTAGCTGGTCTGACGGCGGCTGAACTGGCGGCCCTTTCCAGCCTTGGGGAGCAGGTTGTGGGCATTGTTGCGAACGCTCAGGATCCAGCCAGTGCTTTGATACTTGAGTCCCTTCCGGTTTTGACCCCTCCCCTTGACAGGGCCCTTGGAACACATGTCGTGTCAGAGCTGGTCAACATGCACGCACCGGGAGCGCAGGGTGTTGTTGTCCCTTCACCAAGGGGAGCGCAGCCCCTTGCCTTCGTCTTGGTTGATGGCGTTGGCATGCCGGGTTCCGGAACCCAGGCTATTGAAACTTCGGTTGCTGAGGCCACGGCTGTGGCACAGCTGGTGCAAGACCACCTTGCTTCCAAACCTGATGTTCCGCTTTCCGTAGTCACGTTTAGTGCCCGGCACAGGGATCATGTTGTGGCCCTCATCCGCAAGCTGGCTGAAGAGGACTCCCAGTTTGCAGATCAGCTGGATGAGGTTGGAGGCGTGGAGAGCATCGTCGTCTCACCAGAAGCCCTGAACGCTAGGCCTGCAGGACAGACCATTGTGTCCGTAGGATTTGCGAAGACCCCTCATGGTCGCGTGATCCATGACTTTGGTGTGTTCTCAACAGATCAGGGTCTTGCAGTTATGGACCAGTTGGCTAGGGGCCTGCGTGGCGACGTGACCATCGTTTCCGCGCTGTCCGCCTTGGACGTCGACTATTCCCGCTTGCACACGGAAGGGGAACGGGTCCTGGTGGATCTTCTGTCAGCGGCAGAACAGGGGCTTTCTTCCCTGCCCTCACCGGAGGCAGAATCGGAGGCTGGTCCCCCACAACTGCTAGTGGACTTGGCTGAACGTCTTCACCAATTGGGTCTACGTGTTGTTCCCAATTTTGGCAGTGACACTGGGATACCCATCCCCTTGGCTATAGGTCACCCGGAGGTTCCCGACGAACTCTTGGTTGCCGTCCTAACCGATGATGGCGCTTACCAGGCGGAACCTTCATTGCGCGTCCGCAGTCGCCACATCCCTAAGTTGCTTGAGGAGGCCGGCTGGAAGGTCCACACCGCTCTGTCTATGCCCGTCTTCATTGACCCGAATCGGGAAGCGCAAGAAATCGTTAATTTGACGTTGGACGCTGTGGATGAGTATTACACCCGCTTAGGTGAACCAGCGACTCCGGCTGCGGCGGCCGCTCTGGGCCTGCCCATGGTCGAACAAGAAGGTCAAGAAGGGTCCCAGTCCCAAGCTGACACCGAAACTAATGAAGCCTCGGAATCAGAATCCAAGCGGATAACAGAGTCTGATGTGACCGGACCACTTCCTCAATTGTCCACGCACTCTGAACCTGTCAGGATCCTTGAAGAAGTGCCGATGGGAGAGCGTTCAGTAGCTAAGCCGCCCTATGCTGCAGGGCTTCCACTTGCGGCCTACAGCGATGACCAGTTGGATGAAATGACGCTGTGGATTCTAAGCGACGGCATTGAAAGAGACGACGACGCGGTCATCGTAGCGTTGCGTGAGGAACTGGGAATCACGCGGCGTGGAGTCCAAACGGACGCAGTGTTGCGCGCTGCGTTACGGCGAGTCCGTGGGAACCAGTAAGCCTGAACCAACCCCAGACTCAGCCACTGGGCAGCCACCGGGCAGCAAACGTTCAAGCGCTAAGCGTGTGCGACGGGTTGCCACGCGGTTTTCCAAAGTGGACGCACAGCGCTTGGCCAGAGGTGAAATCAAGGACATGAGCGATGTTGCCCGCAGTGTTGAGCCGCTCAGTCGGGACGCGGCTAGGAACGAATTGAAGGGGAAGTTACCCGGTGGGGGAGATGACGCCTGGTTGGCTGAGAATCTCCCCCCACACTGGTAGCTGACTACTTGCTGGGCTTGTTTGCTGCCAGCGAGTCACGAATTTCGGTGAGCAGAGCAACCTCTGGTGAGACCTCTTCATCTTCTTCTTGGTCCAGGTCCAGAGCTTTATCTTTGATTTCACTTAGCTTGTTCATTGGAACAATGACAACGAAGTAAAGAGCTGCGGCGATCAAAAGGAAGTTCACGATTGCAGTGATCAGCATGCCTGGCCGAACGATTGAAGGTTCGCCAAAGACGCCAACGTGGAACGCTAGAACATCATCAAATTCTGGTGCACCGACCAAACCGGCAATTAGGGGCATGAGGAAACCGTCGGTTAGAGCAGTGACGATGTTTCCAAATGCTGCGCCTATGACGACGCCGACAGCCAGGTCTATTGCGCTGCCACGACTGATGAATTCCTTGAATCCTTTTAACATGCTGTGCCTTTCAAACTGATACTAAACGTAGTTCTGGTTAGAGCTTGCTCATCTTACTGGCGTTCAAGACTGCGGTATTTCAGCGTTCAGCATCGCGGTACCAAGACCGGGCACATTAGGTGTCTCAGTCGCCACCGCGTACGAAATGTAGCTGGCCCACCTGGGCGGCACAGAGCACGTCGGCAACAGAACTTTCTGGGACTAACAGTGAGGCGACGGTCGTGTCTTCTCCTTGCAGCAGTGTCCCGTCCGATACAGACAAGGATTGCACGGTCGCTTGCAAGGCCAGCAGCTCGATGCTTGTTGGTTCTAAGGAACACGATTCGCCGGGCCCCCAGATTTGCGTGTGGGTCCCGGGTTCCAGGTTCACCCCTGTCGGCAGCTCTACTTGAACTGCGGCGAAATGTTTGGGAATCAGTTCGCCTGCGGGCTGCAATAGGGCGCGTGTCAGAATGCTCCCGCTTGGGATCACTGTTTTTGGGGTGAGGTCTGCTACTTGGCGGGGTTCGCTTAGTGCATCTGCGGTTGTTGCGGCCTCAGGCACTAACACGACTGCGGTTGACTGGGGTTCCACGGGTTTTCCGGCTGGCAGATCTGTCACCGCAATCAGCACCGGGCGTCCCGCAGGAGTCGGGTGCAACGCAAACGTTACGCCGACAAGTAGAAGGAGCAGCGCCAACCCAACTAGGGCCGGCAGGCTGTGGTGCGCGACCTTCAGCCGAACTGTCCGGATAAGGGACCTGACACTGTGTTCCATGCAGGCAGATTGCCGTGCCCACGGATGGGTGCGCCACCACGGTGCACAATCTTGGGGACAACGGCTGTTTGGCTGGGCCTGTTAGAACCAGGCCCCGAACCCAAACCGTTTTAGACGCCCTGTCTCAAAGAGCTCGGAAACGACGGTTAGGTGTCACAACCCAGTCCACAGGTGCGTCCAAATCTCCCATCGGAATTGTGCCGCTTTTATGCACTTCGTCATCGAAGCAGACCCCAATCAGCACAGGTGGCT
>CAYFNQ010000016.1:26403-30301 GCA_964344535.1 uncultured Actinomyces sp.
GTGCCGCTTTTATGCACTTCGTCATCGAAGCAGACCCCAATCAGCACAGGTGGCTTCTCCTGGGCTGCTAGAACTTCTAGCGCCCGGTCATACCAGCCGCCTCCGCGGCCCAGCCGAGCCCCATCTAGGCCGAACGCCAACCCGGGAACAATAACGGCTTCCACAACCGGGTCAGCAAGCGCACCGGTGGCACACTGAAAAGCCCCGGAGGTGGATGTGACGAACGGGAAGTCTTGGCTGGCAGGAAAGTCCAGGGAAGGAACCAGGACCTGCACGCCTTGCTCTTCCAACCACGCTGCCGCGGGTCCCACAGCTGGCTCTGAACGAAAAGGCTCATACGTTGCAACAGTTTCTGCGACACCCAGCTCCTCCAACAGCTGCGTCAACTGATCCACTAGCTGGCTGTCGCAGGTGCGGCTTTGTCTTGCTAGACGCCGCGCGTTGGAGACTCGTCGCCACCTTTGTTTTTGGTGGACCAGTTCGGTTGTTGTCACGTGGTTCCTTCCAAGGGAGTTGACGCCCATTTTCGGTACTGCGGTGAGAGACTGGCCCCATGCGTTCAGTGGCTCAGTTTTACAAGGATTGCTTGTCCGTTGCGTCTCAGCAACCCCCGCTAGACCTTTTGCTTGGCGACGCCTTGGGGTGCGTTCTAGCAGAGGACGTGGTTGCCCCGTTTGCCCACCCCCTCACCAACGTCTCCGCCTGCGACGGTTATGCAGTGGTAGCGCTGGACACCACTCAGGCTACGGGGGCTCAGGTTGGGGGCAGCCCAGTGACGCTGATGGTGACCGGTGAAATTGAGGCTGGGAGCGCGGACACCGGCGCGTTGGTCCCCGGAACGGCGATCCGCGTTGCGTCCGGTGTCCCCTTGCCAATCGGTGCTGATGCCGTCGTCCCTTTGGAAGCCACTGATCTTGGGAGCGCGTCTGTCCAAATTCTGGAACCCGTCCTTCCGGGTTACAACGTTCGGGTGCAGGGCGAGGATTTTGAGCCAGGCTCAATCATCATCACCGCCGGAACCCGCTTGTTGCCCACTCACGTCGCGGCCCTAGCTGCCGTGGGAAGGGACCGCGTTGTCGTTCACCCCAAACCAAGAGCTGTCATCATTTCTGTTGGCGATGAGCTAGTCAATCCGGGGCAATCGGCTGTTCCGGGAACCGTTTTTGACGCAAACGGTCACGCTTTGAGTGCTGCGGTGAAAGAAGTAGGTGTCGATGCGTTTCGTGTTGACCCCGTTCCCGATGACCGAGCCCACCTGCGTGAAGTGATCAAAGACCAGCTCATGCGCGCCGACCTCATTGTCACCACGGGTGGCCTGTCATACGGCAGCGCTGACACTGTGCGTGATGTTTTCAGCTCACTGGGGGACGTCCGTTTCGACCGCGTTGCAGCTTGGCCCGGTCACATGCTTGGTGTTGGAACAGTCGAAACAGAAGACGGCCGTTCCGTTGCGGTTTACTGCCTGCCCGGCGACCCGGTAGCGGCTCAGGTTGCCTTTGAGGTCTACGTGCGCCCCTCGATCAGGAAAATGGAGGGCCGCAAAAACGTGAACCGAGCGGCCGTGAAAGCCGCGATCGACAAGGGGTGGCAGTCCCCCCTTGGTTACCGAGAATTTGTGGGTGTGAGATTACGAGGATCCCCAAAGTCCGGCTACACCGCCCAGGTTGTTGGTGAACCGGGCCGCCTTTGGCTGTCAGCTTTGGCAGCCTCAAACGCGTTAGCGATAGTCCCGGAAGACACCGTCAGTTTAGAACCAGGTGACGAACTGACGTGTCTTCTACTGGAGCAGTAGTCCTTGTTTTCTAGGCTGAGCAAGCGCAGCGGCGTATGGGGTCTACCTGCCGGTGATCTTGAAGTTGAATACAGCGGACCTCAGCTGCAGACCCTTCTGAGGCCCGGCAGTTCCGTCGAGTCCGTCAAGGTCCGTCCAGCTTTCGGGAGCGACTCCTTACGCATAGAGCAGGTTCGGCGCGCAAACCGGGAGTGGCTGGCACCGTGGGAGGCAACCCTGCCTCCAGGTTCTACGGACCAACCTCCAACCTGGCAGCAGTACGCCCGTGAGATGGATAAGTCGATGCGCGACGCCACGGGCCTGCTGGCAGCGATCGAGGTTGACGACCAGATTGCAGGGGCGGTGTCGATAGGGGCAGTGCAGCACGGTGCAATGAGCCAGGGGGTCCTGGGCTACTGGATTGGCAAAGGTTGGGCGGGCTACGGGATCTCTTCGCTTGCGGTCGCTTCTGTGATTGACACAGTGATCTTAAAGTTGGGGCTGCACCGCCTGGAGATTAATGTGCGGCCGGAAAATGGCCCCTCTTTAGGGCTGTGCCGCAGACTTGGTTTCCGCAAAGAGGGCTACAAGCCTCGGTATATGGCGATTGCTGGACAGTGGGCCGACCACGTGTCTTTCGGTGTGGATGCGCAGGATCTGCAGAACCAGACAATGGTGGAGAAGTTGGCCGCTAGTCGTACAGAGCGGCCAGGATCCTCGACCTGACGTCAGGCTTGCCCACCACAGGTGCCGTTTTCTCCCATGCGCCGGTGTGGCATTGCGGAGCGACGCGCGCGGCCCTCTAGGTTTGAGGTTGTGGAAATTACGGGCTTGCTGTTTGCGCTTGCGGCAGCCATGTTGCTTGCCTACGTGGTTCCTTTGCGGGCAAGGCGCCGGCACGCTGTGGCGGCGTCGCGTGATGCCGACCGGTTCTCAGAGAGCTTGACAGTGCTCAGCTTGCGGGAGACTGTGCCAGACTCGCACGGCCCTTCCGGTGGCAACCTGCTAGTGGGTGTTAGTGTGCCAGTAGTTGTGGAAGGAACCGGCATGAGCGAAGAAACCTCACCGCGTCCAGTGAAAAAACGTGGGAGCGGAGACCACGCGGCGGCTCGGGAGTACGCCGCCCTTCGTGCGAAGCGCGCGGCCCGCTTGGCGGGGGAGAAATACGCTGCCCAGCGCCGACTCGTGACCGTTGCAGTCACCGCCGGTATCACCTTATTGTTTGTGGTTTTGGCGGCCTTTGGTCTGATTGGCTGGCTGTGGCTGGCACTACCTGTGTCAGCGCTGGTTGCCGGCCTGGTCGTTTCCGCAGTTGCGGGACAGCGGAACAAGGCGGTGCTGGAAGAACAAGACGCTCGCCTTGCACAGTTACGGCAGTCGCTACGGGGAAAAGACCAACTGCAGGTCGAGCCTGAAGCTCTCGCCGATCAAGATCTGCCGCAGGTGGACCCAGCCAACCGTGTGGTTGCGCCGGGCGCAAAGCTAAAGCGAGCGTTGGAAGACCACCAGGGAAAACCTGGCGATGGCGTCCAGTCCCACACCGACGAAGCTGAAGATTTGGTTGCGCAGGCTCACAAACCCGATGAGGCCCAGGCTGCCGATTTCCAGGCGATTGAAGTTGAGGCCTCAGAGGAGGGGTCCGCGCAAGCGCCACAGACTCGAGTCGAAGTGGAAGCAAAGAGTTCCGCTGGGCAGAGCGAATCGGGATGGACCTATGTGCCTTTGCCAGAGCCGACCTACGCCAAGAAAGCGAAGATCGTTAGGCGTCAAGTTCACGCGGACACGGACATTGTGAGTGTGCAACCTCTAGACGGTGCTGTTGTCACCGGTCGTCCTGTTCGTGTTTCGACTGCACGGGTCACCGTGGATATTGACACCGCTTCCAACCCCACGTTCAAGTTCGACCTGGATGCGGTCCTGGAGCAGCGCCGAGCCCAGTAGGGGTCCCGACCCACGGCTCCTCGAAATTTGTGGTCTCCGTGACTGTTGGTGCGCAGACTGGTTTCCTTGTTTTCATGGGACTCGCTGCGTGGTACGCTTCTTGCCCATAAGGGGCTATGGCGCAGTTGGTAGCGCGCTTCGTTCGCAACGAAGAGGTCGGGAGTTCGAATCTCCCTAGCTCCACGC
>CAYFNQ010000017.1:0-9405 GCA_964344535.1 uncultured Actinomyces sp.
ACTCACTCTTAACGAGATGTGTCGACTCGACCGATCTTTTTAGCAAAACTAGCCAAAAGATGTCGCGAGCCGACACATCCCGAAAAGGCTTAAGCCATTCCTTTTTTGCCCCAAATGAACCAAACAACGGAACCAATAAACGGGGTCACGAACACAATCAGGATCCACAGTGCCTTCAAACCCGTCGGGTAAGCGGTGGATTTGACAATTGACACGATCGCGCTGATTACAAAGGCCAAGTAGGCGACAATCAACACAATCGTCAGGACTGCTGCGGCGGTGCTTCCGGTTCCACTACTGGTCACCACTACATCTGTGTCTAATCCGAACATTTCTTCTCCTTCCATCTCTGCGTCTGGGCGGCCACTGTCCTCAAGCACGCGCGCCTAAATGCGGGTGCGTGCGCGGGTGAGGCCGCTTGTTCAAGAATTGTACGCCCTCACCGGACGGCCAGCTTTTCCGATAGACGCCGCGAGCCAGTTGCCAGACAGAAGTTACCCAGAGTAAAGACCGGCGAGGGATCCAGCTAGCGGATCTTTTTGACCTCGAAGCTATACGTCGGGTTCACGAAAGCCTCTTGGGCAGGGATGAGCTGCAGTTCCCGCTCCCCTGACTCATACGTCTTTTCCAAGACTTCAAACACTTTGGCTGCGGTAGAGCCCAGTGCTTTGGCCTCATCCCCAGTCTCTGCCAACGCGCTGGCGAATAGTGCAGCGGTGAGGTCGCCCGAACCGTTGGGGTGGAAGGGAAGGTACGGCGTGGCGACGCTCCAGGCTCCCTTGTCGCTAACCACCACCATTTCAATGGTGTCTTCCTCACGATCTGGGTGCAAAACGGAAGTAACCAGAACAACGTTGGGTCCCTTAGCTCGCACCAGGTCCGCTGCCTCCAATGTTTCTTCCAAGGTGTGCGGGTCGGTGCCCGTCAAAAACCCCAGTTCAAATTGGTTGGGGGTGATGATGTCTGCCTTCGGCACCACCTGGTCGCGGATTAGGCTCTGGACTTCCGGTGACACAAAGCAGCCCTTGTCTGCACTTCCCAAAACAGGATCGCAGGCGTAAAGCGCGTCCGGGTTCTTTTCTTTTGTCAGTGCAACGGCGTCCAAAATTCCAGCGCCAATGGAGTCTCCGCCCTGGTACCCAGAAAGGATTACAGCGCAGTCATCCAGACCGCCGCGGTCCCCAATCCCGTTCACAATGTCACGCACATCGTTCCCGGACAGCATCGGGCCACCCCAACTGCCATACCCCGTGTGGTTCGAAAACACGACGGTGGGAACCAGCATGACCTCATGGCCCTGCCGTTGCAGTGGGAACACAGCGGCAGAGTTGCCGACGTGACCGTACGAAACCAATGATTGCATTGACAAAATCCTCATGTCCAAAAGCATGCACCCACGCCAGAGCCCATGACAATGACGTCCACCATCAGCCAAGACCTAAACTAGGTGCGTTGGTCCTAGACCCAAGAAGCCGCAAAAGACGGGGCCAGAAAAGAGGTTGCCGTGACGTTGGCAGACAAAAGCGCACTAGAGCTACGACAGTTGCTGGAGCTTCGTGAACTCAGCCCAAGAGAAGTAGTGGACCACTTCCTGGAAATCTCCTTGCAGCTCAACCGGGCGTTGTCCGCGTTCACCGTCATCACTGCCGATGCAGCCCGACAGCGTGCCGATGAGTTGACCGCACAAAAAGAAAGACCCACCCGCCTTGCGCAACCGCTTTGGGGTCTGCCTTTTGCCGACAAGGACCTAAACCACCGTGAGGGACTTGTCACCACGTTCGGTAGTGCAGCGTTTCCCAACTTTGTCGCCCCAAACTCTTCTCCCATCACGCAGGACCTGGACGCGGCCGGCGGGGTTTCACTGGGAAAAACCAACGTGCCTGAGTTCGGTTTCCCGTCCTACGGATACAACGAACTTCCCACCGGGTATGCGAAGAATCCGTGGGACCCTGCCCTGGATCCAGGTGGGAGCTCCTCTGGCGCGGCCACGGCTGTTGCTGCGCGGATGCTGCCTTTAGCGCCCGGGAACGACGCCGGCGGCAGTGTCCGCATCCCCGCTGCAGCCACGGGCCTGGTGGGTTTGAAACCAAGTCGGGGCAGAGTCCCCGGCGAATCTGGTCTAGCGGGGTTGGCAGGTCTTCCTGTGGGAGGGCCGCTTGCGGTCACCACCTTGGACGCCGCCCTCTTGTTGGACGCCATGGTTTCAGGACCCCACCGCTACTCCCTTCGCGCTCCCCAGCCGCCGTACATGGCTGACAGTGGTTCTTTCGTGGATGCGGCACAACTTCCTGTCCCCAGGCTCCGGGTTGGGTGGACCACGTGGTCGCCGTGGGGGACCCATTACGGAACGTCCGTCGACGACCAGGCAACGGAGGTGTTCGAGGACACTTTGGAGATGGTTCGCCAACTAGGTCATCGAGTCCAGGAAGTGAAACCTAGACCGTTCCCGAACTACGTCGACGCGTTTCGTGCCGTTTTGATGGGCGGGGCAGCAGGACTGCCGATTACGGAGGACATGCTGCCAAATGTCGGAACCCTCACCGCCTGGCTGATTGAAAAAGGCCGTCGACAAGACCCTGCGGCACTGCCGGCAGCCCTGGCATCTTTGTCAGAGTTTGAGGCCCAAGTGATTGCCGACTTCGCCCCCTACGACGTAGTTTTGACTCCCGCTTTAGCGCAGACTCCTAGGCCTCCTAGCTGGTATTCCCAAGTGGATGGCGAAGCTAACTTTGCCCAGCAAGTCGAATACACACCTTTCACCAGTTTTGTGAACGTGGCGGGTCTGCCCGCAATTTCCATGCCGGTTGGGCAGGGAGTTAGCGAGATTACGGGCGCAACAGTGCCACTTGGCGTGCAGGGCATTGGTAGGCCGGGGGATGAGGCGACGCTACTGCGACTGTCCTATCAGCTGGAACAACAGGTCGACTGGCAGCGACGCGTTCCACCAGTGGCCGGATAGTTTTGGCAACGCTCACGGTTTTCTTAGTGCTTTTGGCGATCATCGCCTTTATCTCAGCGCTCTCTTTTGGAGTGGTAGCCCAGGCAGAGGCCCTGGCCCGCTTATTGGGCGAACCCTACGGCACCTTGATCTTGTCCCTTTCCGTAGCGTTCATTGAGGTGGCGCTGATTGCGGCGGTCATGTTGGGTCCGGGTAACCACGCGGTGATTGGCCGCGATTCGATCATGGCGGTCACCATGATCATCATGAATCTGGTCGCTGGCGCCGCAATCTTGGTGGCCGTGCGCGGTGGCAAGACACTGCGAGCTAACCGGACGGGTGTCGCCACCTACCTGGGGCTACTGCTGGTGACACTTTCCCTGACGTTCGTGCTGCCAACCCTGATAGCTCCAGACACAGTCTTATCGACTGCGCTGCAAGTGTTGCTGGCAGTGACCATCGCTTTGATTTACGTTTTCTTCCTCTACCGCCAAATTGGCCCTGACCACAGGGACTACCAAGAAGTTGAAGGAAGTAAGGCTGCGATGGGGCCAAACGCACCAATCCAAGCTGTCTTGCGGACAAGTGGCCGCGAAGTTGTCTGGCGTTCGACAGTCCTAGTGGCACTGATGGTAGGGGTCGTCATTGCTTCCCACTTCATGGCGGACTATATGGACTTGGCGCTGGCACGCGTGGGAGCCCCACCAGCTGTTGCCGGGCTGATCATTGCCACTGTCGTGTTCTTGCCCGAAACCATTACGACTATTCGAGCGGCGCATCTTCAGCAGATCCAAAGAGTTTCAAACCTGTGCCACGGAGCCCTACTTTCAACCATGGGGATCTCTGTTCCCGCAATCATTTTCTTAGGGCTGCTCACGCACCAGAGCGTTATTTTTGCCGAAAGTCCCGTCAACATTATGTTCCTGGCAGTGACCTTGGCTTTGACCTACTTGTCGTACGGGGCAAAGAAGATCTCCGCACCCCTAGGCCTAGCCCACCTAGCGCTGTTCGCTGTTTTCATCGCGACCTTGGCCGCCTAGGACCCGTTCCACACGCCCAACCCATACTGGGCTGGGTATGCTTTTGGTAGTTTCGGCGCGCGTAAGGGGGAAGCGTGAGGGATGCGACCAGCATTGTTCAACCGACCTTGAGCAGCAACATTGGGCTTACAGATCAGCCCGTTGTAGCTGTAGATCCTGGTGGAAACACTTCCGACGAAGAACCCATCATTGGGCAGATCGTGCCCGGCTACGCGGTACCAGTCATCAACGAACGGGCCGTAAGGGTTGCCGCGACCATCTTGTTCGTTGCCGGTTTCCTGGCTTGGCTGAGCGTTTTTACCACCGGCACTTTGACCTACATGAAACCCTTTGGGATGTTCTTTGTCATGGACATGGCAATCCGGGTGGGGATAGGGGACCGCTGGTCACCAACTTTGGCGCTTGGCCGCCTGCTCACCAAAAATCAGCCACCCCAGTGGGTTGGGGCCAGCCAGAAGGCCTTTGCCTGGTGGCTGGGTGTCCTTATGGCAGGTTCCTTTTGTGCCGCGACCGGCTACTTATCAGCGCCACCTTGGGTGGCTATGAGCCTTTGCGGGCTGTGCCTGAGTCTGCTCTTTCTAGAGGCAGCATTTGGGATCTGCGTTGGCTGCAAACTCCAAGCAGTCTTCAGCAAGACGCCGCCCCTGTACTGCCCGGGTGGGACCTGCCCGCCTAACTGGCGTAACTAGCGCTGGTGTAACTAGGGCTTGACTACGATCTTGCCCGGGGCGTGGCGCCCATCCACGGCCTTAAACGCTTCGCTCACTTCTTCCAGCGAGTACGTGCCCACAACCGGTAACACCAGATCACCGTCAGCGGCCAGCTGAGCTAGGCCAGCTAGATTTTCGGCAGTGCGGGTTGCGAACTCAACATTGTTCACACCCAGTTCTTCCAACGCTTCATACGCCGCAATCGCCGCCATTTGGGATGCGGGAACACCCAGCTCCAACCCCGCATCTAAAGCTTCACGGCCATGGCAGTCAAAAACCACAGTGACCGGGCCTTTGTCAGCACAAAGCTCCTCCACGCGCTGCGCCAAGCCCTCTCCGTATTTCACGGGTTCAATCCCTAAGTCCTCTAGGAACGAAAAGTTCGACGCACCTGCCGTACCGATTACCCGCGCACCCTTTAGTTTTGCCAACTGGGCGGCCAGCATCCCCACCGCACCTGTGGCTCCACCGACCAAAACAGTGTCGCCCGGGGAGACTTCAACGGTGTTTAGGAGCGAGTTCGCGGTTAGAGCAGGAACGTTCATTGAGGCCGCGACCTCAGCGTCTAGACCCTGGGGGATCTTTGTCAGACCGCTGGCTTGTGCCACTGACTGCTGCGCGAAGCTTCCCTTGCCGCGGCCCATCACGGCATCGCCAACTTGGATGGGCTGGCCGTCCCAATAGAGAGCCTCATCTCCGACAGCGATGACTCGACCGGCCAGGTCGCTGCCAATCCTTCGTGGGAATTGCGCTTTCAAAGGGATGAAACCGCTCAACACCTTGCTGTCGTAAGGGTTCACGCCGGCTGCCTCAACTTGAACCACGGCCTGGTTGGGGCCAGCCTGCGCTTCTTCCACATCGGCGATGTAAAGAACTTCCGGTGTTCCCACCTGGTCGTACAGGGCTGCTTTCATGATTGCTCCTCGCCTGGGTCCTCGTCTAATCCTCGTCCAAATTCTTACCTAAGCCGGCACGAAACCGACGCTTAGTACGCCCGGTGGTACTGCGTTGGAACGTAGGGGTTGGGGAAACCCAGTTCCAAGGCGGCCTCATGTGGGAAGTTCGGGTTACGTAGCGCTTCGCGGCCAATGTAGACGGCGTTGGCTGCTCCGCTGGCCACAATCTCCTCTGCCTGTTCCGCGCCTGTGATCACGCCGGCAACCGCCGTTGGAATATCGGCTTGGCTGCGGATTTGCTCTGAGAACGGCACGTGGTAGCCGGGCCCTTCGGGGACCTTTGCGGAGGGGACGTTTCCACCCGACGTCACCGAAATGAGGTCCGCGCCGTCTTCCTTCACCCACTTGGCAACCTGGATGATGTCGGCGGTCGAAAAGCCCTCATCCACCCACTCTGTGGCAGACAGGCGAACGAAGATCGGGGTGTTTTCCCCAACTTCACCGCGAACTTCCCGCACGATGCGCCGTAGAAGGCTGGCCCGGTTTTCTAGGCTGCCCCCGTACTCATCCGTCCTCTTGTTGGTGACGGGTGAGAGGAATTCGTGCAGTAGGTAGCCGTGGGCGGCATGGATTTCCAACACCTCAAACCCGGCGTACTGGGCCCGCTCTGCCGCGGCCACATACGCTTCAACCAGGTTGTCGATCTCTTCCGTAGTCAGCTCTGTCGGTTCGGCCAGGCCGGTAAATGCGATGGGCGAGGGCGCGACCGGTGTCCAGCCACCCTCCTCCTTCGTGCTGATCCCGAATGTTTCTTCGCGCAGTGCCCTACGTGCAGAACCTTTGCGGCCGGCGTGCGCTAGCTGAATCGCAGGAACCGCACCTTGTGATTTGATTAGCTGCGCAATTGGGTGCAGCGCACCTGCTTGTTTGTTGGTCCAAATCCCCAGGCAGCCGGGCGTAATGCGGCCTTCGGGGACCACGCCCGTGGCTTCCACTGTCACCAAACCAAAACCGCCCCTAGCTAAGGCGCCGTAGTGCATCAGGTGCCAGGAGGTGGCAACACCGTCGCTAAGGTCTACCGAGTACTGGCACATGGGGGGAACCCAGAGCCGGTTGCGAATTTCAACGTTGCGGATCACCAGCGGTTCAAACACGTTTGTGGACATGTGGTTCCTCCTAAAAATAGGTCAAAGTCAGGTCAAAGTTAGCCGTGGGAACGTTCAAGGACTAGGGGAGCGAAAGCCCAACCGTTGTTGGGAAGAGCTTCGCGAACCCCTTCCTGATCGGGGCTTGGATGCACCCAAGTTGTTCGATCCAGTAGCTGCCAGATGACGGTGCGCAGCTCCATGAGGGTAAGCGCCTTGCCTGGACAGACGTGTGGCCCGGCTCCAAATACTAGGTTTTTTGCGTCATTTTGGTCCGGGTTGAACTGGTCGGGGTTGGGGAAAGCTTCGGGGTCGCGGTTGGCTGACGTCCAGTTCAAGAAGACGCGTGAGCCTTTAGGGATCGTCACCCCGTCAAGGGTCACGTCACGGGTCGTGATGCGCCGGTTGGAAACAAACGGGTCATCAATGCGTAGCAGTTCGTGCACGGCCTCTTCGAAAGCAACCTGATCATTGGCAGCCACCAGGGAGCGCAGGTACTGCTGCAGCTGCGGATCCGTTGCCAGCTGGTAGGCAATGACAGCTGTCGACGCAGCTAAAGAGCCCAGGTCGCCGGCCGTCCAGTTTCGCAGGATTGAGACGATCTCAGGGGTGGAAAGTGCGCGACCACCAACTTTTTCGGCCATGAGTTGAGAGGTGACATCACCTTCGGGGTTCGCTTCCCGCCCAACCAAAAGGTTGCTGATGATCTGGTCAAAACGCTGCGCCAAGTCTGCGAACAGCTCCTTATCACCGGAGCCTGCAGCTGCCCTGTTGTCCGCCATCCAGTCAACTAGCTCCTGGGCGGTTGAAGGCGGCCAACCCAGCCACTCACACTGAGTGGCAACCGCGAAGGGGACCCCCAACTGGGTCAGCGCGTCAAACGTTTGGCCGGTAGGAATGTTGTCAACCACCACGGCTGCGTTTCGCGCACACTGCTCTTCTTGCGCAGCAACTTGAGTCGGCCCCATGTAGCGGTCCACGATTTCGCGGTAGCTGCGGTGCACCCGACCGTCCAAACTGTTCGGCAGGGCCCTGTGAGCAGAAACGGCGCTGGAGAACGTTAGTGGCTCTTCAGCGGCGCCCCTCACCAGGTCGTACGACAAGAGCATGAAAGTGCCGTCGTCTTGCGCCACCACGGGGGAGGTCTCCCGAAGCTGGTCCCAAATAACTCTTGAATCCAGGACCTGCTCCATATTTCCTCCACACCCGTTGACGATCTCTTCGATGCTAACTGAGACCGGCTTGGAAGTCTGTGAGTGAAACCACGACGACCCGGGCTGTGAAAGAGACGGCTATAGTTTTGTTGTCCCGAAATTTTCGACGTGAGGTAAGGAAGATTGTGGCGCATCTGTCAGTAACTCTTGGGATCGCCCTTATCGTTTTGACCCTGGCCGACACGTTCCTAACAGTTTTGAACTACAACCAACGCGGTCTGTTAGTGAACCGTGTGATCGCCGTTGAGTGGCGTTTCCTTTACTGGTTCTTCAAACCGTTACGGGGCAGGCTGCGCAGCACCATTTACAGGACAATGACCGGTTTTGCCCTAATGACCGGGGTCATGATTTGGGTGTCGGGAATGGTCCTTGGGTTTGCGCTCATCTACTCCGGGGCCATGACCATGGGCACACTGATCCCTGAAGATGGGGCCCCCGGTGGGTTCATGGGAGCCCTCTACTACTCGATGGGCCAGTTCTCAACGGTTGGTGCCGTCCAAATGGACCCGCAGACCACAACCATCAGCATCCTGTCTGTGTTCGAAACGATGCTGTCCGTGCTTCTCCTCTCCCTAGTGATCACGTACCTGGCGAACGTCTTCACTTCAATTGAGGCCCTGCGCACCTACTGCGCTTGCTTCCCTAGCTCAAGCGACCGGGTTGAGTCACCCCTCAACACGCTTGCGCCCTACCTGCCAAGGCGTGACCCTTCCAGTTTGGAAACTCACTTAGCCACTGTGCGCGAAACCATGAACGCCTACTTTGATTCGATCGCGGCGGACCACTCCGCGATCTATTTCAACAGTGGCAAAGACCGCTTCGTAATGCCGTTTGCCCTTTTTTACACGGCGGGGACGCTTGAGGGGCTCACGTCCGGGATCAGTCCCAACCTTCCGGCTTCCGATCTGCCCGAACTGGTGCGACTGCGTGAGGCCTTTGACTCAAACCGTGTTCAAATTTACCGGCTGTTCCGGTGGAAGGAACCCCAGGGAGTGATGCCCCTACCGAAAGCGGAGTTCGTCGCCCATGCGAAGGCTGCGGTTGGGGCGGAAACAAGTGGGGACGAAGCACTCAGTGAGGAGGCGGCACCCGGTATCGCTCATACGGGTCCGCTGCCTGTCCGGGTCGTGAAGAACCTGGATGTGAAGCAGCAACGAGAGAACTTCAAGACGCAACAATTTGAGACACCAGAGCAGTATGTCCGGCGCTTTGTGCGGCTTCGTGAGGTGGTGTCACGCATGTCGGAGGTGACGGCCCCAACCAACTGGGAAGCCGAATACCCCCGCTACGTCGAATGGCTAGGGTTCGTGCCGATCACGGATGACTTCATTAGAAGAGCCAGCCGCTTGTTCAACTACCGTCCCGTTGTTGTGGTTGATAAGAACTCCGCTTACGCGCCGTTGGCGTCCTACGGGTGGCAAAGCGAACAGGGGCCGATCAATACGCAGCTGCCGCGTGTGAC
>CAYFNQ010000017.1:9505-13516 GCA_964344535.1 uncultured Actinomyces sp.
GCGTCGCTGACCGCCTGGGCTTCCTTTAGCTTTGCGTAGTGGTTTGAGCGCATCTTCAAGATGGTGCCGCCCACTGTTGCTGAAAGCAGTGAACCCACCAGGACACCGACCTTCGCGTCATCACCAAGGTGGGAGCCCAAACCAAACGCCAGCTCTCCGACCAAAAGTGCGACGGTGAACCCGATACCGGCAACAAAGCCCATGCCCACAAGGTCAGCCCACTTGAGGGGAGATATGGAAACCCCTGGGAAGCGCGTCGCCAGGAAAGAGAACAGGAGCACGCCCAGAGGCTTACCCAGGAACAGACCCAACAGGACTCCCAGGGTCACTGGCTCAGCAAGTACTGAGGTCAGGCCTTCCCAGCCGCCAACGTCTGTTCCGGCTGAGAAGAAAGCGAAGATCGGTACCGCAACCAGGGTTGCGAACACTCCCCACTTGTCGGCGAAAGCGGAAGCCATCGAATCGTATTCGGGGGTGCCATCTGGCTCTACGGCAACTTGGACACGGGTTTGTTTCGTTGCGACAGCGGGGACCGTAAACCCAAGTAAGACGCCGGCAACGGTGGCGTGGATGCCAGAAGCATGGATCAGGCCCCAGGTCAGTACTGCAAGTGGAATCAGGATCCACCAGGCACGGATGCCCTTTTGAACGGCAAGTGCGAACAGGGCTAGGGGAATCAGGGCTAGTGCCAGCATCCCCAAAACAATGTGGGTGGAGTACACGGTGGCAATGATGATGATCGCAATCAGGTCATCAACGACAGCTAGCGTCAGCAGGAAGATCCTCACCTGCGATGGAAGGTTCCGGCCCACAACAGCCACAACTGCAACAACGAAGGCAATGTCTGTCGCAGTGGGAACAGCCCAACCTTCTAAAGCGCCGGAGAAGCTCCCGTTGATTGCCAGGTAGATGACGGCAGGAACCATAACCCCGCCCAGCGTGGCAGCAATAGGGACCGCAGCGTTCTTCGGGTCGCGTAGTGCTCCGACGGTGAACTCTTCTTTCAGCTCCAACCCAACAACGAAGAAGAAGATGGCTAGCAGCCCATCTGCCGCCCATTGACCAACCGACAGGTCTAACCCAAGGGCTGGGAACCCGAACGTGAAGTCGCGCACTGCGAAGTACCAGCCGGAGGCGTAAGTGTTGGCAAGGATCACAGCCAGCAGCGTCGCCGACAGCATCAACACGCCAGCGAAAACGTCAGTCTTCACCGTTTCGTAGATGCCGCGCCAAAACTGTACCGGACGGACCACTCCGTCTTCGCCAGGTGTGGAGTCGACTGTTTGAGTTGGGACAGGGGTTTTCTGCGCTTCGTTCACAATTCCCAGCGTAGTCTCGAAATTTCCGTCGGCAGCTCCCATGCGTGGCGCCATAGCTAAAAATGGTGTGAGTTCCTACCTTTGGTCTTGCACGTTTAGCATTTAGGTAGGTCAGGAGTCTTAGGCAGGCCTGAAGTCCAACCGGCAACTGTGGGGAGAGCGCGTGGCAAAAATAGTTGTAGCACTGGGAGGTAACGCGCTGGGCGACACCCCTGAAGAACAAATCGAAAACGTTGCTAAAACTGCCGTACCGATCGTGGACTTAGTGGAAGCGGGACACCAATTGGTCCTGTGTCATGGCAACGGCCCCCAGGTGGGAATGATTAGCGTCGCTTTTGAAGAGTCCTCTACAGAAAACCCGGCAATACCCGTGATGCCGCTTGCGGAATGCACCGCGCTTTCTCAGGGTTACATCGGCTACCACCTGCAGCAAGGTGTCAACAAGGAGCTGGCAAATCGCGGTCAAAGTGCCCGCTGTGCCACTGTCGTCACCGAAGTTTTAGTGGACCCGGATGATCCGGCGTTCCAAAATCCCACTAAACCAATTGGTGCCTTCCTTACTTCGGAACAAGCAGAAGAGCTGATGGAGGAAGACTCGGACCTAGTTTTCAAGGAGGATGCGGGACGAGGATGGAGACGGTACGTCGCCTCACCCCGCCCCCAAGAGATAGTGCAGGCGGAAGTAGTGACCAGCCTGTCTGACTCCGGTCACCTTGTGATTGCCTGTGGGGGAGGGGGAATCCCCGTAGTCCCCGACGGTAATGGAACCCGCGGAGTTCCTGCCGTGATCGACAAGGACCGTTCTGCTGCAAAGTTGGCAGAAGAAGTGGGCGCGGACTCCCTAGTGATCCTCACCGCCGTGGAAGCCGCCAAGACTGGATTCCGCACCCCTAAAGAGTCGGTCATAGGGGAGGTTTGCGCCGCTGAACTCGAAGAACACCTGGAGCGTGGAGAGTTCGCGGAAGGTTCCATGAAACCCAAGGTTGAAGCCATTTTGGATTTCGTCAAGTCCGGGCCCGGGCGCCAAGGAGCCATCGGATCCTTGGACCGGGCCGCCGAAGTTCTAGCCGGAGCGTCCGGAACCCGGGTGACCCGGTAGGTAGCGCTAGCTCACAAAAACGGCTTGGTTTGCGAGGAAGTCCACTTCCTGACGCATGGTCGAAGGTGGCGCGGGGTCGCTGCGAGCCGTAGGGTTCTGTGGGGTCACGCTAGTGGCCGATGAGTTTTCAATGAAAGAAGGACAAAACGCATGGCGATCAACCGCAACGAATTGGTCAGTGCAGTTGCCGAAGAATCCGGCCTTACGAAGGGACAGGCGGATTCCGCGCTGAGCGCTTTCCAGTCTGTGATCATGGACGCCCTGTCAAAGGGTGAGTCAGTGCGCCTCACGGGTCTGATGACGATTGAGCGTGTGGAGCGTGCAGCCCGCACCGGCCGCAACCCTCGAACCGGCGAAGAGATCCATATTCCAGCGCGCTACGGCGTCAAGATCACTCCGGGTCTGACCCTGAAGAACGCTGTGCAAGAGTAAAGAACCGTTTGGAATGTGGGGGCCTACGGGTCCCCACATTGCTTTAACAAGCTAGTTCGCGGCCCTGCCTAATGTAGGTAAGATGAAGGCTGATCTTGCCTATCGATCCTGCCTAACCCTTGGGAGAGCCACGTGAAAATTGCTGTTTTTGATTCGTCTTCAGACCTGGCTGTAACAGCCGCCGACATGTTCACGGACCTTTTGAACAAGAACCCGGAAGCGGTGATTGGATTGGCGACGGGGTCCTCGCCCCTTCCCGTATATGAGGAACTAATCAAACGGTACAAGGCAGGGGAAGTCTCTTTCGCGCAGGCCAAAGCGTTCCTATTGGACGAATACGTGGGGATGGACCCGGATCACCCGGAAACCTACCAGCACGTCATTGACCGCGAACTGGCTGGGCAAGTGAACTTTGCTCCCGGCGCGGTGCGCGGCCCGGACGGGACCGCCGCGGATGCGTACAAGGCGTCTGAGGAATACGATCAGGCGATCCAGGACGCCGGTGGTGTTGACCTGCAGATTTTGGGTATTGGTACGGATGGACACATTGCGTTCAACATGCCCGGTGGCTCGCTGTCTTCAAAGACCCACCCCCAGGTGCTCACCAAGCAAACGCGTGAAGACAACGCCCGTTTCTTTGACGGCGACCTGTCTTTGGTTCCCACCCTGTCCATCACTCAGGGCTTGGCGACCATCAGCAAGGCCCGCAAAATCGTTTTGGTGGCCCAAGGCGCTGGTAAAGCCGATGCCGTGAAACAGCTGGTTGAGGGTGGAGTTTCCGCCCTTTGGCCCGCCACCATCTTGCAGTTCCACAACGACACCACCATCTTGTTGGATGAGGCTGCAGCTTCGAAGCTTGTACTGCGCGACCACTACAAGAATGAGTGGGAGGCCCAGTGACGGATCCTGCGGGCGCAGCTGATGTTTTAGAGCTGCCCAAGGTCCGCCCTAGTGCTGGGGATGGAGACCAGGATCGTTTTGCGCACTTTGTGCGCAGGGATAGGGCAAACCGTGCTGCCGTGACAGGGCAGCCGGTGGTGGCCCTGTGCGGGAAAGTTTGGGTCCCCACGCGGGACGCCCAAAAGTACCCGGTTTGCCCGCGCTGCAAAGCCCTCAAGAATGAGGCCAACAATCAGGGGCCAAACTTCCCCTTCTGAAGCA
>CAYFNQ010000017.1:13616-24448 GCA_964344535.1 uncultured Actinomyces sp.
GCTCAAGATTTCCCCGTCTTTCACCAGCTGAACCTGTAGGGGACGTCCCCCTTTTTCTTCAATGAGTTCTAGGGCCTCTGTTTTGCTGTAGCCCGTGAGCAGCGCTTCTTGCGAAGCATGGCCGTCCATGCCGTATAGGCGGCCGGCAATTTTCGCTCCCCCAACCGTGCCTTTGGATTCCGATTTCTTTTCGACCGGAACCATTTCCCCTGTGGGTCCCTCGCGTTCCACCAGTTTGTACACCAGCGCTGCAGTGGGGACACCGGAGCCGGTGACCAGCTTTGTGCCGACACCGTAAGTGTCGACGGGTGCGGCGCCTAGGGCTGCAATTGCGTACTCATCCAGGTCGGACGTCACCACGATCTTTGTACTGGTGGCCCCTAGCGCGTCTAGCTGTTCGCGGGTGCGGAACGCCTCAGCCACCAAGTCACCCGAATCCAAACGCACGGCACCCAGCTCTCCGCCAGCAGCCCTGGCGGCCTCTACCGCCAACGCCACGCCGTTTCGCACGTCGTAGGTGTCAACCAGCAAAGTGGTGCCGGGACCTAAGCTTGCAACCTGGGCTTCGAAAGCTTCTTTTTCACTGTCGTGGACCAGGGTGAAAGAGTGTGCGGAGGTGCCCACGGTTGGAAGGCCGTAGCGCTTGCCCGCTTCTAGGTCAGACGAAGCAACGAACCCACCTATGTAAGAGGCGCGGGCCGCTGACACAGCAGCGCGTTCGTGGGTGCGGCGGGCCCCCATGTCGATGCAGGGGCGTCCGTGTGCTGCGATGGTCATTCGTGATGCTGCCGAGGCCACAGCACAGTCAAAGTTCAAGATCGACAACAGCAGGGTTTCTAGCAGCGTGCCTTCGGCAAACGTTGATTCCACAGTCAGCAGGGGTGAGCCAGGGAAGTAAAGTTCCCCCTCCTGGTATCCGTAGATGTTGCCCGAAAACCGGAAGTTGGCTAGGTAGTCCAACGCCTGATCTGAAAGGAACTGTTCTGACTCCAGCCACTCAATCTGGTCATCGGAAAACGTGAACCTTTGCAGTGCTTCCAGGATCCGCCCAGTTCCAGCGACGACACCGAAGCGTCTTGTGGGTGGAAGTTTGCGTCCGAACAGTTCAAAGACGCTGGCCCTGTTCGCGGTCTTGGAAGCGAGCGCCGCGTCCAACATGGTCAGTTCGTACTTGTCGGTCAAAAGCGCAGTGGATCTTGATGCAGCCATAGGCAAACCGTACCGCTTGACGAAAACCTTCGGGATTTTCGTACACATGTGAGCAACCACGCCCAGCCAAAACTGTGGGATCGGACCATCGGGGGCGGGGGAGTGAGTGCTTTGCGCTAGCGTCTACTTCGTGAATGATTCACCGATTGGAATCTTTGACTCAGGCCTAGGTGGTCTGACGGTAGCTAGAGCCATCATTGACCAGCTACCGAATGAGGACATCCTTTATTTAGGTGACACAGCTAATACGCCGTATGGTCCGCGCAGCATTGCTGAGATCAGGGAACTGACTTTGGCTGGCCTAGACCTCCTGGTGGAACAGGGCGCCAAAGTGCTGGTAATCGCCTGCAACACAGCTACAGCGGCGGCGCTGCCGGACGCGCAGGAACGCTATTGGAAGCAGCAGGGAATCCCCGTCATTGAAGTGGTGACGCCAGCCGCTAAAGAGGCGGGAGTGACAACGCGGGGTGGAAAGATTGGCGTGATCGGGACGGTCGCAACTGTTTCCTCGCAAGCATATTCCAGGGCGCTGGCGGCCCTACCTGGCGCAGAAGTCACGGAGCAGGCCTGTCCTGCATTTGTCGACTTTGTTGAATCCGGTGTGACGGCAGGTAAAGAACTAGAAGACGTCACCGCCGCCTACCTGGCTCCCCTAAAGGAAGCGGGCGTCGACACGGTGATCCTGGGCTGCACCCACTACCCGCTGCTGTCCGGAGCACTGGCACGCGAGCTGGGTCCGGGGGTGTCCCTAGTGACGTCCAGTGATGCAACAGCCCGCCAGACCTACGCTCTATTAGTTGACAGCGACATGCTGCATTCGCCGCGCCCAGCCGGCAGCGCTCAGCACCGGTTTTTGGTTACAGAGCCCAGCAGCCGGTTTGAAACACTGGCGAAACGTTTTTTGGGACCCGAGGTAGCCGGTTTAGAGTCCACACAGTTAGGGACCAAATGAAACTCACCGTGATTGGTTCGACCGGGTCCATGTCGGGGCCCAACGGGGCTGCTTCCAGCTACCTGTTGCAGGCACAGGGCTGGGATGAGGAATGCTCATGCACCCGCACCTGGTCCATCTTGATGGACGTGGGGCCCGGGGCTTTCGGGCAGCTGCAACGCTACATGGACCCCAATGACCTTGACGCTGTCTTTGTATCCCACGGTCACGCAGACCACTTGGGAGACATCATTTCGATGCACGTTTATTTCCGTTGGCACCCGGATGGGGGCCGACGCCATGTCCCCGTAATTGGGCCTGCCGAAATTCCCGCCCGCGTTGCACAAATTGACGGCTACGCGAAAGAAGAAACAGACGTTTTTGACTACCAGGTGGCAACACCCGGCGCGGTTTTTACTGTCGGCCCCTTCACCGTGACCGCGTTTGCTGGCTACCACGTGGTAGAAACGTACGGTTTCAGAGTGGTTGGGCCTTCTGAAGAAGGCTCTGAAACAGCAGTCTTTGCTTACACGGGTGACACGGACCTGTGCGACGAGATGGTGGAAATGGCCACGGATGCGGACCTGCTGTTAGCCGAATGCGGCTTCACGGAAGCCGACCAAAACCCCGGTGTGCACATGAGTGGCAAACGCGTCGGCCAGCTGGCTAAGCGTGCACGTGTCAAGAAAACGATTCTGACGCACATCCAGCCGTGGACCGACCCAGAAGTTCCAGTCAAGGAGTTCGTGGGTCAGGACGCCGGCACACCAGACTTGGCTACCGCCGGGGCAACCTGGGAGTTCTAAACCGCTTGCGGGCTAGCTCCTGGCGTAGCAGCGGTCTACAGGCCCAGCTGTGCAGCTAGGTCGGGGGCAATGGCCTCAAGCGCGTGGAACCGGTGAGAAATCGCGTTCTTTTCGGCAGCCGTCATTTCCGCAGTGGTGATCGTTGCACCGTTTGGGATGAACGCGGGATCGTAGCCGAACCCACCGCCACCTGCAGCTTCCATCGCTATCGAGCCAACCATTTCCCCAATCTTGACCACGGTTTCCTGGTCGGGTGCCGCTAGGGCGGCCGCGCAAACGAAACGGGCCGTACGTCCGGACTTCGGCACGTCTGCCATCTGCCCCAGTAGAAGGTCCAGGTTCGCTTTGTCGTCACCGTGATGGCCGGCCCAGCGTGCCGACAGGATTCCTGGGGCTTCACCCATGACGTCCACGACTAGCCCCGAATCATCCGCCAGTGCTGGTAGGCCGGTGGCTTTGGTTACGGCGGTGGCCTTGATTGTCGCGTTTTCCTCAAACGACAACCCGTCCTCCACCACCGAAGGCACGTCAAAATCACCCATGGGGACGACGGTTGACTCATCCAACTGAGGCAGCAGCCGCTTTAAAATTCCGCGGATTTCTTCCACTTTATGAGCGTTATTCGTCGCTAGGACTAGAGTTGGCTTACTCACTGGCGACCGCCTCATTTTGCAGGTCGACCAGCTGGCGGATGCCCAGCTGCGCCAGGTCAAGTAAGTGGTCTAATTCGGCGCGGCTGAACGGTTTTCCTTCTGCCGTTCCCTGGACTTCGATGAGTTCACCGCTGTCCAATCCGACTACGTTCATGTCGGTTTCGGCAGCCACGTCTTCCACGTAGGGTAGGTCCAACAACGCCTCTTTACCGACAATCCCCACTGAGATTGCGGCAACGTTGGCGGTGAGGACTTGGCGAGGATCCTTACCCTTCACCAGTCCTCTTTTTTGCGCCCACGCGATCGCGTCGTAAAGCGCGACCCAGGCGCCGGTGATGGAGGCCGTACGCGTACCACCGTCAGCTTGAAGGACGTCACAGTCAACCAGGATCGTGTTCTCACCAAGTGCTTGCGTGTCGATGACGCCGCGTAGGGATCGGCCAATTAGGCGGGAGATCTCATGCGTGCGCCCCCCAATCTTGCCCCGCACAGATTCGCGGCCACTGCGCTCATTAGTTGCCCTAGGCAACATGGCGTATTCGGCGGTCACCCAACCGCTGCCCTGGCCTTTACGCCACCTGGGCACCCCTTCTTGGAAGGAAGCAATACACAGGACCCGCGTTTCACCGAACTCAATAAGGACTGAGCCTTCACCGTTTTTCGTCCAGTTACGCGTGATCGACACGGGGCGAAGTTCATCCGCCGCCCGCCCGTCAACCCGGTTGGAGGTCGCAGTTGCGCCTTCAGCAAGCTCTTTACTCATCCCCCAACGATAGCGGGACCCACCGACAACACGGGCAGTCATTTCGCAGCGGCATCCTCTAGTTCTTTCTCTAGTGCTTTTCCACAGGAGTGCCGTCACTGTTTTTAGTTGTCGGAGGAACTGGTTACCTTGGAGGCATGGGGAACGCGCGCGCGGAAGAGCTTTTAGGGGAACTGGACCCCCAGCAAGCCCAAGTCGCTTTGCAGACTCGCGGGCCCCTGTGCGTTCGTGCTGGGGCGGGGACTGGAAAAACGCGTGCAATCACCTACAGGATCGCCTACGGAGCCGCTACCGGGGAAGTGGATCCCTCAACCGTCCTGGCAGTGACTTTCACAAACAAGGCGGCCGCTGAAATGGCGGTGCGTTTGCGGGCTTTGGGGGCGGGCCGGGCCACCGCCCGAACGTTCCACTCTGCGGCTCTTGCACAACTCAACTATTTTTGGCCCCACGCCTACGGCGGCAACTTCCCAACCCTTGTTTCGCACAAGGCTTCACTGGTAGCTGCGGCAGCCAGCCAAATTGGTCTGGGGGCAGATAAGACTCTGGTTCGGGATTTGGCTGCCGAAATTGAGTGGACCAAGGTTTCGGTGGCGAACGCTCAAACGTATGAGCAGGTGGCGCTCCAACACGGTCGCAGTGCGCCCGGTGGCTTGGAACTGGACGTCGTCGCGAAGCTGATCGACGCGTATGAAAAAGCTAAAGACCGCCAGGGCAGCATAGATTTTGAAGACATCTTGGTTTTGACGGCGGCAATGATCTCTGAACGGGAAGACATTGCGGCGCAGGTGCGGGCCCGGTACGCAAGCTTCGTGGTTGACGAATACCAAGACGTGTCACCCATCCAACAAAAGCTCTTGGACCTGTGGTTGGGGGGACGCAAAGACCTCTGCGTTGTTGGGGACGTTGCCCAGACCATCTACTCATTCACGGGAGCTAATGCCTACTACCTTGAGTCTTTCCCACAAAGGATGCCGGGAGCCAAGGTCGTGGAGTTGGTGCGCGACTACCGCTCCACACCACAGGTTGTCGCGGTGGCAAACCAGGTGGTCGCCAGCGCAAGAGGTATGCATGGCCGGGGGATGGCTAAAGGGATCCCAGGTGCGGTTCGTCTGATCGCTCAACAGCCTTCTGGTCCCGCAGTGACGTTCCGTTCCTATGAGACTGAAACGCAAGAAGCTGAAGCAGTCGCTGCTCAAATCAATCAGCTGGCAGCCAGTGGTGTTCCGCTGCACGAAATCGCTGTCCTCTACAGGACCAACAGTCAGTCCGGGGTGTTCGAAGAAGCGCTGGCCGCTGCGGGAGTGAACTTTCAGGTTCATGGCGGGGCTCGTTTTTTTGAGCGCGAAGAAATCCGTCGCGCCGTCATGCTGCTGCGCCAACAGGCACGCAGCCGTCAGCTTGTTGGGGAAATGGAAACCGCGTCACTTGCAAGCGATGTTGAAAACGTGGTGGCAACGCTGGGCTGGTCTCAGAAGGCACCGACTGTGGCAGGTGCACTACAGGAACGGTGGGCAAACCTAGACGCTTTAGTATCGATGGCCCGTCAGCGCCCAGAGCTGGACCTTGCGGGTTTCGTGGCTGAGCTGCAGCAGCGGGTGGAAAGCAAAGCCCCACCGAAGGTTAACGGGGTCACGCTGTCGACTCTGCACGCAGCCAAGGGTTTGGAATGGGAAGCAGTGTTCCTAGTGGGACTGTCGGACGGGCTGTTGCCGATTTCTTTGGCGACTACTCCGGAGGCAATTGAGGAGGAACGCAGACTCCTCTACGTAGGAATCACACGGGCAAAACGCCACTTGCAGTTGTCTTGGGCAAAGGTCCAGTTCGCAGGCAGGTCATCGCGGCGCTTGAGCCGATTTTTGGTAGACATGTGGCCGGAAGCAAAGAAGCCCGAAACTACCCGAAGGCTTGCGCCCAGTGCCAGGCGCAAAAATGAGGAGCAAGCGTTCAAAGACTCTGCCACACCCGAACAGTTAGCGCTCTACGAAGAGCTGCGACAATGGCGCACACAGACGGCAGCAGCGATGGGACGACGCCCGTACCAAGTGTTGTCCAACACCACCTTGCGGGACGTAGCGAAGGCGCGACCGAAAACCTTGACACAACTGGGCGTATTGCGCGGCATAGGCGACGTGAAACTCTCTCAGTTCGGGGCTGAAATCTTGGCCGTGATCCGCCAAAACGTCAGGCAGCAACGCTGATGCACCCGCAATCCGGGTGTGGCTGGCAGACACTGGCTTCTACGCCGTGGGCACTAATACGGTAAACGGGTGTCACCATTTGGGTGGGAAGCGGTTGGCCCGGATCGTCTTTGTTTAAAGCTGCAGTCAGCGTGGCAGCAGCCGCAGCGCCCAGCGAAGCCACCGCGTCAATCAGGCTCACAACCAGTCCCGCCGCAATCGTCGCCATGTAGGGGATGGCGGGAATTGCTTCAGTGGCTCCCAAACTGCCGCGAATCTTCGGCCAAGATGGCGTCGCATCGCGAACATGCAGCTCATGGCACAGCCCGCAAGCCGTGTGTCCGGGGAGCACCAGTGGCCCCACGGTAATTGACCGGTCATCGGTGACTACAGGGATGTGCACCGTGTCTTGAGAAAGCAGCATTCCAAGGATGCCGTGGTCCAAAACTCTGGCCTGGCACGTCACAACAACGTCCGGAAGCGGCTGTTTGCCGGTGGCTGTGGTTGGGCAGATTTGTCGGACCAGAGCCTTGGTCGCCTCTTCGATGGGAAGACCCTTCAGTGAGGGAGGGAACAAGGCTTCGGTCGATGCGTTCACAAACCCCTCTCCGCGCACACTTAGCTTGCGGACCTGCGACTCCGCCAAGAGCCGAGCCACCCGGATGCCCACCTCATCCAAACCATGCACACAGAGGTTCAGCCCCCGCATTGGCTCTGTGAGCTCAGTAAGCAGACCGGCTGCGTCCAGAAGTGTGAGAATCTCGTTTTGCCGCTCGCTGAGGTCCGGTCCCTTCGCTTTTTTCGTTACCAGGGAACGCAACCACCCCAATTCGATTGGGGTGAGACCTGACAGTAAAAGAGAGTGGTTTGGGTGGCTGCCAACTTGTACAAGCCCATCTTCAAGCTCATGTATCAGCGTCCCCGGACGCAACCTTTGCGACATAGAACCTCCTCACGTCAAACCAAACGTGCCTTAGTTCCAGGCTTGCAGGGACGGACTGTGGAATTCGTGGCAGTGGCTAGCGTTCTGGTGGTCGTGTTTGGGCAGGTCACACAAGACCAGCTCCCCAGGTTTGTTCGCTATGGGAACAAATGGCCGCTTTAAAGGGGCAGCTAGGGGCGGTTACTCCTACGAGTCCTGTTCCGCATCCGGATCTGTGTCAGGTTTGGGGCTTGGTGCCCGGCGATCTTCCGGGACATTTTCGTCCCATCCAAGTGTCCCATCCAAGAGTCTGCGCATCTCTTTTTCGAATTCGTCGTCTTCCACCTGGGGTGGTCGGGGACTGCCGTAGTTTTCCGGGTGCTCCAAATCCTCCCAAGTGGGAACCAAGTCGGGGTGGCGCCACAGTCCATCCCTGGCTGACGGTCCACCCAACTGTTCGGTTTTCCGGAAGATCTCTGCCGCGCCCCTGGCCATGCGCGGCCGTAGCTTCAAGCCGACCAGTTCGCCTAGAGCTTTTTCAGCGGCCGACCCGGTAACGCGACGTCGGCGCAGCATTTCTTGGAGCTTGTCCTGTTCAGGCAGGTAGGGCGCTGCGGCACTAGCGACAACGGTTTCCACCCACCCCTCTATTAGGGACAGCAGGGTCTCCAAGCGTTGCAGCGCCGCAATCTGCGCATCCGTGGGCTCCGCGGAGAAGAGTCCCGCTCCAGCAATCTCATTCAAAGACGCCGGGTCTCTTGGGTCTATGGAGGCGGCAGCTTGCGCTATTGCCTCTTGATCAATGGCAATTTCCTTGGCGTAGCGGATTATCGCTAGCTCCAGGTCGTGGCGTAGCCAGGGGACCGATGAAAATAGGCGTGCATGGGCGGCTTCACGCAGCGCAATGTACTGCTGAATCACCTCGAAATCCTGATCAAACCCGTCAGAGAAAGCAGCGATGTTGGTGGGCACCAACGCTGCCACGCCGGGCTCGGTAAGAGGGAAACCACTGTCGGATGTTCCAAAGCTCTGTGAGGCCATAGCTGCCAGAGCCTGGCCAATTTGGGAGCCGAAAGACAAAGCCGCCATTTTAGGGATCATCTGGGAAAGTCCCGCAGCTAGGTGCCCAAGCTCTTCTGGAGGTTGGGAGCCGACCTGGTCTTCCAGGACCTCTCCCATTGCCCTGGCCACGTTGTCTGCAATTGGATTGAACAGCTTCTTCCACGCGGGCAGCGTTGAAGAGACCCACTGCCCGCGCGTCCACGCGTGCCGGGTTGCCTGTGACAAGGCAAAGTCTGTGACGGGATCCAACCAAAGGTCCGCAATCGACAGTGCTTGACGCACTTGAGCTGCCTGAGCGGCAGTTAGCTTGGGGTCTCCGCTTTGGTACGCGGTTTGCTTCGCAATGTCTCTCACCATCGACCAGTTCACAGGGTCGTTGGAGGACTGCATGAGGTAGCGGAACTGCCCTAAAGCTGAAGACATGGACTGCGGTGACCCAAAGCCACCTAAAGCTCCAATGTCGAAGCCGGCGCTGCGCATAGCGTCGGAGGCCTCCTTGGCACCATCCTTGCCCAAGAACCCGGCAAGGAGTTGTTCCAGGAAATCCGGTGATTCGTTGTCGTCCTGGTGCTCATCCATATGTGCAGCCTACCGCTCTTGGGACATACGCCCCAGCCCCTTAAACGCCACCCCTAGCTTAAATGTCACTGGGGTTCTGATCCTTCTAAAGGCACAATGGGCATATGAGTGATGAACCCCAGACAAGTGGGCGCCTGAAGGAGATGTTTCAGGCGCCATCGAAACGAATGCGCGGCGCCCTTCTTGCGTTCACGGCGATCATGTTTGGGTTCACCGCGTTCCTTCTAGCCCCATTTGACTACCTCATCTATACGCCAGGACCCACGATTAATGTTTTGGGCAGCCAGGGTGAAACGGTCATTTTGGAGTTTTCTGACCCGGACGACCCCTCTCTTCCCAGCCGACGCGAAGCCATTGAAGGTGACGGGCAGCTGCGCATGGTCACGGTGTCTGAGACCGGAGGGCCTGGCAGTGGGAAAGTCAGGGGAGGAGACCTGCTTAAAGCTTGGCTTTCTAAGGGCGCCAGTATTAAGCGTTACGACCAGGTGTATTCGCGGGACACCACAGCGCAAGAGGTAGAGGAAGCTAGCAGCGCCCAAATGACCTCTTCCCACTCCACTGCGGCCATTGCTGCCTTGGACTACCTGGGTATTCCCATGTCATCTGAGCTAGAGATTGTGGCAGCGGCCCCCGGCAGCGGCGCAGAGGGGCAGGTTGAAGACGGCGATATTTTGGTTTCGATCCAGGACCCGCAGGGCGTCGTCCACGTCGTCGATCGTCCCTCTGTCCCCTTTGAAGTCGTAAAGACAATCGATCCGGGCTCCACGGTGCAGGTCACGGTTCTTCGCGATGGCACGGAAGTCACGGTCCCAATAATCACCACTGGGCCGGCAGAAGGGGAGTCTTTTGAAGGCTCCAAGATGGGCATTTACCTTGACGCCCGCACGGAGTTACCCATCGATGTGACGATTCACTTGGAAAGAATTGGCGGGCCCTCGGCCGGACTCGTTTTCGCCCTAGGAATCATCGACGAACTCACTGAAGGCGGGACAACCGGCGGTCAGAACATCGCGGCAACAGGTGCGCTGAGCTTTGCCGGCGACGTCATCCCCATTGGGGGAGTCAAACAGAAAATGTACGGGGCGGTGCGCGACGGATCGAAGTGGTTCCTGGTGCCCACGGACAACTGCGCGTCAGTTGTCGGCAACGAACCAAAGGGCCTGCGGGTCATTCCCGTTGACACACTTAGGGAGGCCGTCGGGGTTGTGAACGCAATCAGCGAAGGGAACACCCAGGATTTAAGAAGCTGCGAAGCCCAGCTTTAGCGCTTCAACTAGGCCGGGCACCAGCAGCGGGCCCTTGACGACGTCTTCTGGGTTGTCGAAAGAACGCGCTCTGACCTCACACCAAGATTGCCCGGCACGGTTTACTCCCACCACCACCCGGATGTCTGTTCGTTCCGGGTGTGTTTGGGCATAGTTTTCTGCTTCCTCAACACCTTCGGGGGCCTTCTGTTCAACCTGTGTGGGCAGCACGATTCGCTCCACGGTGAGCGCCGCACCCTGAACACTTTCAGGCCACACGATTGTCGGTAGCAGCTCTTCTAGGTCTTCCGTTGACACGGTTTCTTGTGCGACAGCCGCCAACTGTTGTGAACCCCCGTCCCACTGGTCTTTCAAGCTGGCCAGGATGTCTGCCGGTACCCCTTCGGCTTCTATTAGTTCTTTCATCGGTACCAGAGCGTACAGGGATGGGCCGCGATCCCAGCCGACGCGTGCTGCGCCTTCTTC
>CAYFNQ010000017.1:24548-26597 GCA_964344535.1 uncultured Actinomyces sp.
CCAGAGCGTACAGGGATGGGCCGCGATCCCAGCCGACGCGTGCTGCGCCTTCTTCTAGCTCACTCACCACTGTTTGTAGGGCAGCTAGAGAAGCTTGGGTGGAGGAGGCTTCAGTGGACGAAGCGGAGTCAACTTGGGGTTCGCTCATGGATCAATGCTCCCACGGGAAACGAGTTGTCTCCAAGTCCCGCTACACTGGCGCAAGACTAGGCAACTGTCCGCCAAGGAGGTACGTGGTGTCATTTCCAGACAACTGGTTACGCCAAGTTCGCCCAAACAACCCAAGTAGTGCGAAAAGTGAAGATGACAAGGGGGCTTCAAACAACCGTCCCCCGAACATGTTCACTACGGGTAAGTGGAAGAAGAGCCCGTGGTTTTGGACGTTCGCGATAATTGCTGTCCTGGTGGCGGTCGTCATGGTTTCTGCCAGCCTGTGGACTGAGGTTTTATGGTTCAACCAGCTGGGTGCAGCAAGAGTTTTGTGGACGCGCTGGGGCTCCACGGCCGTTGCTTTTGCCGTGGCCTTCCTAGTCCAGTACATCTTCGTTGTCTTTTGTGTGGAGTGGGCTTATCGCAAGCGACCAAGTGCCCGCGCTGAAAGTGCAAGCCTGCGTGAATACCAAAAGACGGTAGCCCCGTTTCGCAAGGCCTTGTTTTGGGGTGTGCCAGCCGTAATTGCGGCCATGAGTGCCGGCAGCATTGCGGCGTCGTGGCAGACGTTCCTGGTGTGGTTCAACCGCAAACCGTTCGGGGTCACCGACCCGCAGTTCGGCCTGGACATTTCTTTCTACGTGTTTACGTTGCCGGCCTTGCAGATCTTTGCCGGCTTCCTACTCACCACTTTGATCATTGGACTCTTGGCTGTCATTGGCATTGGCTACCTGTATGGCGGGATCGCGTTCACTCCGAAACTGCGCGCCAGTAAGTCTGCGCGTCTGCAGGTCGGGATCTTGGCGGCCGCAATCTCTCTAGTTGTTGGCTTGCGTTACTGGCTGGGGATTTACTCCCTGGTGCTTCGCGATGGAGAATTTGCGGATGGCGCCATGTACACGGATGTGAACGCCACCCTTCCCGCACAGGTCATTTTGGCCGTCATCTCTTTCCTTGTCGCAATCTTGTTCCTGGTGGCTGCGTTCAAGGGGACCTGGCGACTGCCGGCTGTGGGTGTCGCGGTCACCGTCGTCTCCGCACTGGTAATTGGTGGCGCCTACCCGGCCCTAATCCAGCAGTTCAAAGTGACTCCCAATGAGCGGAACCTGGAACGGCCTTACATTCAACGCAACATCGACGCCACGTTGGCGGCATACGGCCTAGATGAAGTTGACTACCAAACCTATTCGGCCCGCACCGACGCTTCTCCAGGCCAGTTGAGAGAAGACTCTGAGTCAACCTCCCAAATCCGTCTGCTGGATCCGGGAATAGTCTCCCCAACGTTCCGACAGTTACAGCAGTCACGTCCCTACTACACATTCGAAAATCAACTGTCAGTTGACCGTTACGTGATTGATGGGGAAAGACGCGACACTGTGATTGCGGTTCGCGACATCAACCTTGGGGGCTTGCAGGAACAGCAGCAAACCTGGGTGAACGAAAAGACCGTTTTCACACACGGCATTGGTGTGGTTGCAGCGTTTGGTAACGCTGTGAAGTCGGACGGAACGCCGGCGTTCTGGGAATCCTCGATCCCCTCTGAAGGCGACTTGGGAGAGTACGAACCGCGCGTTTACTTCTCACCCAAATCCCCCGAATACTCAATTGTCGGCGGGCCGGAAGGCAGCGCACCCCAAGAACTTGACTACCCGGATGACAATGCGGCTTCCGGACAGGTCATGACCATGTTCACGGGCAACGGCGGCCCGAACGTGGGCAACCCGTGGAACAAGCTGCTTTACGCCGTGAAGTTTGGGTCTACCGACATCTTGTTCTCCTCACAGACAAACGCTGAGTCTCAGATCTTGTACGACCGTGACCCGCTGCTGCGTGCCGCAAAAGTGGCGCCCTTCTTGACGTTGGAACAGCGCGCCTACCCGGCCGTGGTAGATGTGGATG
>CAYFNQ010000018.1:0-5856 GCA_964344535.1 uncultured Actinomyces sp.
GCGGCGCGAGTTTCACCCGTTGCCGCCCTGGCTCACCAGTGACGTTTCGCCACAGTTAGCAGACGTGGATGTCGGGCGAGGGCCCACCGGCTTTGCGGAAAACCAGGAATTGAGAACCGTCCATCTCCTCATCCCCATCAAATTTGTAACCGTGCTTTAGTGCTAGATCCATGTAGTGCCAACGGGTTGCAGTGTCAGGTGAGCGCACCCAAACAACCGGGGCTCCCGTAAACGCTGACTCTAAGGCTTTTTCGCTGTCAGCTCCCTGGGAGGCCTTAGTTTGCCCGGTGTGCCGGATCCACGTCACGACGAATGCTGCAACAAACAAGGCCACTATTACCAGCAGTCCCAACCCAAACGTTGACAGGTTGCTCATAGGTCTTCTAGTCCCTTCCAAGCTATCGGCCTGACACGCAGCGTTTCCCTGGAAGCGCTTTTGTGGTCTGTTCGAAATCCTATATTGGTCATGATCCGGTCTTGGCGGGAACGAAACAGGTTAAGCTGTCCTGACCTTGAAAGGCACCCCATGACAATACCCCAAACCACTGCCGACCTCTCCGTCCCTGAAAGGGCCCCTGGCAGGCCTGCTTCGCCGCCTGCATACTTCGCTATGACACCCGCCGAAACGCTAGCCGCGCTCAACAGTTCCACGCAGGGCCTGACCGGTAAGGAAGCTGAAAACCGTCTTGCCGAACTGGGTCCTAACC
The DNA here is from genome assembly GCA_964344535.1 of uncultured Actinomyces sp. Classification (GTDB taxonomy): domain Bacteria; phylum Actinomycetota; class Actinomycetes; order Actinomycetales; family Actinomycetaceae; genus Scrofimicrobium. The sequence goes on from CAYFNQ010000018.1 coordinate 708, forward strand.
AGTTGGAAACAAAGAAACGCAAACCCGCACTTTTGCGGTTCATGGCGCACTTTGACGACATTCTCATCTACATTTTGCTGGGCGCAGCTGGCCTGAAAGCCATGATCGGTGACTGGGTTGATTTCACCGTGATCTTGGCGGCAGCCGTAATAATTGCTCTGGTTGGTTTCATCCAAGAAGGCAAGGCGGAAGACGCTCTAGCCAGCATCAAGAAAATGTTGTCCTTAGAAGCCAAAGTGCTGCGCGACGGAACGTACATCAAGGTTCCCTCACAGCAACTGGTGGTGGGAGACGTGGTACGACTGGCGGCAGGAGACCGCGTACCAGCTGATGCGCGACTCATAGACGCCTCCAATTTGCGTGTTGATGAGGCGGCGCTCACCGGCGAATCAGAACCCAGTGAAAAAACTGTAGCGGCCGTAGGGGACGACGCGGGCGTCGGAGACCGAACCAGCATGCTGTTCTCCTCCACCATCATCACTAGCGGGTCTGCCACTGCCGTCGTCACCGCCACCGGGATGGCCACGGAAATTGGTCGCGTTACTGCGATGGTGGATGAGATCGAGGACATGGAAACGCCCCTAGCCCGAAAACTGGGTGCGCTAGCCAAGAGACTTGCTTTCGGGATCGGTGTAATTGCCATTGTCATCATTGTGGTTGGCCGCTTGGCGTGGGACATGGACTTAGACGACCTGATCTCCGCCGCCATAGGTTTCGTGGTGGCGGCGATCCCGGAAGGGTTGCCCGCCTTGGTGACCATCACCTTGGCCCTGGGTGTGAAACAAATGGCGGCCAGCAACGCAATTACCCGCAAAATGACGGCGGTGGAAACACTTGGTTCAGTGACCACCATCTGCTCCGACAAGACGGGGACTCTAACCCAAAATGAAATGACTGTGCGGGAAGTTTCTACGCGTGACCATGTCTTTGCTGTAACGGGGACGGGTTACGCGCCAGTGGGTGAGGTCGTTGTGCAAGACGACACGGTCTCGGTCGCTGACCACCCTTCTTTGCTGGGACTGATTGAGGCGGGAGCCCTGACCAGCAACGCGGAAATCCAGCAAAAAAATGGGCAATGGGAGCTGGTCGGTGCACCAACTGAAGGCGCACTCACCACTTTGGCGCGGAAACTGAAAGTGGCGCCGCGTGGAACTCGGTTAGCTGAAGTGCCATTTGACTCACAGCACAAGTTTTCTGCTTCCTTAGACAAGATGCCGTCCGGAGAGATCGTCCTGCACGTGCTGGGCGCACCCGATCGCATCATGGACCGGGCTGTAAACGAAACTGACCATGAGGGCAACATTCATGGCCTGAATGCGAAGAGGTGGGAGGAACGTAACGCTGAGCTGGGCAGTCATGGTTTACGGGTCCTTGCTGCTGCCACCAAAGACGGAAGCGGAATAGATCCAGAAGCCCTCAGTTTGGAGGATGTTTCTGATCTGACATTCTTGGGGCTTTTTGGGATTGTTGACCCGCCAAGGCCGGAAGCAGTGCAGGCGATTGCAGAAGCGCACCAGGCGGGGATCAACGTCAAGATGATCACGGGTGACCACCCCGGAACTGCAGTGGCGATTGCACAAGAACTGGGAATCGCTGATGCCGGCAAGGACCCTAGCCAACTGGCTGTTACCGGGGCCGAACTCGAAGATATGACGCAAGACCAGTTACGTCAACAGGTTCAAGACATCAGCGTGTTCGCGCGGACGTCCCCCGAACACAAAATTCGGATTGTGCGGGCGTTGCAGTCTCAAGGTGAAATTGTCGCCATGACCGGGGACGGCGTAAACGACGCGCCATCAATAACACGCGCCGACGTCGGTGTCGCCATGGGTATCAAAGGCACGGAGGCGACTAAAGAAGCAGCAGACATTGTTTTGGCTGACGACAACTTCGCCACCATCGAAAAGGCAGTGGAAGAAGGACGGCGCATCTTCGACAACATCCGTAAGTCGCTGGTGTTCTTGCTACCCACAAACGGTGCCCAATCGCTGGTGATTTTGGTGGCCGTGCTGTTTGGGATGACGCTACCGCTGTCCCCCGTTCAAATCCTGTGGATCAACCTAGTCACAGCAGTCACCCTGTCGCTACCGCTGGCAGCAGAACCAGCAGAACCAGGGATCATGGACCGGATGCCACGGGACTCTAAAGAGCCGCTCCTGCCCCGCCAATTCATAGTTTTGATTGGGATTGCTTCGCTGCTGCTTGGTGCCGTCACGTTTGGCATGTTTCTGTGGGCTTCAGGACAGGACCTAAGTCATGCCCAAGCTCAAACTGCAGCTGTGACGACGTTAGCTTTCGTGCAGGTGGCGTTCCTCTTTTCTTCACGCTTGATCAATAGTTCAGCGCTGACGTGGAGGGTGCTGACTGGCAATCGGCTGATTTGGGCTGCTGTGGGCGGAATGGTTGCCCTGCAGCTGATTTTTGTTTACGCGCCTTTCATGAACACTTGGTTTCAGTCAGCGCCACTGCCCGTTGGTTTGTGGGCGGTGATTGCCCTGCTGGCCGTAGGCACATTTTTGGTCATTGAAGCCACGAAGGCGATCTTGCGCCGAATCCCATGACGCCAGCTCAACACTCCACAGGCTGCCAAATGAAGCCGCAGCTACCGCACAGGAAACTCCCGTAGCGAACAGTGGTGGCCGTTAGTTCCCAAGTGCCGCCAACATGGAGGCCGGCGGCGCAAAGAACGTGGTCCCTGTGGTTGGGGTGGAAAAGTCCAAGATCCGGTCGTACAGGGGTGGCGGGTCACCTTCGTACATGCGCTGCAACATGGTTTCCAGCACCCACAGGTAGCGGGTGTAACCAATGAAGTAGGTGCCGTACAAGTCCTCCCCCGGCGCCCCGAACGGCATGTTGTCACGCAAGATATCGAACTCGACGCCGTCAATGTTGATGGTGTTTAAAGTCTTGTGCGACTTTTGCCCAGAGGTTGCGTCAGGGAGTTCGACGTTATCGAGCTTCTTGTGCCCAATGATGGCTTCTTGTTCCTCAACCGTGATGTCGTTCCAGGCAGCTAGATTGTGGTGGTAGTTCTGCACGACGACGTAGGCGCCTCCGGCGAACTCGGGGTCCTCGTCCCCCACCAAACTGGCCTGAGCCAGGTGCGGGCCCACGGGATTAGCAGTACCGTCCACGAACCCTAAGAGGTCGCGGTCATCAAAGTAGCGAAAGCCGCTGACCTCATCCTCAACGGTCACACTGTCGCCAAGTGAGTCAACAATGATGCGTTCCAGCTCAAACACTAGGTCGGGTCGGTTGGCACGAATGTGGAACAGGATGTCTCCGGGCGTGGAGATGGCGGTGTACTTGCTGCCCTGAATCTCTTGGAATGGCTTCAATTCTTGGGGAACCGCATTTTCAGTGACTGCGGGGGCCATGACTTCGTCCCACACGCGCGACCCGATCCCAACTGTGCAGCTCACCTGAGCTGTCAGGTCACGGAAGGCAACTGCCTTCACAAGGTTCGACACGTCGCCAAGCGTGTTTTGGACGGCCGCGATGTTGTCGGGGCCATCCTTCACGTTGACGACTAGGAAGACAGCCGCGGAAGTAAGCAGGGTGTCAATGTCTTGTGGAACGTTCGGAAGAGGGGCTTCGCGCTGCGCCGCTGCAGCAATTTCTCTAGATGTAGCCATGGCCCCAGTGTATCGGGTGCCAGGTGCGGCGTTGCCAGACCAGCCAGGTCGGCTGGGGCCAGCTAGGTGGGCTCCTAGCCGGGCCAGCTAGGCGGTCAGTGCCACGATCATCCGGTCGGGCATGAGCAACATGTAGGGTCCATCTTCGACGGGAGCTGTGAACGTCTCCTGCTGCGATTCTACAAACCGTCGCCGGCCGTAAAGGTCAACCAAGAAGAACCCCTGTCCGCCTAAAACCAACAGCTGGTCTGGTTCGTTGCGCAGCATGATGGGGCAGTCAAACACGATTGGCTCTAGGACGCGACCATCGAAAGTTCCCGCGCCGGTTATGGTTGTGCGCCCTGCTTTCACAGCCTCCAAGATGCTGTCAACGCTTGAGTCTTTTGCTAGAACCCAGGTCACGGGTGTGCCCGGCCGCGGCTCGCTCTCCAGCCTGTGGAAGTCGCTGCCACCAATTAGGGGGACTCCACGATCCCCTCGGGCATACCAGGCCAGAATGCCATCTTGGTACAGGTCCCGGTACCAGGATGCGTGCCAAAGCTCTATGGCATCAGGTGGCACCGGCATTGGCTCCAACCATCCGCAGTCAGCGTCTATGGGGTGGTTGAGAGACAGGATCCCGCCGGCCTCATGCACTTGGTCAAGCCAGGTTGAGGCAGGCTGGCGAAAGTCAATCCACCCGATGTCCCCGTACGCGTTGGCGTGGCCGCGATGGGAAGTGACCTCCTGGCCCGGAATCAAAGTGATCCCGTACCGCTTACCCGCTTCTTCCAAGAGCTTGTGGTGGCTGACCGTGTTGTGATCGGTGACCGCTAAAAAGTCCAGTCCCATCTCCACTGCTAGGGCAGCTAGCTGATCGACGGTCAGGGAACCATCTGAATGGACGGTGTGACTGTGGAAGTCACCCGCAAACCAGGTGTAACCATCTGGGGCTGGCAGGTTGCGACTGGAACCGCGCCTAGCGTCCACAACCGGCGGTGACTCAACAGTGCCGGGAAGCTCAACCTGGCTGGGCATGGAGATCTGTACTTTGACCGGAACCTCGGGTTTGCGCAAAATATGCAGCCCCAAGATCACGTGCCACTGCCCCGGCTCCAACGGACCCGGTATGTAACCGGGGGTGGCGTCGGAGGCGCTGATGGTGAACTCATCTCTAGCGCCACCAGACCAGCCGCGCCAACCATTCGGGCCCTCACACCCTAAGTCAATTACTCCCGCTTCCTTGTCGAAGTCAACGCGGACCCCAATGGATTGGGTGCCGGGCAGAACTTCAAAAGGGACCTTCACGTAGCGGTCTTCTGCTTGCATCTGCGGGGTCGCGACAACCGTGACCTCCACAAGGTCTTGCACTAGGCCGTGTGAGGTCGGCTCTTTCGGGGGCTGCGTCATTGGTGTTCCCTTCCTGGTGGAAAAGCGGCGTAAGCAAACTAGGCTGGTTGCACGGGGCTTTCCTGAAACGACTCAAGACAACCATGACAGATCATGGAAGAAAGAGAACACGGATTGGCGCAAGA
>CAYFNQ010000018.1:5956-13732 GCA_964344535.1 uncultured Actinomyces sp.
CCCGGTTTGCCCTGCCTGCGGGGGAACACTGAGGCCCGACATTGTTTACTTCGGCGAACACGTCCCGCTAGACACATTCGCAAAAGCTGAAGAGATCCTTGAAGGCGCACAAGCACTGCTTATTGCCGGGTCATCTTTGGCGGTCAACACTCCGATTCGGATCATCCACCGGGCTGAGAAACGCCCAGTCCCCATTGGCGTGATCAACAGGGGCCCGACGGCAATTGATGGGCGCGACTCAGTCACCGTGCGGGTGGAAGGTGGCACCAGTGACTGGCTGGAAGCCCTAGCCACACGTTTAGGGGCGTGACCATGGGCGCGGCTCCAAGGAACCAACCGTTACCCGGTGGTTCTCTGATTCCAGGGGGTGAGGACGTTCTTGAGGCCCGGCTCCAATTCCAGGACAAGACCCGTGAGTGGCGCAGGCTGATTGCCGAATTCGTCGGCACGTTCTTCCTTGTTCTGGTCGCAGCTGGCGCACCGATGATGTCGGTGTATGCGCAAGGTTCTGTCAGCAGAGCCAGCGCTGTCGTTGCCCCCGGCCTCATGGTGATGGCCGTGATCATGGCGATGGGCAAGGTTTCCGGCGCACACCTAAACCCCGCGGTGAGTCTGGCGTTTGCGACCAGAGGTGACTTTCCCTGGCCCCGCGTCCCGGGCTACATCGCGGTCCAGTTAGCGGGGGCTTGGACGGCGGCAGTGCTCCTCCAAGCAATGCTGGGCGTGTCAGCCAGCCATGGCTCCACTTATCCCGGCGCCCACGCAACTGCGCTGAGCGCCGCGATCATGGAAGCCGTGCTCACGTTCGGGCTAGTCACAGTCATCTTAGGCACGGCTTCCGGCGCGCAAAACATTGGCGTCATCGGCTCCGTTGGCGTGGGTGCCTACATTGCTTTGGCGGGGCTATGGGCCTCGCCCGTTTCCGGTGCTTCCATGAACCCGGCACGCACGTTCGGCCCGAACCTTGCGTCCCTGAACTTCACCAGCTACTGGGCGTACGTAGTTGGCCCCCTGGCCGGCGCGGCACTGGCAGTGGTTGTGGGGAATCTTTTACGAGGATCCGGTGGCAGCAAAACCGCCCGCCACACCGCGCAGGGCAAGGGTAACTAGCGACCTAGATGAAGATGATCTGGGCGCCTTCTGACAGCTCAATGAAGTCAGACGCAGAAATGATCCCATCCACGCCGGGGTGGAGCATCGGTTTCTTCACCTGCATCATGTCTGCCGACAGCTGGCAGGCATAAATGTGGGCTCCCATGGCAGCCAGGTGATCTAAGAACTCTGGAACCGTGGGGATGTCCTGCTCGGCCATCATCTTTTTCAGCATTTTGGTGCCGGCCTTAGTCATGCCGGGAGCGCCCGCCAGCATTTGCGGGAAACCCATTGTTGCTCCTCCGCCAATGAACCGTTCCAGCTGCGGCATGTGCATGGCGGTGTTGCCCGCAAAGTTGAACTTCAAGTCATGCATGGTGCGCTTATCAATGATGTCTAGGCCCCAGAAGGTGAAGAAGTAGTCCACTTCCACACCCTCTCCCAGTGCTGCGTTCCCCATGATCAAAGCCGGGTACGCCATGTCTAGGTTGCCTTTGGAGCAGATGAACGCCATCTTCCTGGGGCCCGTGTAACCGCCGGACTGCTGGCCTTCTTCACCGTCGCGCTGTACCTGCTTGTTGTCCCCAAAGTCGGGAATGATGTTTCCGTGTTCGTCAACTGGCATTGCTAAGTCCTTTCAGAAAACTAACGTGTCAGACGCAGGCGGTTGGTTTGCGGCCGCCGGCAATGTAAGCCAGCTTCTTTGCTGGCTTTCCTGGGAAAAGTTCAAACAGCTGCTTGATGTCAAACCCACCGACTTGCTGCATGCGACGCAACGTGGGTGACTGACCCTGTTCCAGCGTGTCATCACGGACGAAACGGATGGCGCGCCAGTGCGCGTCGGTGAGGTCATCAATGCCGGCGTTTTTCGCTAGGACGACCGCCAAGTCCTCATCCCATTGGTCCGGGACGGTAAGGAAGCCCTCATCATCCACTCGAATTTCTCTGTCTAAGAATTTGTTTATGTTCACTGCGACTCCTTCGTCGGCTCTAGATGAATGTTCGGGTGCCTTTGCTACTGGATGTCGGCGGCTTTGGTGCCGTCAGGTAGGCGTTTGCCGTCAAGACTCATGTCTGCCGTGAACGGTAGTGGCCGGCCTTGAAGCAACATGGTCCAGTAGATGAGCTCGAAGCCTCGCTTAGCAAGGTGGTTTGGCACCGACGCGCCCAAGAGTTTGAGCGCAGGAATGCCAAACATTGAAAAGCGCCCCATCAGCGGTTCGGTGTCGTAGTTGAAGTCCAACAAGAGCCCTTGACCGCGACCAGACTCAATAAAGCAGTTAGCGTGACCGTCGAAGCTGTGGGTAAGGGGCTTGCCTTGGATTGATTCCACGATGTTGGGGATCATTGTCTCCATCTCAAAGTGGGCAACAGAGCCAGCCTTCGATGTTGGCACGTTCGTCGCGTCCCCTGCGCACCAAATGTGGGGGTCAGCTGTGGTTTGCAGCGTGTGCTTGTCTACCTCAATGAAGCCCATGTCGTCTGCCAACCCGGAGTCCGAAGCTACCTTCACTCCCCTGTTCGGCGGGATGGTCGCTAGCAGGTCAAAGGGGACGCGGCGCCCGTCGTAGCTGACCAGCTCTTGGGTGTCGTTGTCGATGCTTTCAATTTGGAAGTCGGTGACGACCTCAATGCCGCGCTGGGCAAGCAGGTCACCCAAAGCCTTGGAAGCAACAGGCTTCGTGAAAGCACCATCCAAGGGGGTGACCAACACTATGTCGACTTCCCACCCCAGACCCTTTTTACGGAAGTAGTCCTGCGCAAGCAGCGCGAACTCCAAGGGTGCCACCGGGCACTTGATTGGCATCTCGCAAATGTTGACGACTAGGCGGCCCTTTTTGAAGTTCTTCACGGCGTCCCGCAGGCCTTCAGCTCCGGGCAGCGTGTAGAAGTCAAACACCTTGTCATACCAAAGGGCTCCGTCTTTCATGCCCGGCACCAGATCGGGGCGCGGCACTGTCCCGGTAGCGATGATCAGTTCGTCGTAGGGAAGGTGCTCCCCGGATTCCAGCTCAACCCTCTTGTTGTCCCGGTCAATCTTGACCACGCGGTCCTCAACAAACGTCGCTCCCTTAGGCAAGAAACGTTTCCTGGACCTAGTGATTCTTTTCGCGGGGATGATCCCGAACGGAACAAATAGTAAGCCGGGCTGGTATTCGTGGTGGTTGTTCTTATCCACGACGGTGACGTTCCAGTCTGCCAACGCTTTTTCTTTGACAAGAAAATTCGCTGCCATTGTGCCCGCTGTACCGCCACCAATGATGACAATATTCTTCATATGTTGATCTCCGCGTCTTTGCGTCAGGTGTACATAAGTCCCACTTACGACCCTACATGCCAAGAGCGGATTATGTTGGGCTAATTTCCGGGCTAGGGCTCAAGGTTAGGGTTCAAAGTTGGGGCAGAGCTCAATCAGGGTTTCCAGGCTTGCGTCCATCTGGGAGTCCAGTCGGAAGAAGTCGGCCTGGTATTGCTCGGGAAGTTCTAGGAAGTCGATGTCGGCGGGGTCCTCGAACGCCAATTCCATAAGATCGGCCAAGCCGCTCCACGCCTGCGCAACGCTGTCAGCCGCTTCCCGCAAGCGCGGGTCGGTGACGGTCTTGGCGCTGACCTCCAAAATTTCAAAGGAGGTCAGGGTCGACTCCAGCGCATCATCGTTTTTCGCGGCCTCTTCCGCTTCCTTGGTCAGGTCCTTGTACGTCTCCATGTACGTGTCGCACTGGGCTTGCAGCTGGGTATCCGCCAGGTTTGCTTGGGCCTCTTTGCTGAGCGGCTCCGTGTTTTTGGAGCCCGAGGAACAGCCTGCCGCGGCGAAGGTTAGGGCGATGGTTGCGGCGGTTGCGCCAATGACGCGTGTGAGCATGGTGTCCCCAAAAGTTGTTGAAAGATGAAGTGCACTGCTCATGATAGGTCCAAGCTACACTCAGGGCGCGTGAGGGCACATGGATGACGTGAAGCAAAACCAACTGCACTGGCCGCCCGGCTACCGCCGTGTCGAAAATGGGACGTGGGTCGATCACCAGGGGGCGGCGGTCACGGACCCTGTAGAGCTGGATCGTTTAGCGAAGTTGGCGATCCCGCCGGCGTGGAAAAACGTGTGGGCGGCTCCTGATGGGGACCAGCGGGTGCAGGCGCGAGGCATCGATTCGCGCGGTCGCATGCAGTACCGCTACTCTGAAGCAGCCTCACAGGAAGCTGCCCGCAACAAGTTCGCGCACACCCTCCACTACGCTAAAGAGTTGCCGAGGCTGCGCAAGATGGTGTCACGGCACTTGAGCGGTCAGGGGGAGCCCCTGAGTTTCGCGCAGGTCACTGCCTTGGCGGGAAGGTTTTTGGACCTGGGATTATTCCGGGTCGGTTCGGACAGGTACGTCGCACAAAACAACACGTACGGCCTGACCACATTGCTTTCTAAACACGTGTGGGTGGAGGGCGACTTTGTTCATTTCGACTTCATAGGCAAAGAGCATTTGCGCCAGCAGCATCGGTTGAAAGACAAGCAGGCAGCACGAATGACCCGGCGTCTGTTGGAAAGTCGCCCTGACCCTGACGATTTTCTTTTTGTGGCTAACGACCCGATGCCTACCAGGGTCCGCGCCGCCACTTTGAACTCTTACATTCACTCCATTACCGGAACTGCGGCGACAGCGAAAACGGCTAGGACATGGGGTGCGACGGTGATTGCTGCGTCGGTGATCGGGGGTGCGCGTTTTGACTCAGAGAAGAAGCACCGGGACAAGACGCTCACGGCTTTCGATGCTGCCTCTCACGTGCTGGGGAACACGCCCACTATGGCGCGTGCCAGCTACGTACACCCCAGCGCCCTAACCGTCGGGGAATCAGAAGCAGTGGAAGCAGCTGTGGCTGACGCGAGCCGCCGTAAACGCACGGATCGCGTGGAGCGGATCTTCACGGATCCGGCGTTGCAAGAAACGGTGCGCCAGGGCCTAGTCGATATGCAGGGCTAACGCCGTCCCCGCGGGCACGGTCACTTCCAACTTGCCGTCCTTGTCGACGCTGACCTTTTGCTGACAGTCCTGCACCAGGACGTTGCAGTACTCACCTGGCGGAAGGGTTGTTTGGAAGCGCATCTCCCCTACCGCTTCAAAGTCGGTGTCAGAGTTGTTGAGAACCACGAAAGCTAGGCCGGATCCTAGGTCACCCTGCTGTACTGCTGCGTCCTGCGGCTTTTCTGCGTCAGCCAGGAGCGTTTCTCCTGGTCCGCGAGCGAAAGCCACCACGTTGTCTCCGTTGTCCCACCAGTTCGTCACGGTGGTTCCGGCGACCAGGTTGTGCAGCTTCACCATGGCGGTAATTTCCGGCCAAGTTTGTAGGCAGGTCCAGTCATCCAGGGCGCAGTCAACGTCAGGCACGGCAGTGTCGGTGGCTCCGGGCGCTCCTTGGTCGTGTTCTGCAAACTGGTAGCCGGTGTAAACGGCGGGCTGGCCGTAGTCCCACGCCAGCATGAAGATGTTGGCCAGCAGATACTGGTCTTCGTCACGATAGGACAGCGTTGACCCGTTTCGTTCGGTGTCGTGGTTATCGACGAACACAACGGCGTCGTTGGAGGGCAGCATGCCCAAGCTGATGTAGTCCAAGAACTTGATGTTGTTGGAAAAGTCGTCCAGTAGTTCGCGCCCGTAACCAAATTCGTTCACTTTGCCGGTGGCGACATACTCTTCCGGGGTGATTGGTTCTCCGGGGCCGCGGATTACCTCTTGGATCCACAGGATTTCGGGGTCGACTAGGGCGGCTTTGATCTGTTCTAGGTCTTGGGCAGGAATGTGTTTCGCGGCGTCGATACGAAAACCTGCAACCCCCATGTCAATCAGGTGGTCCATGTAGTCAACCAGGGTCTGTTGCACGTAGTCGGTGCCTGTGGCTAGGTCCTGTAGCCCACCCAGTCGGCACCCTTGGACCTGCTCACGGACCTTGTAGCTGGAAATGTTGGTACGGCACTCATTGAAGTCCTGAGCCCCGTAGATGCCGGGAAAGTCATCTTCGGCAAACGTGCTGCCCGCGGTACCGACGCCGGGTGCGCCGTCGACTGAGGCCATGTGGTTGATTACGGCATCCGCGATCACGCCAACACCTGCCTCATTGCAGGTGTCGATCATGTTCTGCAGTTCAGCTTCAGTCCCTAGCTTGGAGTCCAACTGGTAGGACACCGGTTGGTAAGACGTCCACCAGGCATCTCCGGTGATCGTCTCATTCGGGGGTGAGATTTGGACGTAACCAAACCCTGCCGGCCCAATGGTTTCGGTGCATTCGCGCGCTACTGAGTTCCAGTTCCACTGGAACGTCGTCAAGATAACGTCACCGCGGTCCACTTCAGTGGAAGCGGGTTTGGAGGTAAGGCCAAAGTACAGGCCAACAACGAAACCAATCAGCGCAACGGGGACCAGTACGGCGACTAGGCGTCGCCTAGAAGGCTTGGGGCTTGGCTCTTTCTTCTTGCTCAACTGTCTTCCTGTTCTCAGCGGCCGGATGTCAGTAGCTGGGTTGTCAGTGGCGTTGTTGCTCCACGTAGCGGGACTCAACCCATTGATACGTGTCCTGCAGGCTGTCCTGGAAGGGACGCGGGTTGTAACCCAGCTCCTTCTTGGCGCGTCGTGAGTCGAACTTGCCGGGTTCTTTCAACACTTTGACGGAGTATTCAGTGACGACTGGCGTGGATCCTCGTTTAGCAGAAATGCGCTCCGCCAAAGGAGCAATCGCGGCTGCCAACCCCAGAGGAAGTTTCACGCGGCGGCTCTTGCCTTCAGCAAGGGCAATCGCATCCACGATCTTGGAAGCAGGAACGTAAGTGCCTGACAGAAGGTAAGTGCGGCCGTCCTGGCCTCTCTCAGCGGCAGCGATGACTCCTGCGGAAACATCGCGCACGTCAACAAAGTCGTAGCCGCCGTCAACCGAAATCGGCAAGATTCCGGCCTTCACGTCCCGCACCAGGCGGGTCATGTGTCCGTCCCCGTAGTCGTTTGGCCCGATCATTCCGGAGGGGAGAACGACAACGCGCCACAAGTCCGTGGCAGCTAAGACTAATGCGGTTGCTTCGGCCTTTGTCTTTGCGTAGGCGCCTTCAAGCTCTTCCGGGTCAAAATATTCTGGCTCATCATGTTCCATGACCTTGCCGTCTTCGATGCGTAGCGCGTGAACACTGGAGACGTACACCAGCTTTTGAACACCGGTTTCCCTGCACGCTGTCAGCACGTTTTCGACACCAGCAACGTTAACTTCCCGCAACTTCGAAGTGACCTTCGTAGCGATGGTGACAATTCCGGCCGCGTGAACCACCCAAACTGGGCGATCCTCTTCCGTTGTAAAGGCAGCTTTCACAGAGTCCAAGTCCCGCACATCCATGTGGACCATCTCTACCGGTAATCCCATTAGGGAGGCGGGGACTTCTTCTTCCAAGAAGGTTGCCCTTACGTCCTGATCCTCTTTCAACAAGGTGCGGACCAGGTTGTTGCCTAAAAACCCACCGGCACCCGTAACGACCCACAGCGGCTTTTGGTTGTCTTCCATGTCGCCTCCACAATCGCGTGGGCCCCCCTTGGCTGCACGCCCCCTAATTCTTGCACGTGCAGCCAGAGTTAGCTTGAATTCGTTGAGTTCCCGGCTTCAACCCGCCCCAGCTCTGGTAGATTCCTAAGAAAGACCTTGTGACACAAACCACTTGTGAGC
>CAYFNQ010000018.1:13832-23457 GCA_964344535.1 uncultured Actinomyces sp.
CCACTTGTGAGCCCTGGCTACTTGTAGGTTTTGTCTAGACGGAGAGACAGTGAGCACCAAACCAGCAACAGCACCCGGGCAGGCAGACGCCCCCGGCGCCTTGAAGCCCACAAAGCCGTGGCGTTACGCCGTAGGAATGTTCGGCACTTCGATTCCCATCAACGTCATCAAGGGGTCAATGCTCTACTTTTACGTGGAGATCCTGGGCATGGACGCCGCCATCTACGCGTCTGTTTACGTGGTCTACGGGATCATCGACGCACTGGACAACCCCGTCTTTGGCTACATTTCAGACCGCACCCGCTCCAAGTGGGGGCGACGCAAACCGTACTTGATTGTTGGCGCACTGGTCCTAATGGGGTCGATGATCGCCCTATTTTGGGTGCCAACGTCAATCACGGCCGGGAAGACCGCGGGTCTGGTCATTTGGTTCGCCACGTTCGCAATCTTGTCTGAAGCCTCTGACTCCATGATCAACGCGAACTACGGTGCTTTACTCCCAGAACTGTTCCCAGCCGAAAAGAAACGGGCCCTAGCTAACTCCCTGCGCCAAGGTTTCCAACTGGTCGCCATGATCATTGCACTGGGACTCACCCCCGTCCTGGCCCGCAACGTCCTGGGCTGCGACATTTCCGACCCCGGTTGCACGAACCCCGCGCAGGGCTACCAGATCCTAGGCATCATCTACGGCGTCCTTGGTGCGGCCGTCATTATTTTCATGGCTCTGGGTGTGCATGAGAATCCGGAACACGCAATTGCGCAGAAACCCAAGTTCTTCCTTTCCATCAAGGAAATTCTCACCAACCAGTACTTCTGGACCATTGGAATCGTTGCGGCCAGCTTCGCCGCCGCCATTTCGCTGATCCTGGGCGGCCTACAGTTCTACGTCCAATACTCCTTGGAAGGATCCGCTTTGGATGCCACCATCATCCAGGTTGTGGTGATCTTGGCATCCATTGGGTTCCTAGCGCTGTGGACCACTGTGGTTCGTAGGAAGGGCGCGGCCTGGACTTGGAAACTTGCCCTACCCCTGTGCGGTGTTTCGTTCCTGCCCCTCTTTTTCGCCACCAACCTTCTCACCGGCGTTCTGGCCGGCCTTGCCGTTGGTGTTGGCTATTCCGGCATGCTGGCGACCTCCGACTTGATTTACGCGAGGATTTTGGACCAGGACGCAGCCGAATACGGCGTTCACCGCGAAGGTCTGTTCCTTTCCGCTTTCGGGGTCCTGGGTCGCCTCAGTGCACTCCCCGTGGCGCTGGCGCTGGTGTCGCTGAGCTGGTTCTTTGGCTACCAAAGCGGTGAAGCTCCCGGGGACTCTGCGGGCCTAGCGTGGCGTTTCTACATGGCCATCTACCCGTTCGCCTTGCTCATGATCGGCTCCCTCATCTCTCGCTTTGTGAAAGTTCCCGAAGCGACGCCGATGGATGAAGAGGACCTAGAAGCGGTCCGTGACGACGTCAACCTGGCCAACATCGACTTTGACTGAGGCTGTGCAACTGAGCCTAGGGACAAAGCTGAAACCGACAAGGGGAAGGTAGTGACTGCAAAGCGACGGCTAGTAATCACCGCGGACGACTACGGCTACGACCAGGGAACAAATGAGGCGATCTGGGAGCTGATGGAAGGCGGCTTCATCACCGCCACGACAGTGATTTCTGCCCAACCGTCGCAGCTTGGTTCACTCCCGGAGTTCTTGGAGGTTCCCGGGGCGAAAGCCGGGCTGGGTCTGCACTTCGTTTTGAACTCTGACCGGGGCAGAGAACCCTGGCAGGCGGTAAGGGGTGGCGACCTGCTGGATGACCCAGCGGCTGCCGTGGCAAGTTTTGAAGATGCGCAGGTTGCCGCTGAAATGACTCGCCAGTTCGCAAGCCTTGTAGACCATGGTGGCAGCGCACCGGCCCGACTAGATTCGCATTCAGGAACCCTCTACGGACTGTCGGGCAAACCCTTCATTGAGGTGGCGTTGGGATTTTGCGCCCAGCACCAGATGGGGTTGCGACTACCTCGCACACTAGACCTTTACTTCGGGACCAACGTGCCCCAACAGATCCGGGAACTGCACAAAATGGCGGTCCAAGCGGCCGACCAGCTGGGTGTTGCGCTGCCGCAGGCAATGGCAACCAACCAGCAGCCGGCTGATCAGGTGCGCTCTTACGACCAGCTCTTGGACTCTTACCTAGAGCTACTGCCGCTGTTCCCGGAAGGAACATCTGAGGTCTTCTTGCACCCCTCTAACGACAGTTCCTGGGCGCGGGAGCGTTTCGGTGATGGTTGGAACAAGCGAGTCTGGGAATTCCAGGTGCTCCAAGATCCGCGCTGGCTGGAAGCAATTGAGGAACAGGGAATCCAGCTAGTTCCCAACTGGTAGCCCACTTGTAGCCAACTGGTTGGTGCCACGTTGGGTCTGGCCGCGGCTATCAGGGCAGGCTGCGTGCCAGCACCCAGTTGTCTTTGATGCCGTCGACATCCTTTTCGACGACTTGGAACCCCAGGCGCTCATACCAGGCAATCAGCCACTCAAAGTTTCCGGCAGCGTTGAAACTGATCCTCTTGGCGTCAGGAAACAGCTGTGGCGCCGCCTCTATCGCCTGCTCCATCAGCGTGGCTCCCAAGCGTTCCCCCGTCTTGTCCGGGGCAACGGACAGTCGGTAAAAGTAGACACCGTCGTCCTTTGGGCGCATACGCAATGCTGCGACCAAACGCCCGTGGTCGCGCAACCCCACGGCAATAGCGCCCTGGTCCGCGAACTCATCGTTTAGTTCCTGGAGTGTTTGGGTAATTGGCTCCACGTAGTCTGGGAAACGGAAACGCACCTCTGTAGCAAACGCGGCCCGCTGCAACGTGAGGACCTCACCGGCCGCGCTGGGCTCCAACACTTCTAGTTCCATGCTATTCCCCGTCATTTCCCAAATCTGTGATCCGTTTTCTACTCCGCTACGAGGCCTAGCCGCGCAGGCCACCAACAATGGTTTCAAGGTTATGCCGCAAATACCCAATGTAGGTGTCAGCGCCACTGCCTGCCTTCCCTAGCTCATCTGAGTAGAGAGTGCCCGCAATGGGCACTGAAGTCTCGATAGAGATGGTTTCCATGGGCCTAGGGTCCACGTTTGACTCCACAAACACAGCCGGAACCTGGTGAGTGCGAATGAACTCAATGAGGGTTTTCAGCTGGTTGGGACTCCCGTTTTCTTCCGTGTCAATGGACCAAATGTAGGCTTCCTGCAGCCCGTAGTCGGCTGCCAAATACTGAAATGCGCGTTCACTGGTCACCAAAACACGCTGGTCTTCAGGGATCGTTGTCAGGGCTTGGCTGTAGTCCGAATCAAGCTGCTCCAGCTGCGCAATGTAGTTCGCGGCCCGCGCTTGATAGTAGTTAGCACCCTGCGGATCAGCTTCTTCTAGTGCGGCCGCAACATTTTGGGCCATTGTGATTCCCTGCTTGGGGCTGGCAAACGCGTGCGGGTTGGGTTCTTCCACCCCTGACTGATCGTTCACGTAAAGGGGCACGACACCAGCGGTTGCAGAAATGGGGACGGCGACGCTTTGGTTGCTGGCCTCAAGTAGGCGAAACAACCAGCCCTGTTCCCCACCTTCCAGGTTGAGCCCGTTGTACAAGACTAAGTCCGCTTCACTCAAAGCCTTCAGATCTTCAGGCAAAGCCTCAAAACTGTGCGGGTCGGTGCCCCGGGGAACCAGGTTGTGCACTTCGACGCGCTCACCACCTATCTGGGTAGCGATATCGGTGAGCACGGTGAAAGAGGAAACAACCTGCAACTTGGCAGCGTCGGGCTCTTCCCCGCCCCCCTGTACGGGTGCGGCTGTGCAGGCCGCTATCAACGTAGGGACAATCAACAGCAGCCAAACCTGCCAGTGCCTCCTGGGAAACTTCACGCCCGGGACCGCCCAGAAAGCAAGTTCCAAGCCTTCCCCGGGTTGCGCACTTGAGAGATGAGGAGTGAGAGCAGGAATAAGGCGGAGGCCACCAAGACAATGGTGGCGCCCGACGGCAAGTTGTAAGCAAAGCTCAGATGCAGGCCCAGCCCTGCAGAAAGGGCACCGAAGAAGCCGGCCAGAAACAGCATGCGTGACAGCCTAGTCGTCAGCAGGTAGGCCGCTGCGGCCGGCGTAATCAGTAGGGCAACCACTAACAGCACGCCCACGGTTTGCAGGGCGACCACAGAAACTAATGTGAGCGCGGTAAGCAAACCGTAGTGGATGAGACGAACTGGAACCCCGTACACCTGGGCCAAAATTGGGTCGAACGTGCTGACCAGCAACTGTTTGTAGAACAGTGCGACCAGCGTCAAAATCAAAGCCGTCACCGCCACGGTGAGCCACATGTCGGAAGTGCGGACCGCCAGAATGTTCCCAAAAAGGATCTGCGTAAGGTCCACGGTGGTTTCCGCTTTTGCTACCAAGACCACGCCCAGCGCCAGAAACGTCGAAAACACGATCCCTATGGCCGAGTCATTCTTCAGCCGCGTTTTTTGCGTAAGGAACCCGATTCCTAGAGCTGTGAGCATCCCAAAGCCAAACGCCCCGAAAAAGAAACTGATGCCCGCCATGTATGAGATGGCTACACCCGGTAGGACAGCGTGGGAAATGGCGTCACCCATCAAGGCAAGCCCTCGTAAAACCACAAAGGAGCCCACCACTCCACCTAGGACGCCCACCAAAACTGCGGTGAGGAACGCTTTTTGCAAGAACGTGTACGTGGCTAAGTCAAGGAAGAACTCCACTAGGCTCCTCCCTGCGCAAGGCGCTCATCTTTGCTGGGTAAGGCAGAGCCTAGGTAAACCTGGGAGATCAGCTCGGGGGTCAGAACCTGGCTCGGTTGGCCTTGAGCCACTATGCGGTGGTCTACCAGCAAGACTTGGTCAAAAAATGCTTGGGCGCGGACTAGGTCGTGGTCGACCATTAGGACGGTGACGCCCTGGGCCGTCATTTCTTGCAGGACACCCAAAATGGTTTGCTCGCTGGCCGCGTCAACGCCAACCAGCGGCTCATCCAAGAACAGGTAGGTGGGTCGCTGAGCTAGTGCCCTGGCTAAAAACAGGCGCTGCTGCTGCCCGCCTGAAAGCTCGCTCACCTGCCGTTTTGCGACCAAGGCCATGCCCAGGCGGTCCAGACAGGCGTGCGCCCACTGCTTCTCTTTCTCACCGGCCCGCTTGACCGGCCCCAGTGACGGGTAGGTGCCCAGAAGGACCATTTGTGCGGCGGTGATTGGGAAGTCCCAGTCCACCTCCTTGTGCTGGGGCACATAGGCGACTTCACGGCGGACGTCACTAAGGGGACGGCCTTCAAAGCTGACCGTGCCGCTGGTCCGACGCACCAGGGAGAGAACTCCTTTGAGGAGAGAGGTCTTTCCCGAACCGTTGGGACCCAGTACCCCGGTTGCGGTGCCTTTCGTTAGAGAAAATGTGGCGTCCTGGAGTGCTTTGACTGTCCCGTAAGAAACGGACAGGTCGGTGACTTTGAGCGCTGGTTGTTTAGTCATGGGCGCTCTAAGCGTACCGCCCCACAACATGTGTCGACTCGACGCTTAAAACAGGTGAAATCCGTGGAAAAAAGCCTCGAGTCAACACATCTGACGAAGGCTAGCGAACAATCCGCGTGCTGCCACCGGCGACCAGGTTTTCAACGTCTTCAAGGCGGGCCATTGAGGTGTCCCCCGGCGTGGTTTGTGCCAGGGCCCCGTGTGCGGCACCGTAGTTCACGGCATCAACTAGGGGGAGGTTTTCCAAAAGCCCATAGATGAGTCCGGAAGCGAAGGAGTCTCCGCCCCCGACTCGATCTAAGATCTGCACGTTCTCACGCCACGTGGAGTGCACAACCCCTGTTGGCGCCGACCACGCTATGGCAGCCCAATCGTTGTCGGAAGCCGTGTGAACGGTGCGGATGGTGTTGGCGATGACTTGGAAGTTCGGGTAAGCCTTCGCCACCTGTTCGACCATGGCCACAAAACCGTCCACCTCCAGGTCGCTGAGCTGGGCGTCAGCGCCCTGGACCTCAAACCCTAAAGAGGCCGTGAAGTCTTCTTCGTTCCCAATCATCACGTCAATGAGTGGGGCGATAGCCTGGTTCACTTCCTGGGCTCTGGCCGGACCGCCAACACGATCCCAAAGCGACGGCCGGTAGTTCAAGTCGTAGGAAACCACTGTGCCATGTCGTTTTGCTGCCTCAATAGCCGCGACCACGGTCTGCGCTGACTGGTCTGAAAGTGCTGCGTAGATCCCCCCGGTGTGGAACCAGCGCACACCTAGAGTCCCGAACAAGTGGTCCCAGTCCACGGCGTCGGGACGCATTTGGGAAATGGCGGTGTGGCCTCGGTCAGAAACGCCTAGGGCGGCGCGAAGACCAAAACCTCTTTCCGTGAAATTCAGCCCGTTTCGAACCTTCTCCCCCACACCGTCGTATGGCACCCACTGAATGAACTGCGGGTCGACCCCGCCGGTCATAATGAAATCTTCGATCAGGCGCCCCACCTCATTGTCCGCAAGCGCCGTAACAACCGCGGCACGTTTACGAAAGACTTTGCTCAGTCCTCTGGCTACGTTGTATTCGCCACCGCCTTCCCAAGCGGTGAAGTTGCGGGCTGTGCGTACGCGCATGTCGCCGGGATCTAGGCGTAGCATCACTTCCCCTAGGGAAACGATGTCGTACGTGCAGCTTTGCGGCGAGCGTAGCTTGAGGTTGACCCGGGCCTCGGGGTCCACGGCTTTAGGGGTGGCGGGTTGAGGGCGGTCTGCTTTGGGATTGGCCGCTGTAGATTTCACCATGGTGTCGTGGTCCTTCTTAGGTCGGGTAGGCCTGGGTGGGGTTGCCTAGGCGGTGCGGAGCTAAAGTGTGGGCGCTTTGCTGGCCAGGGCAACGGCCTGTTTGCTCAGCTTGGCAATGGTCTGCCAGTCGCCTTCTTGTAGCGCTCTTTGGGGAACCATCCATGAACCGCCGATCGCCACCACGTTTGGCAGCTGCAGGTACTGGTCTGCGTTGTGCTGACTGATTCCGCCTGTAGGGACAAAATGGACGTCACTAAAAGGCGCCCCTAGTGCTTTGACTGCGTGGGCGCCCCCGGAAGTTTCAGCGGGAAAGAACTTTAAAGTGTCTAAACCTAGGTCTTGGGCTGCCATGATCTCAGTCGCCGTGACTGCGCCCGGCAAGATGGGGACCCCCAGTTCCTGTGCCTTGCGCACAACCGCTGCACTAAGCCCTGGAGACACTAGAAACTTTGCACCTGCGGCCACTGCCTCCCGAGCCTGCTGTGGGGTGCGTACCGTTCCCGCTCCAACCAGGATGCCCTGGGAACCAGCAAGCTCTTCAATCGCGCCTAGGGCAGCGCTGGTCCGCAAGGTCACCTCTGCTACGGGCAACCCGCCGCAGACCAGTCCGTTTATCAGTGTTTGCGTCTGCGCCACGTCATCAACAACGACAACAGGGATCACGCGGTAGTGGCTAAGGATTGCTGTGAAAGTCATTTGTCCGCCTGCGCACTGTTGGCTCCACAAAAGCTGATTGAGTGCGGACACTGAATCAAGTAGGAGCTGTCTGGGTAAGGAAAAACCCCGGGTTCTAGAAGAACCTGGGGCCTTACCAGTAGCGGGGGCTGGATTTGAACCAACGACCTCCGGGTTATGAGCCCGGCGAGCTACCGAACTGCTCCACCCCGCGTCTGCTCTAACAACTGTAGTCGCGCAGTCCTGATTGCTCAACACCCATTTCAGTGGCGTTTCTCATCCAAGGCGTGGCACGGGTATGCTCTGCCCGTGCCCGGTGTCCAGATGTTACAGGTGGAAGAGTCTGACGTGCCCGTGGTCCAGCGTCTGCTGGACGGTGCCAGAGCTTGGCTATCAAGCCGGGGAATCGCCCAGTGGGAAGCCCCCTTTCGCCCCGAAGAGTTCCATCAGGCAGCGAACGAGGGCCGCCTGTTTTTAGCTGTTGATGACAACGGCCAACCCGTGGGTTCACTACAGCTGAGCTTTCAGGGCGGCGACACCTGGGAAGAACACCCGGGCCGGGCCGTCTACGTTCACCGCCTAGTCGTAAGCCGCAGTGCCTCTGGCATGGGAGTTGCCGGCCAAATGTTGGAGTGGGCCCGCAAGCAGGGCGCCACTAAAGGGCTGGACCACTTGCGTTTAGTTTGCAACGAGTACAACAAGAAGCTTGTTGAGCACTACAAGTTGCTGGGGTTCACAGCTGTTGGACACTCCAAGCTCCAGCGCACCACGGACGGTGTGATCATGCCCGTGGTGCTGCTGGAACAAGACGTTTAGCTGGCGTCCTCCGCATCCTCACCCAAGGTCCCCAGATCGGTGCTGCCATCTGTCTCACCGTCGACTGTGCCAAGGTCCTCTACAGCCTGACCGTCTTCAACTTCTGGGACTTCCAAGCCGTACAGTTCCACCAGCTGCTCTAACGCGGCGCTCAGACGATCCTGGGCGCGGCCGTAGGCAGCCCAATCGCCCGCAGCCATGGCGTCTTGCGAGGCGTACATGGCATCCCGAGCCTTGGTGAGCAGTGCACTGATTTGCTCTTCGTGGGTTAGGGGTTCGTCTGTGCCCTCTTCGCCCTCGCCATCCACAATTCCCTGGTTCGGGTCCTCCACACCAGAGTCGCCGCCGAAGGTTTGGTCCAAAGCGTCACCCAGTGTCCGCCCGAACCCGACCTGGTCACCAAATGCGGTGAGCACGTAGCGCAGCACCGGGTAGGAGGTGGAGGAAGTTGACTCAACGTAGACGGGCTGCACGTAAAGCAAGCCGCCACCAACTGGCAAGGTGAGAAGGTTGCCGTGGCGAACCTTGGAGCCCTGCTGGTTCAAAAGGTTCAGTTCCATAGCCACCTGCTGGTCGGTGTTGAAATTGTTTTGCACTTGACCGGGCCCGGGGACGGTGGTGGACGAGGGCAAAGCGATCAAACGCAGCTTCCCGTAACCGTCACGTTTCTTACCCGGCTCACTGCCAGTTTCAGAGTCCACCGCCAAGAATCCGGCCATAGCAGCTCTGCGTGACTCTCCCGCACCAGCTGGCACGTAGACAGAGGTCAGGGAGAATTCGGCGCTGTCCTGTCCCGGCATTTGCATGGTCAGGTAGTAGGGCGGCTGCAACCTCTGGGCTGTTGCGGCAGTGGCGTCACCGGAAACGGATGTTGGGTCCTCGGACAGACGCCAACGGTCACCACCCGTGTAGAACTCCGCAGCTTCCGTCACGTGATAGGTCTCAAGGAGTTTGCGTTGAACCTTGAACATGTCTTCCGGGTAGCGCATGTGCGCCATGAGGTCACCCGAAATTTCTGAGAGGTCCTTGATCATCCCCGGGTACACGGCAGACCATGCCTGCAGGATCGGTTCGTCGGGTTCCCACGCGTACAGGCTCACAGAACCGTCGTAGGCGTCCACCGTCACCTTCACGGAGTTACGCATGTAGTTGACGTTGCCCGCACCCGCCACACCGACACCGGCTGTCCGGGAGTCGGTTGTTGCCTCAAGCAGCGACTGGTGTTCCGAATACGGGTACATGTCGGAAGTCGTGTAAGCGTCCACGATCCACAGGAGTCGCTTCGGTGTCGACGGATCCCCATCCACATCTACCACGGCCGGGTAGGCGCGCTGTTCCAACGTCAAGAAGGGCGC
>CAYFNQ010000019.1:0-18564 GCA_964344535.1 uncultured Actinomyces sp.
CGCTCGCCTCCGGAGCGAGAGGTCGCAGGTTCGAGTCCTGTTCGGGGCGCTTTTTCGCCCACCTGACATCCATCGAATTCAATAACGACGTTTGTGGCCAGGATAACGGTGTTTTGAAGCGATTTCTTGGCCACAACCCACCCTTTTGCGTTCGAGCCGTCCGCACGCGCCAAGAGGCAGGCCGCTACTAGCGCCGGTCGTTAGCAGATAAGCACGCTGACCTGCGCTTATAAGTGACCGCATGGGAGCGGTCGGCTTAAATGTCACGTCGGGCGAATATTGAGCTATGACAGGTCGAAAGCCTACGCCAGCGTGGGAAGTGTTTGCGCGCGAGCTGGGCGACAACATTTCCGCGGTCCGAGAATCTAAAAACCTTTCGCAAGAACATGTTGCGATCGCTGCGGGACTGTCCCGGCACACTTACCAGCGCCTAGAACGCGGACTGAAATCAAAGACAGAGCCAACGAACCCGACGCTGTACACACTGCTGTCCATCTGCCAGGTTCTTTCAGTTCGGATCGAGGACATTCTGCCGCCGGCACACCCGGGACTATTCTCCGGACACCCGGCAGGAGAGATCGCAGGGGCGGTGTATCTGGGTCGCGGCCCCATGGAGCCCCGCCCCGGACACGACATTTATGGGACCCGCCTAACCTGACGTGCCCTGATGGTTAGTGGCCCGCGCTGGTAAGGATGTCGCCAAGGGCGCGGAAAATGCGGGCCGCGCTTTCCGTAGTGATCACAAAGCCCTGCGCATCATCGCCAACAAACACCCACTCCTCAGTGTCGTCGGCACCTTGGAAGCGCAGAACGTCAAACTCGGTTGCTTGCGGCCCCAGGGTTAGAGCCGTCCTGGCAACCACAGCTTGCAGCCCCGCGCTCCTTGTGTGCGTTACACCGGCTTGTTGCGGGTGTTCCCCGGCGCACCAGGAGGGGCAGTCGGGCAGTGGGCCCTCGTCAAAAAAACCTAGCTCAATCACGTGGCCCCCGATTCTCTTCGCATCACGAAACCACTGTCTCCCAGCCGGGTTTCCAGTAACGAACCCTGACCCGAACCTGTGGGTCCGCGCACTACTTGTTATCGGGGGAGAGAAACCATTTCCCGACGCGCTAGGCTTTGCGCGTGACTCCCCAAGAATTATCTGTCCTTGTTCGTTTCTGCTTGCTCTCCCTCACCCAGTCCGGGAAGTTGGCGCTTGGCGCTGACGAAATCCCCGCTCAGGTGACCATTGAGCGACCGCGAGTTCGCGACCACGGTGACTGGTCAACCAACGTTGCCATGCAGCTTGGGAAAAAGGCAGGAATGTCGCCGCGTGAACTTGGCGAGCTGATTGCCCAGTGCCTGCAGGGTGACAAGCAGGTAGCGTCCGCCGAAGTTGCTGGTCCCGGGTTCGTGAATATTCGCCTGGATGCCGGCGCGGCGGGCGAACTGGCAGGCATGATCGTTTCGGAAGGCGCGCACTACGGAAAGAACGAAAGTTTGGCCGGCAAGGTAATCAACCTTGAGTACGTGTCCGCAAACCCCACCGGCCCTGTTCACATTGGAGGGGCTCGTTGGGCGGCGTTTGGGGACGCGTTGGCTCGTCTGCTGGAAGCCTCCGGCGCGACTGTCGTTCGGGAGTACTACTTCAACGACCACGGCTCCCAAATCGACAGGTTCGCCGCATCGTTGCTGGCGCGCGCCCGCGGTGAAGAGGCCCCGGAAGACGGCTACGGCGGCGACTACATCACCGACATCGCGCAAGAGGTTGTGGACGGACAGCTCAGCCAGGACTTGCCTAACCCGGTGGAGCTGGCGGACGACGAAGCCCTAGAGGTTTTCCGCCAAGAGGGCGTTGAGCTGATGTTCGCTGAAATCAAGGAGCGTCTAGCTGACTTCCGCGTCGAATTTGACGTGTTTTTCCACGAGGATTCCCTGCATGCCTCCGGTGCCGTCGACCGCGCCATCGAAGTCCTACGCGACAAGGGCGCTATCTATGAAGCGGATGGGGCCCTGTGGTTGCGCTCAACCGACTTTGGTGACGACAAAGACCGCGTCTTAGTGAAATCCAACGGTGAGTCCGCCTACCTTTCCGGAGACGTCGCCTACTACCTAGACAAACGCTCCCGTGGGGCTGACCAGGCAATCTACCTGCTGGGTGCTGACCACCACGGTTACGTGGGTCGCATGATGGCGGTGTGTGCTGCTTTCGGTGACACGCCGGGAGAAAACATGTCGATCCTGATTGGGCAGCTGGTGTCCCTGCTGTCCAACGGGGAGCCCGTACGCATGTCGAAACGTGCCGGGACTGTTGTCACCCTTGACGACCTAGTTGACTCGGTAGGTGTGGATGCGTCCCGCTACTCGCTTGTGCGCGTCTCTGCTGACACCCCTTTGACCATTGACCTAGACCTGTTGCAGACGAACTCCAACGAAAACCCCGTGTACTACGTCCAGTACGCTTACGCGCGAACCCAAAGCGTGGCTCGCAATGCGAAGGAGCACGGGATCGAATTGGGAGAAGGCTACGATCCTGCGGCCCTAGACACGCAGGCGGACACCGCACTGTTGGGTGAGCTGGCCCAGTTCCCCCAGGTGGTGGCAGCGGCCGCGGAAAAGTCTGAAGTCCACAAGGTCGCCCGTTACCTAGAGTCTCTAGCTGGCACCTACCACACGTGGTACCAGCAGACCCGGGTGACCCCCAGGGCCGATGAGTCGGTGAACGCCGGACACGTTGCGCGCCTTTGGTTGAACACGGCGACAGCCCAGGTTTTGGAAAACGGGCTGGACCTGCTTGGGGTAAGTGCGCCAGAACGCATGTAAGCGTTACTCAGCTAGGGGTCGGTTGGTCCCGAATTCGTGCTGAAACCGGGGCGGGTTCATCGCCAGCGCCCGCGCGTACTGGCCGGACCATTCCTGGAATGGCGTCACGGCCAGGGAGTCGTTTGAGAAACGGGCGTCGTCGGAGACTTCCTCTACACAGAACGAGGGAATTTCCAGATCCACCACCGGACCCGCCCGTTCACACTCAGCAATGATCAAGGGGCCGTTGTCTCCCAAGAACTGGTCTATAACCCAGCCGTCTTGACCAAGCCACAGGCCATAGCGCAGCTTCACCAAGGTGGCGCCGCCAAGAATACTCATCTGCGTGCCGACACTAACGTCCAGCTCACGCTCAGCTTCGTACCGGGTTCCCCCAACGTAGGGACCCTTAGCGGCCAGAACACAAAGGTCAAAGTCGTCGGCGAAGAGCTCGATAGCTTCCTTGCCGCTAATGTCCACCGGGACCGGCTTGCCAAGCCCGGTTGCTTGCAGCCGGATCCGTAGCCCGTATCCTTGAGAAGCTAAGAAGTACGTCTGAACTATCAGGTTCGGATTCGTCTCTCCTGCCAGCTCTTTGGGGAGGGATTGCACAAAGAAGCGCCTTTCGAATTCAAAGTCCGCTTCAGCGCTATCCATAAGGTCACCGTAGCAAGATGATGGAAGTCGTGTATGAGTAAAGCTAGACGCGTTGATCCGGCCAGCAGCCTGGCAGGTTACGCGGGCGCCTTCGCGATGGTGCTGTCAGCCGGCTTCATGACCCTTCTTGACGTGTCCATCGTGAACGTTGCCCTTCCCTCCATGGAACAGTCTTTAGGCGCCGGCCCAACCCAGATCCAGTGGATCGTTGCCGGATACGCACTAGCTTTCGGCCTAACCCTGGTAGCTGCCGGGCGTGCCGGGGACATCCTGGGACGAAAGAAACTGTTCCTCTTTGGTCTAACCGCTTTTGTCCTCACATCGCTAGCGTGCGGGCTGGCCCCCAACGCCTACTGGCTGGCCGGCATGCGCTTCGCGCAAGGAGCATCCGCGGGGATTTTGAACCCGCAGGTTATTGGGCTCATCCAAGACTTCTATAAGGGCAAAGCGCTAGCCAGAGCATTCGGCATCTTCGGCGTAGTCGTTGGCCTCTCAACCGCCCTGGGGCCAGTCCTGGGCGGCCTACTCATTGCCCTTGCCGGACCCGACCTTGGCTGGCGCCTAGTGTTCTTAATGAACGTACCAATCGGCCTAGTCGTCGTTCCCCTTGCGGCGAAGAAACTGCCGAGGTCCGCGCGCCGGCCACTCACTCAGTCAAGCCTGATTCGCGAGTTCGACCCGGTTGGAATCCTCCTTCTAGGCGGGGCCACGCTGCTGGTAATGCTTCCCTTCCTGGAACCAGCGGGAAGTTCGACTAACGCACGCTCCTACCACCTGCTGATCCCCGCAGTCCTCCTCATCGGGCTGTTCGCGCTGTGGGAGTGGTTTTGGATCCGGCAAGGAGGAACAGCACTTGGGGACCCAGAGCTGCTCAAGAACTGGTCGTTCCTGCTGGGCGTCCTAGCGGCCTTCTTCTACTTCGGTGGCTTCACCTCAATCTTCCTGATTGTCACCTTGTACTTGCAACAAGGTGTCGGTTGGACGGCGCTTGCGGCCGGAGCCGCCGCGGTGCCATTTGCTGTCGCCTCGGGCGTCACCTCCGGTGCTAGCGGTGGGCTGGTCAACCGGTTTGGGCGGGTCATTCCCGTTGTGGGTTCGGGGATTGTCGCGCTCACCATGGCTGCCTTGGGTCTACTGCTGTTGGAAGTCCCCCCAGCATGGGGACCGTGGGCAGTCATTGCGGCGATGGCTTTAGCAGGAGCCGGGTCCGGGCTCATGATCTCTCCCAACCAGGCTCTGGCTCTGCAAAGTGTCACAAACCGCTTGGCTGGGGTTGCCGCCGCTTTGATGCAGACTTTCCAGCGTCTTGGCACCGCAATTGGCCTGTCCTTTGTCACCACTGTTTACTTCGGCACCGTCGCAGCTAACCGGGAGCACGGCCCTCAAGAAGCTGGGCAGGCTGCACTGTCTTTGTCCTCTTTTGCCATTGCTGGCATTGTTTTCCTAGCGGTTGCTGTCGGATTTGCAGACTGGGTTCGTGTCAAACGGGATAAGGGGTCCACGAAGGAAACAGTCGCGTCTGTTAGTAAGGGCCAGTCGGCAAGTAGGGGACAGTCGACCAGTAAGGGATAGTTGGCGGTCATGAAGATTCAGTCTGATAGAGCTCAAGTGGTGGTCCCCGGCTCCGTCGTTGGCTTTGGCACAGGGTTCAACACACTGGGGGTGGCGACCGCGCCAAACTATCGAGTGGTCGTGCGGGCCGTCGTCGGACCGAACAAGGTCACGGGCGCAAAGACTCAAGATCCCCAAACTCACCCGGGGATAGTTGCCCTCAACGGCGTCTTGGACACAGTGGGGGCGCCGCGTGTTGGCGTCCACTGGATCGTTGACACTCAGCTGCCACCTGGAGCTGGACTTGGTTATTTCGCGGCCGAGGTAACCGCTGGGGTACGCGCAGCCCTAGAGCTCCTAGGAAACCCTGAAGAACTTGGCAGTGACTTCGTAGTTTCACAAGTAGAAAGCCACGGGGTGGGTAGGCTCAGGGCTGCGTTGGCCGTGCGGGGCGAAGCAGCAGTACTTACGCAACAGGACGCGGTGACTTTCCGGGCAAGCGCTGTCGGCTCCCTGAGTCCCTGCGCTTTTGTCCCGGGATTCCAAATCTGCGAA
Source organism: uncultured Actinomyces sp. (assembly GCA_964344535.1). Lineage (GTDB taxonomy): Bacteria > Actinomycetota > Actinomycetes > Actinomycetales > Actinomycetaceae > Scrofimicrobium. Next base: position 5,546 of record CAYFNQ010000019.1, read on the forward strand.
CAGGAGGAGGCGCTGGAGCCTCCCAGAACCGTCCCATTTGAGATGGCGCAGCGGGCGGGGGCGGCGCAGGCTTTGCATGTGGCGATGTTGACCGGGGCGCGCCAACCGTCGGGCTCACTCTTGATGGCCGCGACTGAAAATCATTTGGAGAACCAGTACTTGACGGTCCCCTCGCCAGCGTCAGCTGAATTGGTCGCGTGGTTGCGCAGTTCGGGGCGACCTGCATTCGTGAGCGGTCCCGGACCCGCAGTTGTTTGTTTGAGCAGTGTTCCACAGTCGGTAGTCGATGCGGCTCACACTTCAGGGTGGGAGCACCTGCCCCTAGGGTTCGCAGCGTACGGCCTGTGAATTACGTGTGATCTTTCCTGCCCGGATGAGAAGTTATGTACCGTGCTGTTATAGTTTCCAAACGGATAGGAAATCGTAGGGCCAGCGTGCCCAGTTATTTCTCAAAGGTTGCGTGCATAAGAGCCGCAAACCTCATTCCACTCCCGACCACGTGCCGTGTATGGCGCTGGCTGATAGTCCACAGTTAGGACCGGACACAGATGGAAAACTCAACGTCGGACAATACCGACCTGAGCAAACTAAAACTTGCAGAACTTCAGGCACTTGCCGCGAAGCGAGGCCTAAAAGGCACCTCGCGGCTACGTAAGTCCGACCTGGTTGCCGTTCTTTCCGGCGGCCACGAAAAAGCGCACCAAACATCGACACAGACATCGACGCAGACGTCGACCCCGCCCAATCGGCGTGAAGAGTCTTCCCGCAACACCGAACAGGAAACCAAGGGTGTGAAGGGGCGGTCGACCAACGGGGAACCAGAAGAGAAGGACACTGGCAGGGCTGAACGCTCGGGCAGCGAACAAAGACGTCGCGGCAGACCAGACCAAAACTCAGGACCAAAGCAAGACGCGCGCGAAGCTGTCGCTGAACAACTGCAACAGTCAGGCATCCAGGGGAAGAACCGGGATGCGGACGGTGCCGACGAAGACAAATCTGGCGAAAGCAGGCCCAGGGGCGGCAAGTCTGGTGACGGTGCTCGGACCCCGGATGAAATTGAACTTCCAGAAGGCGGCGACGGATCACGCAGGAGTCGCCGTGACCGCGGTTCGCGCAGGCGGGGACGATCCGGCCGTCAAAACCAAGGACAGCAGGGGCAGCAAGGACAGCGCCAAAGGGATCAAGAGCCTGAGGTGTTGGATGAGGAATCGCTCATCCCAATTGCGGGCATCGTGGACGTTCAGTCGAACCACGCGTTTGTCCGCACTTCCGGATACCTGCCCGGAGACAACGATGTGTACGTGACGCTGGGTAACGTGCGCCGATGGGGACTGCGTCCCGGTGACGCGGTCACGGGTAAAGTCCGCACGCCACGTGAGGGTGAGCAGCGCCGCGGGAACCAAAAGTACAACGCGCTGGTAAAGGTGGACACGATCAACGGCATGACCGTTGAGCAAGCTGCCCAGCGACGCGAGTTTGCAAAACTGACTCCTGAATACCCGAAAGAGCAACTGCGTTTGGAGACAACTCCAAAGGCCGTTACTCCACGCATGATTGACCTAGTGGCCCCGGTTGGAAAAGGCCAGCGCGGCCTGATTGTCTCCCCACCTAAAGCGGGTAAGACAATGATCATCCAACAGATTGCTAAAGCAATTGAGATCAACAACCCTGAGGCTCACCTGATGGTGGTGCTGGTGGATGAGCGCCCAGAAGAAGTGACCGACATGCGTTCAATTGTGAACGGTGAGGTTATTGCTTCAACGTTTGACAGGCCCGCGTCCGACCACACCACGGTTGCTGAGCTAGCAATCGAACGCGCTAAGCGCCTAGTTGAGCTGGGCCAGGATGTTGTTGTCCTCCTGGACTCAATCACTCGCCTTTCGCGTGCTTACAACCTTGCAGCTCCCGCATCTGGACGAATCTTGTCCGGTGGTGTTGACGCAGCGGCCCTGTACCCGCCGAAGAAGTTCTTTGGAGCGGCCCGCAATCTAAGAGAGGGCGGATCACTCACGATCGTGGCGTCCGCATTGGTCGAAACTGGCTCAAAGATGGATGAGGTCATTTTCGAAGAGTTCAAGGGGACCGGCAATATGGAACTGCGCTTGTCCCGCGCACTTGCAGACAGGCGCATCTTCCCTGCAATCGACATCAACGCTTCGGGCACGCGTCGTGAAGAGATGTTGTTCAAGCCTGAAGAGTTGGCGATCATGTGGAAGCTTCGCCGGGCTCTTGGCAGCTTGGATCAGCAGGCCGCGCTGGAGTCAGTGCTTGGCAAGCTGAAGGACACCCAGCAAAACGCAGAGTTCCTGATGCTGGTGCAGCGCACCACTTCGGAGTAGTAAGTCTCACCTAAAACTGGCGGTTTGCAGCTGGAAGTTGGGCCGCCTGGGTGTCACACTTAAGCGTTAGCTCCCGGTTCACCCAGAGCCGTCCACTTCGGACAAGGTTGGGACCCGGGTCGCGATTGAGGAGACGGAATGAAACAAGGTATTCACCCCCAGTACGTAGAGACCACAGTCACCTGCACTTGCGGGAATGAGTTCGAAACCATGTCGACGCTTGAAGGCGGGAACATGAGGGTCGACGTTTGTTCCGCTTGCCACCCGTTCTACACGGGCAAGCAGAAGATTCTGGACTCCGGTGGTCGCGTGGCGCGCTTCGAAAAGCGCTATGGCAAGAAGGCCACTGGCAAATAGCTTTCTCAAATGGGCACCGGTCATTTTGGCCGGTGCCCATTTGCATCTAAAACAAGTAGCTGTTCGCTAAAAAGAGGAGAATTTTCATGAGTGCACCGGGCGGATTGGAAGCGGTCACACCGCTGCTTGCGGAGTACGCGGAACTTGAGACTGCCCTTTCGGATCCCGCCTTGCACTCTGATCAGGCACGTGCGCGCAAAGTTGGGCGCCGCTATGCCGAACTGGGGCGGATCGTCAAACTAGCGAACGCACTGTCAGCTTTAGAGGATGACGTTGAAGCGGCTAGGGAGTTGGCGGAAGAGGACCCTGATTTTGCCGAGGATTTGGAAACCCTGGAAGAAAGCCGCGAAGAGACATACCGGGATCTGGTGGCAGTGTTGGCCCCAAGAGACCCGGATGATGCGCGCGATGTCATCTTGGAGATCAAAGCGGGGGAGGGCGGCGAAGAGTCTGCGCTGTTCGCTGCTGACTTGGCCCGCATGTATGAGCGCTTTGCTGCCGAAAAAGGCTGGGCGACAACGGAGCTTTCCACCACGTACACGGGACTGGGCGGCCTAAAAGAAATCACGTTAGGCATTCGCGCTAAGGGCACCCCAACACCTGAAGAAGGGGTCTGGTCCCACCTGAAATACGAAGGTGGAGTGCACCGTGTCCAGCGGGTGCCCGTTACCGAGTCGCAAGGTCGCGTTCACACTTCTGCGGCTGGCGTTTTTGTCATGCCTGAAATTGATGATGACGACCAGATCGTTCTAGACCCAAACGAGCTGCGTATAGACGTCTACCGTTCTTCGGGTCCCGGCGGCCAATCCGTGAACACAACGGACTCAGCTGTGCGGATCACCCACCTTCCGACGGGCATTGTCGTTTCGATGCAAAATGAGAAGTCTCAAATCCAAAACCGCGAGGCTGCGTTGAAGGTGCTGCACTCCCGTTTGGTTGCCGATGCCAGGGAGAAAAAAGAGGCGGAAGCTGCGGCACAACGGCAAAGCCAAGTGAGGACCGTGGACCGAAGCGAACGCATCCGCACCTATAATTTCCCAGAAAACCGGATCACCGATCACCGAACTGGATACAAGGCTTACAACCTAGACCAGGTGCTGGAGGGCAACTTGGGGCCGGTTGTCGACAGTGCGATCCAGGCAGATGAGGCCGCACGGCTGGCCGGACAGCAAGGCTAGGCCCATAGCTACTGGCGAACAGGGCGCGGTGCCAGTGGTTGCCGCCGGACCTGCAGGTCTACCCACCATCTCCGTCCAAAAGTTGCTCACTTGGGGGCGCCAGCAGTTAGCCTCAGCCGGGGTGAATCCGGGCGAGGCCGCATGGCTTGCCCAGTGGGCTTTAGACCAAGAGTCTTTGGTGCTGGGCCCAACTGAGGTAGGTCTGCGCAAGGCCGAAACGTACCGCAGCGCCATTACGCAACGGAGAAGCCGCGTCCCGCTGCAGCACATCATGGGCCAGATGGCGTTTCGAAATCTTACGTTGAAGTCCGGGCCGGGAGTGTTCAACACCAGGCCCGAAACGGAAATGCTTGTTGAGCTAGCGCTCCAAGAGCTCCCGAAAGCCCCCTCCACCAGGGTCGTCGATTCCACCAGGGTCGTCGACCTGTGTGCCGGCTCCGGTGCCGTGGGGCTTTCCTTGTATGAGGAGGGTGGACCATTTCAGCTGTGGTTGGTTGAAAACTCTCCGGAGGCTTTGCCTTACTTGCGGGCGAACACTTCCCGGTATGCAGATGGTGCCCACGTTGTCGAGGACAACGCTTTGACCGCACTGCCTAACTTAGATGGCAGTGTTGACCTGGTGGTTTCCAATCCGCCCTACGTGGGCTGGATCGACGCGCCCACTCAGCCAGAAGCACTGCTAGATCCGCAGGTAGCTCTCTACGGCGGGGGAGAAGATGGTTTGGTAATCCCCAGAGGAATCACAGGACGGGCTTTCGAACTCCTTGCACCAGGGGGAACTTTGGTGATGGAACACGGGGAATCCCAGGGTGAGAGTCTGCGTGCCCACGCACTGTCAGTGGGCTTCTCGCAGGTGGCGACACACAAGGACCTCGCTGGCCGCGACCGCTTCTTAGTAGCTAAGAAGGAACATTCGTGAGCGCGCTCCTCACCGCGGACTCACCGGTGTCGGCCCTAGCAGACTTGCGGAACCAGGTCGGGAGCGGCGCCTTAATCGTTTTGCCCACGGACACCGTTTATGGGATAGCAGCTCACCCGACCGACCCACAGGCGGTCCAAAGCCTTTTAGCAGCCAAAGGGCGTCAGGAAGATCAGCCTCCACCAGTCCTGGTTCCGTCGGTGCGCGCTTTGGAAGAGATCGCCGACCCTAACTGTCCCGGCACGCAAGTGGCTTTCAAGTTAGCGGAAGCGTTTTGGCCCGGACCTTTGACTCTGGTTGTTTCCACGACGGTTGAGTTTGGTTGGGGCGGTCCCACTGTTGGAACTGTGGCGCTGCGTATGCCTGACCAGGCGTTGGCGTTGAAGGTTCTGCAAGAAACCGGACCCTTAGCTGTGTCTTCGGCCAACAAAGCGGGCTGCGCACCAGCGGTTACGGTTGCACAGGCGCGTAGCTACTTCGGGGATAAAGTTGCGGTTTATGTTGACGCAGGTCCTAGCGCTGGCGGGGTTGCCTCAACGATTGTGGACACCACCGCCGCCACGATGCGGCTGTTGCGGCCCGGACCTCTAGGCTGGGGTGAACTGGAGTCGGCGCTCCAGTAGATCCTGTTTGGCGGAAGGTGGTGTGAGGCCGTGAGGTTGTACCTGCTGCTCTTTGTTGTGGCAGCCACGGGCACGCTAGTCCTGACCGCAATTGTGCGCAGGGTTGCTTTGGGTTTCAACGTGCTCACCCCTCCGCGTGAACGTGACGTCCACGCGGTCCCAATACCCAGGTTGGGAGGCGTTGCCCTCACAGGCGGAATAGCCCTAGCGCTCCTTCTAGCGCATGCGACACCGTTTTTTGCGGCCGAATATCGGGACTCACCGACCCTTTGGGCGGTCCTAGTCGGGGCAATAGCCGTTTGTATTTTGGGGGCAATCGACGACGTTTGGGACCTCGATTGGCTGGCGAAGTTGGCCGGCCAATTTTTGGTGGCTGCATCAATGGCAGTGGGGGGCGTGCAGCTGATCAACATCCCCCTCTTTGGCGTCACGATTGGCTCGGCACGACTTTCAATTCTGTTCTCCACTTTGATTCTGGTAGCCACCATGAACGCAGTTAACTTCATCGACGGTCTGGATGGGCTGGCTGCCGGTGTCGTTGCTATTGGGGCCCTAGGTTTCTTCGCTTACTCCTACTCTTTGACGCGGCTCATGGGTGAAGCCCTTTATCTCTCCGGAGCGGCGATCATCACTGTCGCACTGGCGGGTGCCTGTATCGGTTTCCTCTGGTACAACTTCCATCCCGCCTCAATTTTCATGGGTGACTCAGGGGCCATGGTGCTGGGTCTGGTCTTGGGTTCCGCAGCCATCATCGTGACCGGGCAGGTCAACCCGCTCATGTTGGAAGAACACTCTGTTGTCGCGACCTGGATGCCTTTCATAATCCCGGTAGCGGTTCTGGTTATACCCCTTTCAGATCTCCTGATTACCCCCGTCGTGCGGATCGCGCACGGACGCAGTCCCATGTCGGCTGACAGGACGCACCTGCATCACCGTTTGCTTACGCTGGGGCACTCTCATCGCGGCGTTGTTTTCATCCTGTATGCGTGGACTGCGTTGGTCGTTACAACAGCGGTGGCTCTGATTTGGGTTCCGCCCACGACCGTATCTCTGATAGCGGCCCCGTTCCTCCTAGCGTTGATTGGGGCAACCGGCTACCAGTTCTTTGGGCGCCGCAGGAGGCATCACGCCGGCATTGGCGTTCCGGGTGGGCCTACCGCGGTTGACGACGGTGTGGAGGTGATTGCCGGTGGAGGCCGGTTCATGTGGTATCCGCTCACCGGGTACCAGCCAGCAAATCCCAGCGAATGGCTCCCACAGGTAAAGCAAGGACAGGAAACTGCCAATGACTAGCTTGACTCTCTTGAAAGCCGCGCGTCGGCAGAAATCTTTGCTTGTGGTTGCCGGTGCAGCACTGGTCGTGGCAGCAATCATGGTCTCACTACTTGTCCCTAGCCATCCGTGGGTGGCCTCAACCATCGGGGCGGGTGCAGGCTTGGCAATGCTGTTGATCACCTTCGTGGCAACCAGACAAACTGTGCGAATGGCGGACCCGTCAGTGGGCTGGTTCGCACTGGACCTGCTGTCCAAGTTTGCCTTGATTGCGGTTGCCCTAGTGATGGCGAAGAAACTGTCACCAGAGCACGTTCTAGTTACAGCTCTGCTGGTGGTCGCCGCGGCCGTAGCGTCCGCAGTAGTTCAAGCCATCGCTTTTTGGCCACGGAACCCGCGCCGATAGCCTACTGGCAGTTCTAAACGCTCTGTGGCTGGTACTATGAGTCGGTGTCTGGGACACAACTTAGACAAACCGCGTTTTACGCACTTTCAGCGCAGAAGTTTTAGAGCCTCCGGAGGTGTTTTCTGTCCACGTCGACGAAGACCCCTGTCGTAACGCCAGATCAGGTTGCGACCAGCCCCGACAGTGAACCGAAGGTGAAAGCACCCAGGTGGTGGTGGGTTGGCACCGTCGTCTTTTCGCTGGTGGCAGTCCTGACCTTCATTCCGGGCGTTGTGCATTTCTTCCGCGATCCCCTGAAGGTCGTCCATCAGCCGGGACTTATGGATTTCTTCCCTGAAGCGATCATTTGGGAAGGCGCCAGTTTTGAGCTGAACCGACTGACCCTTGCTCGCTTCTTCGCGGCCGGCGTCCTGATACTGATCTTCGTGATCACCGCCGCCGCTGTGAAACTGCGCCCATCACGCGGCCAACTCCTTGTTGAGCTTTTGATGGATTTCGTGCGTGACCAGGTGGGGATTGAGCTGCTTGGAACGCGCCGCGGCAAACGCTACGCAACAGTATTGGCGTTCGTTTTCTTTAGTGTTCTAGCAATGAACCTGACGGGCATCCTGCCGGGCATCAACATTGCTGCTTCATCTGTGATGTCAGTTCCACTGGTGTTCGCAGTGTTTTCCTACATCGCGTTCATTGCGGCCGGGATCAAGGCCCGTGGCGGAGTCGGGTTCTTTAGGGAACAGCTGTTCCCTCCGGGCATCCCCTGGCCCGCGTACATTTTGCTGACCCCGATTGAGCTGGTGTCAACCTTCGTTGTTCGGCCCGCCACCCTAGCTATTCGTTTGCTTTCCAACATGATCGCTGGACACATGCTCTTGGCGCTCACCTATTTCGGAACGCAAAGTCTGATGCTGGCAGCAGCAGGCTTCAAGCCGCTTGCCGCAGTCACGTTCGCATCATCGGTGGTTGTCACACTGTTTGAGATTTTCGTGGCCGTCCTCCAGGCGTACGTTTTCACGATTCTCACCGCCGTTTATATCAAGATGTCCGTTGAAGCCCACTAGTTGCTTTCAAACTACGAAAACCCCATTTAGAAGGAGCAAAACATGAGCGGTTCTGTCGCAATCATTGGTTACGCGCTGGCTACGCTGGGCCCTGCCCTAGGCATCGGTCTGCTGGTTGGGAAAACACAAGAGGCCACGGCACGTCAGCCTGAGGTTGCCGGGCGCTTGTTCACCAACATGATCATCGGCGCCTCACTGGTTGAAGCCTTGGCCCTGATTGGCTTCGTCCTCACCTTCATCGTCTAGCGATGATTTCACTTTTGCCGACGGAGACGGCAAGTGATGTTGGTGGGCTTGCCGTCCTAATACCGCCGCTTTTTGAGATCTTCTGGTCAACGGTCATCATCCTGTTGCTCTGGATTGTCTTAGGGCGATCGCTGCCTAAGATCTACGCCAAGATCGATGAGCGTCGTGAGCAGATCAACACCGGGTTGGAAGCTGCTTCCAAGGCCAAGTCAGACGCGGCACAAGCCCGGCGTGAACGTGAAGACCTGTTGCGTGATGCGGCTCAGGAAGCTCGCGATATCAGAGATCAAGCGGAGCAGGACGCGAAGCGAATTGTTGCTCAGGCACGGGAAGATGCGAACGCTGAGGCAGCCCGGATCCAGGAGACTGCCGACAAACGTATTGCTGCCTCATCCCAAGCTGCCGCCATCGCGCTGCGTCAAGACGTAGGCGAACTGGCTACAGAGTTGGCTGAGAAGATCGTGGGCGAAGCCTTGACTGACAAAGAACTGTCGTCTCGGGTCATCGACCGTTTCATGGACGAACTTGAAGAGGACATGGCTTCAACTCCTACGGGGGCAGACGCCTGATGAAGGAAACTAAGCGGGAGAGCAAAGCCGCAGCGCAGCTCAAAGTGGCAGTCGACAATGGAGACGGGCTCCAAATCGGTGAAGACCTGTATGCGGTCGCCGACCTGCTCCATGACAACAAGTCCTTGCTGGACGCGCTCACGGACCCCTCCCGCGGCACCGAAGCTAAGGAAACGCTGTGGCAGTCGGTCTTTGGTGCATCAATTTCCGGTGCCGCGTTGCAGGTGTTGCTCCCGCTCAGTCAAGAGCACTGGCACCACCCGAAGGACCTGGTGAAGGCGATCGAGGATCTAGGTTTGCAGTCTTACATTCTGCAGGCCATTAAAGATGACGACTACGATCAGCTGTGCCAGGAGCTGGTGGATGTCCGGGCGGCGATTGAAGATAACCGTGAGCTTCGCGTCGAATTGTCCGAACTTGGGCACGGGTCACCAGAAGAACGCGCTGACTTGGCTCGAACCATCACGCATGGGAGCGTGTCCCCCATAGCGGAGCGCCTCATTGTCCAGGCAGCATACGACTCGAAGTATGGACAGCTGCTGGCAACGCTGCGGTCCATGGCGCAGGCGGTGGCCCGCGCGACTGGTAAGCAACTAGTGGTGGCGTACACCGCTGAACCCCTCACTGAAGCGCAGTACGACAGGCTGGCACGGATAGCCAGCCAACGCTGGGACACCCCGGTACTGCTGACTACTGTCACGCAGCCGGACCTGATTGGCGGCTTCAGGCTGGACGCTGGGGAGCAGTCCGTGGACACAACGGTGGTTCGCGACCTTGCTTTGGCCCGTGAGGCAATGACGCGATAAATGCATAAGAGTAGAACAAACGAATAGGAAGACGGCATGGCTAATCTAGGGATTTCTCCCGATGAGATTCGGAAGGCGCTTGACGCCTACGTTGAATCTTTTACGCCCGCTGACGCAGCGGCCGAAGAGGTTGGGCACGTCACCTTGGCAGCGGATGGCATCGCCAAGGTTGAGGGGCTACCGGGCGCAATGGCAAGTGAGCTCCTAGAGTTTTCCGACGGCACACTAGGTCTAGCAATGAACCTGGAGCCACGCGACATCGGTGTCGTCGTTCTGGGCGAATACAGCGGGATTGAGGAAGGGCAAGAGGTCCGCCGCACCGGCGAAGTGCTCTCAGTTGAGGTTGGTGACGGATACCTAGGACGCGTAGTCAACCCGCTGGGGAAGCCTTTGGATGGTCTGGGAGAGATCACGGACCTTGACGCTCGTCGGGCACTTGAACTTCAAGCTCCGGGAGTTATGGCACGCCGTAGTGTTTACGAACCGTTGCAGACGGGTCTGAAAGCCATTGACTCCATGATCCCAATTGGTCGCGGCCAACGTCAGCTGATCATTGGGGACCGTCAAACCGGTAAGACTGCCATTGCCATCGACACGATTTTGAACCAGAAGGACAACTGGGAAACCGGGGACCCTGACAAGCAGGTTCGCTGCATTTACGTGGCGGTCGGGCAAAAGGCATCCACTGTTGCCGCGGTGAAGAAGACGCTGGAAGATGCAGGGGCGATGGAGTACACGACCATCGTTTCCTCGCCCGCTTCTGACCCGGCCGGCTTCAAATACTTGGCTCCCTACACCGGCAGTGCGATTGGCCAGCACTGGATGTATGACGGGAAGCACGTACTGATTGTTTTTGACGACCTGTCAAAGCAGGCGGAAGCCTACCGCGCGGTCTCACTCCTCTTGCGTCGCCCACCGGGTCGCGAAGCGTACCCGGGCGACGTCTTCTACCTGCACTCGCGCCTCCTGGAGCGCTGCGCAAAGCTGAACGACAAGCTGGGCGGCGGGTCCATGACGGGTCTGCCGATTGTTGAAACCAAGGCCAACGACGTTTCGGCCTACATTCCGACGAACGTCATTTCGATTACAGACGGACAGATTTTCCTCCAGTCCGACCTGTTCAACGCTAACCAGCGTCCAGCGGTCGACGTGGGTATCTCAGTTTCACGTGTTGGTGGTGACGCCCAGATCAAGGCGATGAAGCAGGTTGCGGGAACACTGAAGCTGACGTTGGCCCAGTACCGCTCAATGGCTAGCTTCGCAATGTTCGCGTCCGACCTGGATGCGGTCACCCGTCAGCAGTTGACACGTGGCGAACGTTTGATGGAGCTTTTGAAGCAGGCCCAGCACTCCCCAATGGCGGTGGAAGAACAGGTCGTTGTGATTTGGGCAGGGACCAAGGGGTACTTGGACCGCTTGGAAGTCACAGACGTGCTTCCCTTCCAAAACGGGTTGCTTGACTACCTCCACGCCGACACAGACATCCTGTCCACCATTGCTTCGACCGGGCTCCTCAGTGACGAAACAGAGGCGGACCTGAAGAAGCACGTGGAGATCTTCCTAGACCGCTTCACCGCACACGAAGAGCCTGAAGAGGACTTGGACGAAGAGGTTGAAGCTGAGCGCACGCATGAGCAGATCGTGGTGTCGCGCGGAGGTAAGAGGAAGAAGTGAGCGGCGCGCAAAGGATCTACAAGCAGAAGATCGCTTCCACGAAAACACTTGAGAAAGTGTTTAACGCGATGGAGATGATCGCTGCTAGCCGCATTGGGCGCGCCCGCACACGTGCCACTGAGGCTGATCCGTACACGCATGCGCTGACCCGCGCATTGGGAGCAGTAGCGGCACACTCGGACGTTCGCCACCCCCTCACCGAAGCGCGTGTGGACACGAACCGTGTTGCAGTTTTGGCGATCGCTTCTGACCGCGGGTTGGCGGGGGCTTATTCCGCAACCATTTTGCGTGAGACGGACGCCCTGTTGCAGCAGCTGCGGGAGCAGGGGAAAGAGCCCGTGTTGTTCACAGCCGGTAGGCGGGCAGCACAGTTCTTCCGTCACCGGCAGATCCCGGTTCAACAATCTTGGGAGGGCGCGTCAGACAACCCGTCGGATGAGTTGATCTATGAGGTCGGGGAGACGCTTTTAGGCTACTTCCTAAACCCTGATCCCCAGGTTGGTGTTGCTGCCGTAAACCTGGTGTTCACTCGCTTTAAGTCCATGGTCAAGCAGGTCCCGGAAGTGCGGACCATGTTGCCTTTGAAGGTTGTCCGTGAGGACGCGGAAGCCGGCGACGAACTAGGGTTTGGGCCCGACGGGGAGGGCTACCCAGAGTATGAGTTCATCCCCGGGGTGAACAGTGTTTTAGACACGCTCTTACCCCTATATGTGACTAACAGGATCGCCAACGCACTGCTGCAATCAGCCGCATCTGAGCTTGCTGCTAGACAACAGGCAATGCACACGGCAACCGAAAATGCTTCCGAAATGATCGAAGACTACACGCGGCTTGCAAATGAGGCCCGCCAAGCAGAGATCACCCAAGAAATCAGTGAGATTGTGTCGGGCGCCGACGCATTATCCCAACAGGCTTAAGACAGTTGGAAGGACCAGATAATGGCTGAAGAACAAGCAACGCCCACGGAACAACCGAAGCAGGCTGAAGGTCGGGTTGCCCGTGTTGTTGGCCCCGTTGTCGACGTTGAGTTCCCACCGGATGCAATCCCGGCACTTTTCAACGCACTCAAGGTTGACATTGACCTAAGAGGCCAAGGCGAAGGTGAAGGTCTCACCACGCTCACCATGGAAGTTGAGCAGCACCTGGGTGGCAACATGGTGCGTGCCATTGCTTTGAAGCCTACGGACGGTCTGGTCCGCGGCCAAAAGGTTCTGGATACCGGCGCCCCCATCACGGTCCCCGTTGGTGAGGTCACCAAGGGGCATGTATTCAACGTGACCGGCGAAGTTTTGAACCTGGAAGAAGACGAGACGTTCGAAGCTAATGAGCGTTGGGCGATTCACCGCGAACCGCCGTCCTTCGACAAGCTTGAAGGTCAAGAGAAAATGTTCGAAACGGGGATTAAGGTCATTGACCTTCTCACCCCGTACGTTCAGGGCGGCAAGATTGGTTTGTTCGGCGGCGCGGGCGTCGGGAAAACCGTTCTGATTCAAGAAATGATTCAGCGGGTTGCTCTGGACCACGGTGGTGTTTCAGTTTTCGCGGGCGTTGGGGAACGAACACGTGAAGGCA
>CAYFNQ010000019.1:18664-23092 GCA_964344535.1 uncultured Actinomyces sp.
GACCACGGTGGTGTTTCAGTTTTCGCGGGCGTTGGGGAACGAACACGTGAAGGCAACGACCTGATTCACGAAATGGAAGACGCAGGCGTCTTGGATAAGACAGCCATGGTTTTCGGTCAAATGGATGAGCCACCAGGCACGCGTCTACGCGTCGCGTTGACCGCGCTAACCATGGCCGAATATTTCCGTGACGTGCAAAACCAAGACGTTTTGTTGTTCATTGACAACATTTTCCGTTTCACCCAGGCGGGCTCTGAGGTTTCCACACTGCTTGGCAGGATGCCTTCGGCTGTCGGCTACCAACCGAACCTGGCTGATGAGATGGGTATTTTGCAAGAACGCATCACGTCTGCTGGTGGAAACTCGATCACGTCGATGCAGGCAATTTACGTGCCAGCTGACGACTACACGGACCCGGCACCTGCAACGACCTTCGCGCACCTTGACGCAACCACTGAGCTTTCACGTGAGATTGCTTCAAGGGGCCTGTACCCGGCAGTTGACCCACTGACCTCAACTTCGCGTCTACTGGATCCAAAGTACGTGGGTGAAGAGCACTACCGTGTGGCGACGAAGGTGAAGTCGATTCTGCAAAAGAATAAAGAACTTCAGGACATCATTGCGATCCTGGGTGTTGATGAGCTGTCTGAAGAAGACAAAACTACTGTGGCGCGCGCTCGCAGAATCCAGCAGTTCTTGTCTCAGAACACTTACATGGCGGAAAAGTTCACTGGCATTCCCGGTTCGACAGTGCCGCTGGCGGAAACCATTGAAGCGTTCAAACGTATTGCCGACGGCTACTACGACCAGGTCCCTGAGCAAGCCTTCTTTAACATTGGGGGCATTGAGGATCTGGAACGCAAGTGGCATGAGCTTGAGAAGAACGCATGAGCGAAGACAAGCTGCGGGTCGACGTGGTCAGCAAGACCGGTAAAATCTGGCACGGACGCGCTAGCTACGTCGCTATCCCTGCAGTCGACGGTAGTTTGGGTGTTCTTCCCGGTCGTCAGCCGGTGCTAGCCGTGCTTTCTCCAGGATTAGTGGAGATCACGCGCACGGGCAAAGACGTGGTGCTGATTGACGTTGCTCAGGGTTTCGCATCTGTTGACCAAGACGTCGTCACTGTTGTCGTGGACACGGGCCAGGTTGCTGACAAGAGCGCTGCAGCAGAAACACAGTAGCTGAAAGCTCAGCCGCCAACAGTTTTGCAGCTGAACCCCCGTAGCCAAAGTGACTAGAAACAACCGTGCCCTGCAACTCAGGTCCCATGTTGGGAACTGGGAGCAGGCGTAGGGTGCATTTGGACTGGAGGTGACGCTTTGAGGCTTGTCATTGCGGACTGCTCCGTTGACTACTCCGGGCGCTTGGACGCTCACCTTCCAAGAGCGAAACGTCTTTTGATGTTGAAGGCGGACGGTTCCGTCTTAGTACACTCAGATGGCGGGTCCTACAAACCACTCAACTGGATGAGTGCACCCGCTGCCCTGAAAGTTTCGCAGCCCTCAGATGATGAAGCCGAACTGGGTGTTGAGGAAGTGTGGACGGTAGAGGCCACAAAATCTGACGGCAAACTAATTGTGCGGATCTTTGAGTTCCTAGGTGAACTTGAGCAGGAATTGGGTGAGGACCCGGGGCTAGTTAAAGACGGTGTGGAAGACCACCTCCAAGAGCTCCTAGCTCAGCAACTAGAAAGTATCCTCGGTCAGGGCTGGACACTTTTTCGCCGTGAGCACCCCACTCCCATCGGACCGGTTGATCTTGTCGTTTTTGACCCGGACTCACAGCCTGTCGCAATTGAAGTGAAGCGCCGGGGTGGAATTGATGGCGTCGAACAACTGACCAGATACCTCGAGTTGCTGGGGCGCGAACAGCGCTACCGCAAGATCCGGGGCATTTTTGCCGCCCAGCAGATCACTCCGCAGGCCAAGGTATTGGCAGAGGATCGCGGTATCGAATGCAAAGTTTTGGATTATGCCGCAATGCGTGGCACTGACAACCCAGAAGAGAGATTATTTTAATGTCGAAAAGTACAAAATGGTTCGGGAAAGTCGTTACCGCTGATGAGGAGATCGCCGACGGTGTAGTAGTCACCAACGGCGACGTCATCGCTTGGGTGGGGGAGCGCAGCGAGCTTCCGCAGGAGTGGCAGGACGCTGATGATGCGAATCTTCCGGAAGGCTCGGTAATCACTGCTGGCCTAGTGGATGTTCACTGCCACGGCGGTGGTGGAGCCTCATTCCCCGACTCCCTCACGCTTGACGATGTTCGCACGGCAGCTACCGAACACCTGAAGAACGGCACAACCACGCTGATTGCTTCGCTTGTGACGGCTCCCGTTGACGTTCTGGAGACCAGGGCTTCCCTACTTGCGGACGCAACAGAACGTGGAATTATTCAGGGGATTCATTACGAGGGCCCGTTTTTGAATGAAATCCGCTGCGGTGCCCAGGATCCCCGTTATCTAATTCCCGCCACCCCTGACGTGACGAGGAAACTGGTGGACGCCGCCCGGGGCCAGGCTGTGACGATTACGTTTGACCCGGCGCGCGCGGCAACGCCGGAGGGGCGCGAGTCGGTAAAGATCCTGATCGACGGCGACATCTTGCCGTCTTGGGGACACACGGACTGTGGGATTGAGGACGCTGAGGCAGCCCTAAAGATGGGACTTAGCGACATTGCGGCGAAAGACACTCCGACGCGTGGGGGCCGGCAAACGGTAACCCACCTCTTCAACGGGATGCGTCCGCTGCACCATCGCAGCCCAGGCCCCATCTCCGTGTTCTTGGAAGCTGCGCAGCGCGGTGAAGTAGTTGTGGAGATGATCAACGACGGAACACACCTGGACCCTGACTTGGTTCGCAAGGTCGTTGAAATGGTTGGCCGGGAAAACGCGGTCTTTGTTACTGACGCAATGGCTGCTGCGGGCATGCCGGATGGGGACTACCAGTTGGGCCCACAGGCCGTTAAGGTCCGCGACGGAGTTGCGCGACTTGCAGAAGGTGACGCCATTGCTGGCGGTACTGCACGCCTTATCGATTGCGTCCGCACGGGTTACTTCAAGAGCGGGCTGTCCTTGGTTGACTCGGTTTACCTAGCCACCAAGCAGGGAGCCGACGTTTTGGGTCTGCCAGACAGGGGCGAACTTGCACCGGGAAAGCGTGCCGACCTTCTGGTCATGACTGAGAACTTGGACGTCACCGCGGTGGTTAGGAAGGGGCAGGTCGTCGCCTAATGGGTAAGGGCAGACGCAGGCCCGCACGACCTTCCACTAGGCCGCTAAACTATCGCGCTTTGCGTGGGGTGGCGGTCAGCCAGACAGGGCCTGACGGCTTTTCGTACCAGGTTCAGCGCGTGGGACCTTCATCTAGGGCATATAAGTGTCCGGGATGCGGAACTCAGGTGGGGCCTGGTGTTGACCACGTGGTTGCCTGGGTGAGTGAGGCTCCTGTGGGGATTGATTCCGGTGTTGATGCCAGACGGCATTGGCACACTTCGTGCTGGGAAAGAGGCTTGCGTCCGCTGTGACTCCTGATAACAATTGAGGAGAAAGTAACGTTTGTGAGCGGATTCCTTCAAACCGGGGCGCGATCCCGCCTAGTCTGTTACATAACCGAGTCTTAGGGCTGGCAGGGCAACGGAAGGAGCGCGCGTGCGCACACTGAAGCGATACACGGTGCCAATCATCCTGGCTGTTTTAAGTGCCGTGGCACTAGTCATTGGCCTCTTAGCGACATCCAAGTGGGCTCCCCAGCAAGAAGTTGTGGCGGTTGCTTCGACCGACCAACCCTTTACGATGACGCGTGCCGGAGTCCTGGGCCTTTACGCACCGCACCAGGACGTGGCAGCTGTAAGAGTCGAAGCTGTCGCTCAGGATGACCAGATGGTTTGGTTGGCGGCCGGCAGTGAAGAAGATGTCGTGGCTTGGCTTCGCGGCGAACCGTACGACGAAATTGTTGGACTTTCGGATTTGGAAACACTGAAGGTCATCCCCCATGAGGTTGCCGATGAACCCGCTGACGAACCTGCTGAGGGGGAGGAAGCGGAAGAGGAAACCGTCGAAGAAGAGGCGGCTGAGGAAGAAGAGCAAGACGACGTAGAAAATCCGATTGCCTCTGATATGTGGATGGCCATGAAGTACGGGCGCGGTAGCGTCTCAATGGTCCTAGATGGAGCCGAACTTGAAGATTCGCTTCTGGCGGCGACAGACGGGGTAGGTCCCGCGCCTACAATCATCTTGTCGTGGGACACTCCACAGACGAACCCGTTAGCTGCGGTTAGTTTTGCTCTTGCAGCTGGACTCTTTGCCCTAGGGGTTGCTGTAGCAGCCGTGCTTTTGATGCGCACACCACCGCGCAAACGTTCCGACGAAGACCAAGAGGCAATCACAGCAGCTCCCCACACGCCGGACCCTGACAAGGACGTGCTTGA
>CAYFNQ010000020.1:0-13505 GCA_964344535.1 uncultured Actinomyces sp.
GAGCAGACAAGGCAGGCCTACGACGACCTCCTCCACGCCGTAGTCACTGAACGTGACCTGCTCACCCACAGACTGTCCCGCTGGGCTTCGTTCCTTGTGGATAGCAGTGACGTCCAAACATTGCTCACTCACATTGCAACCGTGGGACAGACGTTAGACAACCTGCGCGATGCGATCGTGGAGTCCGAAACCATGGGGTTGGAACACCGTGAAGGTCACAATGAGGTGAGCGCGCAAGTCCAAAACTACAACGATGCTGCCATTGCGGTTGCGTCTGAAATTGAGACGGTGCTGGAGTCCCTGCAATCCCAGTAGGAAGCAGTACAAAAGCGGCACGAAAAAGGGTGGGCATCGACGATGCCCACCCTTTCCCACTAACTAAACATGGGGTCAACCGGAGCTTCCGGTCCGGCTGCCACGGGGTTAGTTGGTGGCCTCTTCGATGATCTCTTCAGCTGCGTCGACAACATCGCTAGCGGAATCTGCAACATCGGATGCTACGTCGCTGGCTGCATCACTGACTGCGTCAGCCACATCTGCTGCCGCATCCTTGACCGCGTCCACCGGCGCCTCTTCGGAATCTAGGTTTGCCTGAAGGTCCACCCAGTATTCTTCAGCCCAAGGATCCTCAACAGGACGCGACCTGCGCCAAGCCAGGTATGCCGCTGAAGCGACACCCACTGCTGCGAAGCTGCAGGCAACAACGCGGCCCCGGCGACGCTTTTTACGTGCCTTCTTCTCAACTTCAGCCATCCTGGCGGCTTCTTCTGCTAGACGTTCCGCCTCCAGTCCCGCGTCCTTCGCCTTTTCCAAAAGATCTTTCGCCCCAGCTTCAGTGGCTTCGGCAAGTTTGATAACAACGGGAGCCGCGGCCTCTAGACCCGCACGCCCCAGCTCCGCTGCCTTGTGCCCCAAGTCTTCAGCTTTTTCTGCAGCGACTTCAGTGGCTTTGCTCAGGTGCTCACCTAACGCAACCAGGAGCTCTGCTGCAGCCTTTTTTACTTCTGCTTGTTCCATTACTTCTCCACCTTGAGATCCGTGAATTTCCTACCGTTCCCCTCTATTGTGGCACGCCTGCTTGCGCAGTGGGTAAAACCGGGGTTGCCAAAAGTGGACCAACAAGTGGGAAGATAAGACCATGAAAGCAGTCATACACACCAGCATGGGCAAAATACACGTCGACCTTTACCCCACCGAAGCTCCAAACACTGTGAAGAACTTTGTTGAACTTTCCAAGGGTGAACGCGAATGGAATGACGGGGGCAAGAAGACCACGCGCCCCCTTTACGACGGCACTATCTTTCACCGCGTTATTGCGGGCTTCATGATCCAAGGCGGC
Organism: uncultured Actinomyces sp.; assembly: GCA_964344535.1. Classification (GTDB taxonomy): domain Bacteria; phylum Actinomycetota; class Actinomycetes; order Actinomycetales; family Actinomycetaceae; genus Scrofimicrobium. The sequence goes on from CAYFNQ010000020.1 coordinate 1,340, forward strand.
GATCCCCTAGGTAACGGCACCGGCGGTCCCGGCTACCAGTTCAATGACGAAATCGACCCCTCTCTAACCTTCTCCAAGCCCTACCTGCTAGCCATGGCTAACGCCGGAACCCGCATGGGCAAAGGCACCAACGGCTCGCAGTTCTTCATCACCGTTGAACCGACGCCTTGGCTGAACGGCAAGCACACCATCTTTGGCGCAGTAAATGACAAGGAATCACAGAAGATTGTCCTGGCCATTTCTCAGGTTCCGGTGAACGCGCAGGATGCACCGCTCAAACCAGTAGTGATTGAGCACATCGACATAGAGGACTAAAACTTCGTGTCCGACGCCCCCAGGTTTGGGCAAAGGGCACCGCAGCAACGCCAGGAAAAATGCACTAAGCATCCGGGCAGTGCTGCGGTGTCCTATTGCAAGCGCTGCAACAGACCGGCATGCATGGATTGCTCTATACCGACCGAAGTCGGTTCCATTTGCACTGACTGTGCCGGAACAAGCGGGCGAAAGAAGGCCGCTAGCTTAAGGGCCAGCTGGCAGTCGTCAAAGCTAGCCCAAATGCCGGTGACCGTAGCGCTCATCGTGTTGAACGTGCTGGTTTTCGTAGCAGAGAAGATTTTCCCTTCGCTGTTTTACACCCTAGCGTTCAGCCCCGTAGCTGCCTTTTTTGAGCCGTGGCGCGGGCTCACCTCAGCGTTCCTACACGCAGGCATCATGCATCTGGGAATGAACATGCTGATGCTCTACCTACTTGGGTCCTCCGTTGAACGGGTTCTGGGTTGGTGGCGCTACCTATCCGTCTATCTGCTGAGTGCAGCGGGCGGGTCAATGCTGATCACCACTTGGGCTGCCTTCACAGGCGAAGGACTCAACACCGCAACAGTTGGCGCGTCCGGCGCTATTTACGGCCTGTTTGGCGCCATCTTTGTACTGCAGCGCCGCTCCGGGGTTCCCACCAGATCAATTCTGGTGCTGTTGGCCGTGAACCTAGCGTTCAGCTTCACGTTTCCCAACATCTCCTGGCAGGGTCACCTGGGAGGCTTCTTCCTAGGGTTGCTCTCAACGTTTGCGTTCGCCACCGTCACGGACAAGTTCCGACGAAAGGGACGAAAAGCAGTCACCATAGCGTCTGTGTTGACGCTTGTAGCTCTGGTGCTGATAGTTGCCGGAGGGACCTGGGGACTAAACCAGCTCCTGTGGCTAAAGTTTGGCGTCTAGCGCCACCGCAGGGTCATCAGGAAGCCTGCCATCATCAGGCCCAAACCAATTAGAAGGTTGCCGTAGCCAAGACCAGGAATTGGGTAGTTTGAGCCGGCAAAGTAGTAGACGACCAGCCAGATCAATCCCAAGATCAACAAGGTGACGAACGTGGGAGCCCACCACGGCGGGCTCAGAGGAATGTCCTTGGCCCAGTTGTCCTGCAACGGTTCGTCGTCAGCCAGCGACTTCTTGTTCCGCTTCTTTTGCTGCTGCTGTTTAGCCACGGTTTCCTCCTCAGACACAAACCGGGGTGTGACCCAGCTGCCTTGCAATGGTTTACTCCCCATAGAATAGCCGCGAGCAGGCTTTGCTCCAAAGTGGTGACAGGGGGATGTGTTGACCGCCAAAAGGCACGCCAAACCCTCAAAGCTACGTTTTCTGGGTGCGGGACAGGGGTTTCGTGGCCCCCTAGCGGTCACTGCCGTCGCACTGTTCGCCGGACTTCTAATCGGCACGTCGGTTGCTACAGCCCACCGCGCCACTGCCAGCGAAGGCGACCTTGTCTCTATCGTTCGCACGCGCAGTGCCACCGTTGAAGCCTTAGAAGAGCAGGTCCATGACCTGAATGATCAGGTGCAAACCAAGCTTGATGAAGCGCGACCCCTTGTCCTAGACGACAACGTTCACACACGATCCAGACAGCAGGTTGAAGGTCCCGGAATCGTTGTCACCATGTCGGACGCAGCGACAGAATTTGTTCCGGCCGAGGGCACGGATGTAAACGAAATGGTCGTGCACAGCCAAGACGTGGAGGCTGTTTTGAACGCGCTGTGGCGCGGCGGGGCGGATGGCATCACGGTTCAAGGAGTCCGACTAGCGGTGAACACACCGGTTCGCTGCGTGGGGAACGTCATCCTGGTGGGGACCCGAGCCTACGCGCCGCCATATGTAATTGAAGCAGTCGGACCCCAAGAAAACATGATCGTTTCACTAGACGCGGATGAGCGAATCCAAGCGTTCAAACGCGACGCGGCAAGATACCACATGGGCTGGGATGTCTTCACCAAGCAAGACCTGGTGCTTCCCCCAGCAACTGATGTGACACAGGTTCAACTAGCCCGGCCAGTTGCCCAAACCTAGGATGGCGCCATGACCTCCACTTTCCCCACCCGCGCGCAACGCCACCACCCCTCCCCACGCAGGCCAGCGAAGTCCTTTGCTCGCCTAACCGTGCAGATCATTGGTGAACTGCTGCTCACCGTCGGGACAGTGCTGCTTCTATACGTATTTTGGCAGCTGTGGTGGACAACTTTTGAAGTTCAAGGCGGGATGAGGGAACGCATCGAGAGCTTCCAGCAAGCCTCCCCGACTGTTGAAGAATACGTTGAGATTAGACGGACCGACGACCCACCCACAGTTCCACCTGTTCCTCACGGAGAAGTCTTTGGGGTGTTGCACGTTCTCAAGTGGGACATGCAGATTCCAATCGCACAGGGAACTACCCCCGATGTCTTGAACAATGGCGATGCTGGACACTACGTGGATACGCAGATGCCAGGGGAGATCGGGAACTTCGCAATCGCCGGCCACCGCCGCACCTACGGAAATAACTTCCGACGGGTCGACATCATGGAAGAAGGCGACCCAATAGTGGTTGAAACCGACCAGGCCTGGCTGGTCTACGAAGTCACCGGCCACGACATCGTGTTGCCCTCCGCCACGGACGTGATCCTGCCCGTACCGAACGAGCCGGGAGTTGTGCCCACGGAGCGAATCATGACCATGACTACCTGCCATCCAGAATTTGGGAACTCCCACCGCTACATTCTTTGGTCCAAGATGGCGTACTGGGTGCCAAAAGATCAGGGAATTCCCGAAGTACTCCAAGGACAATAGGAGACCTCTTGTACTCAGCACTCTTTCGTTTGTTGCCCGGACCTGTTTGGCTCAAAATCATCTGGGCCACACTGATAGCTGCGGCCGTCATCTACGGTTTGTTCCAGTGGGTGTTCCCGTGGGTGAATGAGGAACTGTTCCCCTCCACCGTCGAATAGAACGTGAGACTAAACCGCGGCCAGCCCCTAGCCGCGGTCAGGTAGCTAGCCGTCGTTACCCTCTGCAGGTGGCTGCTCTGGCTCCGGCTCCGGCTCTGGTTCTGGTTCCGGCTCCGGCCTTGGCTCCGCACCCTTAGAGATCACCAGCGGCACCGTTGTCCCTTGTGGCTGTCTGCCGGTAACACTTTGCGAAATGACGGAACCGGCCGGCACCGTGTCACTGAACTGGGAAGTGACTGTAGTGCGCAAAGTCAAAGCGCTAAGACGGGCCGCTGCGTCCTGCTCCGTCATACCCGTAACGTTGGGAACCTCAACAAGACCTGAGGAGACATACAGCTCCACTGTCGTTCCTTTTGGCTGAATGGAGCCAGCTTGGGGAACAGAACGAATTACTCTGCCTTCAGCAAAGTTCGGGTCGTCTTCCTCTCGGATCTCCCCCAGCACAAAACCCTCAGCGGTCAGCAGTTCTTCTGCTTCTGCCTGTGTTTGCCCCTTCACGTCCGGGACGGCCCCGCTTGACGGTCCTGCTGAAAGTTGAACAACAACTTCGTCACCCTCTTGCAGCGGTGTGCCTTCTGCCGGGTCGACCTGTGCAACTAAACCTTCTTCAACCGTGTCTGAAGCGACTGGTTCCCCCAGTGCAAAGACTAGTCCCGCCTCCTCAATTGTCATCTTCGCTACGTCCTGGCTCATCCCAACCAGTCCCTTAGGGACCGAAGTCATCTCCGGACCAGTGTCCTCCGCTCCAGAGCTGAGGAACAGCCACAGGGCCGCACCCACCATTGCGACCGCCAAAATGATCAGAATCCACAGCCAAACCATGCCCGCCTTCGACTTCTTCTGCTGGGGTTGGACTGGGATCGAGTCTGCAGTTGAGTACAGGGCCTGCTGGGTGGGACTCACCTGCCCCGTGCGGGTTGGCCCCGAATAAACTGCGGTCTGCGTTGCGCTGACCGGAGAAACTACCTGGGTTACGGCGGTGTCAGACTGCCAATTTTCGACAGCCGGCGCCTGCACCGGCAGACCCTCCGCAGCTCGCGAAAGATCAACGGCCATATCTGACGCACTGTCGTAACGTTCGTCTTTGTTTTTAGCCAAGGACTTCATCACCACCCGATCTAGGTTTGCCGGAACGTCCGCAGCAATCGCTGACGGTAACGGCGGAATCTCAGAAACGTGCTGGTACGCAAGCGAAACGGCGCTGTCTCCAGCAAACGGCGCCCGGCCTGTCAGCAGTTCAAAGAGCACGCATCCAGCAGAGTAAACGTCACTACGTTCATCGATTTGTTCCCCGCGTGCCTGTTCCGGAGACAGGTACAACGCCGTACCCACAACTGCATCGGCAGAGGTCATTGTTGCCTGCGAATCGGTTAGGGCTCTGGCAATCCCAAAGTCCATGACCTTCACTTTGCCGGCATTAGTGAGCATGATGTTGCCCGGTTTGATGTCCCTGTGCACTAGGCCAGCACCGTGAGCGTATTCCAGCGCCGAAAGGACGCCCTCCGTTATCTCCACAGCTTCGGGAATCGGGACGGGCATCCCGTCAGAAATCAGCTCTTTGACAGTGTGCCCCTCCACGTACTCCATGACGATGTAGGGAACCATGACGGTTTTGCCGTCCTGACCCTTCCTTGGTTCCTCGCCCGTGTCATAGACCGCAACAATGTTCGGGTGGTTCAAAGAGGCCGCAGCCTGTGCCTCCCTACGGAACCGCGTTTGGAAGACGGAGTCGCGCGCTAAGTCAAGCCGCAGCATCTTAATGGCAACCAGTCGGGACAGTCGCGTATCGCGACCCAAATGCACGGTCGCCATCCCGCCGCGGCCAATCAGCGACCGCAGCTCATAACGGCCGCCTAGAAGAGGGGTGCTGGAGGAAACCATGTCAGCTCCTTTGTTGTTTCAGTAGCCACTGTCAGCGCTGCCAAACTGTCACCAACGTCTGTTCGATCCCGCACCATTGCAATGATGATAAGCACAATCGTCAGCACCACCAACGCAATAATGACCCACATCCCAACAGCTGGCTGTCCCCGGACACCCGCAGTGTTCGAGGCGCCCACGGTGTTTTGCACGCCACCAGCTTTGGACTCACCGGAAGTTCCGTCAGTGCCAGGTCCATTCGTAGCCGATAAGTTCTCCTGTGAGTCACGCAGCGGCCGCCACGTGGGCCGTGCTTCCAACTGCGTCACTTCTTCCCTGTCATCTATAGCGGGGTCAACTACAACCGGTTCCTCTAAAGCCTGACGACCTACGCTTGGCTTGGCTTGGGGAGCTGGGGGAACAGTTGGGGGCGCAAGGACAGGTTCCGCCTTCGTCTCTTCCCCCGCACCTGATCTAGGGGCGGGCGGCGGCAACGGCAGTGGTGCCGTGCTGCCCCCCTCCTTTGTAGCAACCTCATTTAGCAGTCGCACTAAAGCGGTACCGCTTTGCGGCCGCTCCTTTGGATCCTTAGCCAACAAGGAAAACACGACGGACACCATTGACTCCGGGACATCGTCCGGTAGGGCTGGTATCTCCTCTTTTACGTGCGCCATCGCAATGTCAACAGCAGTTTTCCCGGTAAACGGTCTAGAACCTGCCAGCGCCTCAAAAGCGATTATCCCCAGGGAGTAGAAGTCACCAGCCGTAGTCGCTTCCTGCCCCATTGCCTGCTCCGGCGCCAAGTACTGAGCTGTACCCATCACCATCCCAGCGGCAGTCAGCGTAGCTTGGCCTTCCGCAAAAGAGATCCCAAAGTCCGTGAGCTTCACAATTCCGTCACTGCGGATCATGATGTTGGCCGGCTTTATGTCCCTGTGCACCACACCAACCTGCGAAGACGCGTCCAAAGCGTAGGCAACTTGGGTGAGTATCGGAATTAGCTGAGCAGTGCTCAACGTGGCGCCATCACCCACGTAGTCGGTGAGGGGGAGTCCCTCAATTAGCTCCATGATGATCCAGCCCTGACCATCGTCCTCGCCCGAATCCAACACTGCCGCAATATTGGGGTGCCGGGCCCGGACAGCATTCTTGGCTTCCAAACGCAGCCTGGAAAGAGAAATTTCTTCCCCGGTCAGCTCAGGTCGCAACACTTTTGCCGCCACTAGCGCACCGGTCCGCTGGTCGCGGACACGCCACACTTCACCCATACCACCCTTCGCGATCCGGCTCACCAGAACGTAGCGGCCACCAAGAACTCGTCCTGGACGCACTGTCGAAAAGGTTTCTGAAGTCATTGCAAGCCCTCCTGTAGGAGTCTGGCAACAATCGGTGCCGCGACGCTACCTCCCGCTGGGTTGGGGTTAGCAGCAGAACCTTCAACCAGCACAGCAATCGCAATTTTCGGATCGTCTGCGGGCGCGAACGCAACCGTCCAGGCGTTGGTCCACCCGTCTGTGCCGACCTCTGCCGTCCCAGTCTTTGCTGCCACTTGATAGTTCGGTAGTGCCGCTCGCGCAGCGCTCCCGTACGGCGCCGACACTGCCGCCACCATCATCTCTTTTATCTCACGCGCCACCGTGGGGCGAACCGGATTGCCAAGCTCTTTAGGTACTGAACCAGACAACTGGCGGTTGTCAGCGTCAACCACCGACTCCACCAGGAACGGTTTCATCATCACACCGTCTTTCGCAATGGCTTGGGCAACTAGCGCCATTTGCAGCGGCGTCACCTGGACGTCAAACTGTCCAATTGAACTGAGTGCAAGCTGAGCCGGATCCGGGTTTTGCGGGAAGACAGAAGGTGTCACCGTAAGGGGGATTTGCAGCGTCTGCCCAAACCCAAACCTTTCTGTCACCTCCTGCAACTTTCCTGCAGGAAGTTCTTGAGAGGCGATAGCAAACGTGGTGTTGCAAGACCGGGCAAACGCTTCGGTAAGAGTTGGTGCACCGTCCCCGCAGCTGCTGTGGTCAACGTTGGAAATCTCGCGCACCGAGTTGGGAAGCGTCCAAGAAACTGGGGACTCCAGATTCGTTCCCGGTGAGATGCCATTTTCGAGCAGGGCCACGGTAGTGAGAATCTTGAACACCGACCCGGGTGCAAACCGATTTCCAGCTATCGCTCGGTTATCCAAAGGTCGACCGGGATCAGTTTCCAGCGCTTCAACAGCTTCCGCTGCCACTTGAGAATCTAAAGACGCCAATGGGGTGGGGTCGTAGGAGGGCGAGGAATACAGGGTGAGAATGGCGCCCGTTTGGGCGTCTAGAGCAACCACGGCACCCGCCCGGTCCCCTAGCAGCTGTGCCGCAAGCGACTGCATGTTCGGGTCCAGAGTCAAAAGCACACCACCACCTTGGCGTGGTTTCCCGGCAAGCATTTGGTAAAGCCTTTGACCTAGAAGACGTGGTGCAGAACCTTCCAACACCTGGTTCTCAGCAGCCTCAATACCAGTTGCAGTCATGTTTACTGCAGAGAAGTAGCCGGTCACCGCAGCGTAAAGAGGACCCTCCGGGTAGATGCGTTGGTACTGGTTGGAATCCTCATCCCTAACAGACTTAGCGACTGCAAAGTCTGAAACGATAATCGGTCCCCTGTCGCGTTCAACGGACTGCAGGAAGCGTCTGGCGTTGCGCTGATCTGCCATCAAAGAGGGAGCCAGCACGAACTGGACCATTGTTACCGCTATCCCAAGGACTCCAAAAAGGCCCATGACTACGACGAAGACGCGACGGATCTGTGGGTTCACTGGGCCCCCTGATCTAGTGGGCCACTACTGACCGCGCCGCTCGAATCGGCAGCAAGCAAAGGTAGGGGCCCCGTGTTCGCTGTGGCAGCAGGAGCGATCTCTTCCCAGGCTTTCGGCTGCGCTGCCGGTCGCCTGGCGGAGTCAGAAATACGCAAAATGAGGGCAATTGTTATCCAAGACGCCACCATTGAGGACCCACCGGCCGCTAAGAATGGTGCCGTCAGACCAGTTAGAGGTATGACCCGAGTCAAGCCCCCTAGGACAACAAACACCTGTAACCCGATAGAGAACGCCAAACCAACGGCAAGGAGTTTCCCGAATCCGTCTCTGGTCCCCAAGGAGGCGCGAAAACCCCGTTCAACCAGGATCAGGTACAAAAGGAGTATGGCCAGCATGCCCACTAGGCCCAGTTCCTCTCCCAAAGAAGCAAGAACGAAGTCTGAGTTCGCAAGGGGTACTAGCTGAGGGTAGCCGCGCCCCCAGCCCGTACCCAACAGCCCACCATTCGCCATTCCAAACAGGCCCTGCACCACCTGGTAGGAGCCAGCAGGGGCAGCATAGACCTCTGGGTCTAGCGCGTGAAGCCAGACCGTGAACCTGGCTTGCACGTGGGGAAACACCTTGATTGCAATAACAACAGCTGGAAGAAATAAGGCGGCGCCAATGACCATCCAAGAAGTGCGGTTGGTAGCCACGTAAAGCATGACCACGAACATCCCAAAAAACAGCAGCGACATACCTAGGTCCTGCTGCAACACCAGGATTGCCACTCCCACAAGCCAGACGATGAGGATTGGCCCCAGGTCCCGCAGTCTTGGCAACCGCAGCCCCAAAACTTTCGAGCCCCCAATTGACAGCCGGTCCCGGCTGCTCACCAGGTATCCCGCGAAGAAAATTGCCAGGGTCACCTTTGCGAATTCGGCCGGTTGGAACTGAAACGGTCCGATGCGCGCCCAAACCCGCGCCCCATAGATCTCTACACCAACCCCGGGGATCATAGGCAGCAGTAGCAGGACAAGGGAGACCACCATGAACGTGTAGGTAAACCTACGCAGACCCCTGTGGTCGCGCAGAAAAATAAGCACAAGAGCAGCCATCGCCAGTCCTGCTACCGCGAAAGCTAACTGCCGGTTCCCAGCAGTTGCTTGCCCAAGCGCCTCATAGGACAGGTCCAACCTGTAAATGATTACCAGTCCCAGACCTGTGAGCGTGATGGCGATAGGCAGAATTACGGGGTCCGCGTAAGGCGCAGCAAAGTGAACAACGACCTCTGCAGCGACAGCTATAGCAACTAGGATTCCCGCGTGCAGTGCTAGGTGAGGTGGGATTTGTCCCGTTCGGTTAAGGCTGGTTAGAACGTATGCGGTGATCCCCAAAGTGACAGCAAAAAGCATGAGCACCATCTCAACGCCTCTTCGGGGACGGGCTCCCGAAATCTGAACTGTCGCCACTAGTCTGACCGACCGTCATCAGACTGGGGGCCGCCAAGTGTGACGGGAGACTTTGGAACAAATGCGCGCGAAAGAGCCCGCTCCTCTAAACCTTCCAGGTATTCGTCGAGTTCCTCCCGGGAACTTCGGACGACTGGTTCCGCAAGCCTTTCGCGATCTACCGAAGCTAGCTCTTCGGGGGCTACGTGCCACACCTCCACGGGTGAAGACAGTTCCCAAGGCCCAAGATTTTGTGGAATCCCCTGGTAAATCACCACTTCGTCACCAGTTATTTGGGCATAGAACTGCTGCTGGGCCCAACTGCGCCCAGCTATCGCCCCACCAACTAGGGCTGCGACCAGCAAAACGATCATTGTCCAGGCAACCCAAAAGCGCCAGGTGCGCTTGGGGCGCTCACCTGCAGGTTCCTCGTCCTCATCCACCGGGTCAGCTGCCACCAGCGCCGCCGCTCTTCCGGAGGCAGCATCCGTACCCTTGGTGGGTTTTAGACGACTAACTGCCGCTGCCCCCACGATCTCTGGGACCTGGGGTTCACGGCTTCCCGCCTCAACCACGTCTGCGACAACCACCGTGATGTTGTCAGGGCCGCCGGCGCGAAGCGCCAACGTAACCAGATCATCCGCGCATTGGTCTAGGTCCTCAGTCGTGGTCATGATGCTGGCGATGGTCTCATCCGAAACAACCCCGGAAAGCCCGTCAGAGCAAAGGAGCCACCGGTCGCCGATCACGGCTTCCCGCACTGTCGCGTCCGCTAAAACGGGGCCGGGGGTATCGCCCAGAATTTTCAGGACCACGTTGCGTTTCGGGTGAGTTTCAGCTTCCCTTTGAGTGATTTGCCCACTGTCCAGCAGGTACTGAACTAAGGAGTGGTCGGAAGTGACCTGACTGAGCTGCTGGTTGCGAAGCAAATAGGCCCTAGAGTCACCGATGTGGACCATAGCCAACTTGCTTTCCGAACGTAGAAGCGCGGTACAGGTTGTGCCTAACCCCTTCAGCTTGGAATCGTGTTCAGAACGTTGGACAAGCTCATCGTGAGCTTCTTGAAGCCCATCCATCAAAGATGGCAACAGTTTATCCGCGGGCTCCGGCGCGTCATCGAGTGGCGCTAACGTCCCGACCACGATGGACGACGCGATGTCCCCACCGGCCGGCCCGCCCATTCCGTCGGCCAGCACTAGGAGCCTGGGGCCGGCGTACGCGGAATCCTGATTGTTTTTCCGAATCAGACCCACGTCGGAACGGATCGCAAAACTAAACTCGGGTGCCAACTAACTCACCAGTTCGAACGTCGTTTGCCCGACCCTTGCAGCCGTCCTAGCAGGAAGTTGCGTTACCTCAACAACCCTTTCGTCATCCACGTAGGTGCCGTTCGTGGACCCAAGGTCAGCGATCACCCACTGCCCGCCCATGTTCCGAAGTTCAGCGTGGTGTGTTGAGGTGTAGGGGTCCTCTAACACCAAGGTTGATGAGGGTGCGCGTCCCACCGTGATTGGCTGGGTTCCAAGCGGGATCAGGGTGCCTTGAAGCGGTCCGCCGGTAATCAGCAACTTGGTCGGCGCTGACCCTTTTTCTCCGCGGTCTTTACGTTTCCGTTTTGGGGGTCGTCCCGCACCCCTTGGTGTCACCACCGTTCCAAAAATATCGCGGCGCAGAACGCCGACGACACCAAAAACCATGATCCAAAGTAGAACTAAGAACCCTAGGCGAAAGACTGTGAACGCTAAATCTGAAGTCACTGCGCTTCTTCCGGATGCGTCCAAAATAAAATTCTGGTCCGACCGATGTTGATCTGGTTCCCGTCAAGGAGCGTTGCCGCGGAAATCCGGTTTCCTTCAACAAAAGTCCCGTTTGTGGATCCGAGGTCGGTAAGGATGACACCGTCGGGCGTCACCCGAAATTCGATGTGTCGGCGCGAAACCCCCGGGTCGTCCACTTTTATGTCTGATTTCGAGGACCGACCAATCACGGTCTTTTCTTCCGTGAGCACCCACTTATCCCCATCCACCTCAATGATCGGATGTGTTGGGGAAGCAGCCTTGCCTAATCCAGGGGCAACCTTGCCCACCTTTTTTTCGGCAACCACGTCAACAGTATGCGGGGAACGGGCCGGATCAGACTTCAGCTTCACCTCTACCGGCCCTAACAAAACGTACTCTTGGCTGTCGGCATGCTGCACTGCCGCCTGCGTCACCTGATCTTCAAGCTGGTCCACTCCTTGCGCCCCAACAGCAGCCAAGTCTTCCGGGGTGAGCGTGACGACGAAAAAGTTGGGAACGGAGCCACTGTCCTTCGCGGCAGCGTCATCCATGGTGCGGATGACGTCTGAGGAGATGTCGACAGGTTTCAAAGAGGAGCTGAACACTTTAGAGAACACGGAGTTAACGCCCTTTTCAACGGCGCTCTCAAACCGGTCAAAGAACCCCAATACTCTTCCTCCTCACTAATCGCTTGATTTTACTAGAGTTTCGCCACCCCTAGGACAACGCCGCCCCAAGGTCTCAAACCTCACCGTATTCGACCCGGCTGGAAAACAGTGATGTTCACCAATCTGGGGCATTTTTCTGCCGCGCCCGGCACCTTGGCGTGTAGTGTTTGGGGTGCAAAGCGCGAGTGGCGGAATAGGCAGACGCGCACGGTTCAGGTCCGTGTGCCCGCAAGGGCATGGGGGTTCAACTCCCCCCTCGCGCACTTTTGCTCTCTACCCCCAAACGGTTTTCCATTATTTCAATGGCCTGCGGGTTTTCATCAACTAGGACGTAGCGGCGTCCAAGCTTTTCGGCGACGGCACCGGTTGTGCCAGA
>CAYFNQ010000020.1:13605-22305 GCA_964344535.1 uncultured Actinomyces sp.
CCGCTGGGTGTGAGCAGCCTCCACGCTTCTTCCAGGCGCGGCTCTAAGAACTGCCAGTAGTCCTGGAACTCATCGTTATACCCGGTCACCGCACCCTTGACTGTTTTGTAGCTGTGGCCAACAAAGCCCATCCGGTCCCCTTCCGTGGACCGCACCGTGCGCACAGTTTGTCTAGTTTGGCGCCTGCCCGTGTTGAAAGGGGGGTCCAGGTAGATGAGTTGAAACGACTCTGACGGCAGGTGGCGTATGAAGTCCAAGTTGTCTCCCTCAATAAGGAGGTTGGGACCGTTGGGGGACCAGACTTCACTACCTGTTGCCGCACCTTCTGGCGGCACTATTCGCTGATCCCGATCTTGTCCGCCAGCTTGCGCAAAGGTTTGGGCGCCCACCAGTTCCACTTGCCAAGAATGCTCATCACTGCAGGCACCAGGAACATCCGCACAATGGTGGCGTCCAAAACAACCATGACTGCTAGGGCTATTCCTACCTGCTTGATGGCGATGAAGTCTCCCATGGCGAACCCGATGAAGACGGCCACAATAATGGCTGCGGCTGAGGTGATGACGCGTCCTGACCTTTGCAGCCCTAAAGCGACGGCTTCATTGTTGTCATAACCGGCGTCCCAGTACTCCTTAATACGCGCTAGCAAGAAGACCTCATAGTCCATTGCTAACCCAAACCCGAACGCAACCAGCACGGCAACACTAAAGGTTTCTAGACCTGGAGTCTTTGGAACTCCAAACAGCCCGTACTCAAAGATGGCTGTTGTTGCTCCCAGGGCTGCGCCCAATGAAAGGGCGTTGATCAAAAGGGCCCGAATTGGCACGACCACAGAACTGGTCATTAGGAACAAGAGGATCGTGACCGCAAGGATTACAACTGTTAGAGCCAGAGGCAGACTCTGCTTCAAAGTACTGTTGAAATCCAACTGGGACGCGGCCGCTCCGCCCACCCAAACTTGCGCTCCTACATCTAGGTCCCGCATGGTGGTGGCAACCTGTGTCACCTCCGCACCCACCGCGTCATCAGCATCAACGCTGACAGAGACCTGGGTTTGTTCGGAGTTTGCTTCCAGTGGCTGCACGCTGACAGCTTGGACTTCGGGGAGAGCGCTGACTTGTTCCACTAGTGCTAGGACGGGAGCTGCTTCTTCCGGAGCGTCCACCACCGCAACGACGTCGGGTGAAGCCAAGTCTAGGTAGCTGTCTTGAACCGTGTCGTAAGCGGTTCGCAGCGACGTCCCTTCAGTGATGTAGTCAGTGAAGTTCGTCCGCATTGACAGGTTCAACACCGGGGAAGCCAATGCTCCCAAAACTGCGACAACAACAATGGTGACCGTCCAGGGGCGCCCTTCCACCCATCTGGCGATCTTGTAGAAGACTCCGTGTTCCGTCGTGGTGTCCCCAACGGCCGCGACTAGTTTCTTCAGGAACGGGACCTTAGTGATTGGTGACGGGACCAAGAGCTTGTGACCTAGCAGCGTAAGCAATGCCGGAACCGCTGTAACCGAGGCGAGCACGGCTAGCAGGGTGACGATGATCCCACCCCAAGCAATCGTTTGCAGCATGTGAATGCGAATCATCGAAAGACCCGACAGTGAAAGGGCGATAGTTATTGCAGAAAACAAGACTGTTCGTCCGGCTGTCATGACCGTGGTGACTACCGCCGGCTTCACGACCTCTTCTTGGATGCGTTTGCGATCAGTCGGCATGTCTGAGCCCAACTCTTTACGAAGTCTTCGTGACTCTTCCCTGTACCTAGAGACCACTAAGAGCCCGTAATCAATTGACAGGGCCAGCCCAATCACGGAAACGACGTTCAAAACAAAAGAGTCAATGGTTGTGACAAAAGTAGACGCCCACAGTGCACCCATGCCGGTGACGATCGCGCTGATCGCTGCAACTAGAGGCATCCCTGCGGCGATGGCGCCTCCAAAGACAATGAGCATGATCAAAGCTGCTAGCGGCAGGCTGAGCGCTTCACCTGTGATCAGGTCTCTTTCAACCTGACTCATGATTGAGGCTTGGATCGCAGCCTCAGACACTTCTTCAATCGTGGCGCCCGGGAAAGCTTCATCTAACTCAAGTGCATACGTTTCGCTGGCCTCAACCATGTCGGTACGTGCCTGCGACAGCTGGCTTGAGTCCAGGTCAGCCTTAAAAGTGACAATGATTGCGTAACCGGCATCATCTTTGTGAAGCAGAGCTTTCCGGGAATCTTCTGCTTCCTGCTTTTGTTTTAGAACTTCCGGGTCATTTTGGGCTTCTTCGAAAGCCTGTGTTACCTCTGCAACTACCGTTTGTTGAACTTCAGCGGCCGCAACTTCATAGGCTTGTGCGCTCTCCTCAGCTATCTGGGCCCTAGCCTGCTCAACTTGGGCCTCCGCTTGAGCTAGGACCTGGGGTCCGGCCAGCGCCGCCATGTCCAGCTGCGCTTGTAGCTCTTCTTCCGCCTGCGCGTTTGCTGCGTCAATTTCTGCCTGCACCTGTTCAAGTGCCAGTTTGGTCTGTGTGGCAATGGTTTCTTCGAGCTGCGCTTGCGCCTGGGCTTCAGCTTCTTCTGTTGCCTCCGAAATCAGGAATGCGTCGGCAACAGATTCAACAAACTCTCCTTCAAAGAGTTCCCTGTGCTCCTTAGCGAAAGTGGCAACGGCGTCGGCTGTTGGATCCACGTCGGCCACGACGAAAATTGATGTGGGCCCGTGCTCCTCTTTAGCTGCTGTCAGGTCGGAAACCGTCCCGGATCCCGTACCGGGGATGTTGGATTCGGAGGCTTCCATCCGTTGAAACAGCCCGCCTTGACCAAAACCGCTCAAGAATGCAACTGCTGACAAGGCGACGACGACTAGCCAGACCAAAAGAATTGCTACCGGATGAGAAGTGTCTGCCCTTCCAAGTCTCCTGAACACAGCTAGCTCCCTTGCTCAAAATGCCGCTTCAATTACCTACATGATCTCACTTTGACTCCTTGAATACATGGGCCTAAATGGCCGAATACAAGCCTTCGGCTAACCTTTCTAAGTGCGAACTATCGAAGTTGAGCGCCTGAGGCACGCAAAAGTTGCCACGTACACCGTTTTCTTTACAGCCGGCGCGCTCATGATGAGTTGGGCTGCACGGATCCCCCAGGTTCGTGACGGACTGGGACTCACGCCCGGACAGCTGGGCCTGGTGCTTTTGTCCCTCTCTGCGGGTTCTGTATTTGCTTTAGCAGCAGCCGGCGTCATCGTTGACCGCATCGGTTCTAGAAAAGCGGTCGCGACGTTTACAGTGCTGGCATCTTTGGGCCTGGCAGGAACTGGGCTGGGCTACCTGGTGGGAACCCCCGCGGTTGCGGCCGGACTGTTTTTTGTTGGTGTCGGAATTGGCACTTGGGATGTGTCGATGAACATCCAAGGGTCATTAGTGGAGCAGCATCTGGGAGCCGCCATCATGCCACGTTTCCATGCTGCCTACAGCGTGGGGACCGTGGTCGGAGCACTGTTTGGGGCAGCGATGATCGCACTTTCAGTGCCCGTGACCACCCATCTTGTCGCCACTGCGCTACTGACCAGCGCTGTGAACCTAGTGGCCGTTAGAGGTTTCTTGGTCACCCCAACCAGGTACAGCATGGGAGACAGTTTGGTGAGCGTCGTAGATGCCGCCGCGGGGGAACCGAAGCAACCCACGACCCGCCCAAGCCGGCAGCGTTTTTCTGTAGCCCAAGCCTGGACGGAGCCACGGACAATTTTCATTGGCTTATTTGTCTTAGTCATCGCATTTGCAGAGGGTTCCGCAATCGACTGGGTGGGGATCGGACTGATCGACGGGTACGACCAGGCGGCGGTTTTTGGAACGTTGGGCTTGGCAACGTTCCTCACCGCTATGACAGCCGCCCGGTGGTTTGGTTCTGTTTTGCTTGACCGCTTCGGGCGCGTTGTTGTCTTACGGGTGCTAAGTGCTGTCCTAGTAGCGGGGGTCGCTCTGTTTGTTTTTGGCGGCCACTCTTGGGTTGCTTTCATTGGCGTGTTCCTGTGGGGCATTGGTGCCTCACTAGGCTTCCCCGTGGGTATGAGCGCGGCCGGAGACGACCCTTCTAAAGCTGCCGCACGCGTGAGCGTTGTTGCCGTAATCGGCTACTCTGCTTTTCTTGGCGGCCCACCCTTCATTGGTTTCCTCAGCGACCACTTCGGTGTGCTGCACGGATTGCTTGCGGTGCTGGCCCTAGTCCCGGTGTCGCTACTTCTGGTCCCTGCTTTGCGCCGCGAGGGCTAGAAAGCTTGCAATGGTGTTTGCACTGCGCTTCGCTGCGTCGTCGACGTGTGCGTGGAAAGACTGGGCCCCTTGCGGATCACACAGATCGGAAACTGCCCGGATAGAAATCCACGGGACCTGGTAAAGAGCGCAAACCTGGGCGGCCGCTGCGGTTTCCATGTCGACAGCCAGAAGTTCGGGGAACTGTTGGCGAACTGTCCCAGCGTTTCGCCCGGTGACAAAGGAGTTTGCTGAGCCAACTTGGCCGGCCCAGACTCGAAGCCCCTGGGCAGTTGCAGCTTCTTCACCGAAGTGGACTAGCGACTGGTCACCACTGTATACCGCAGGCATTTGGGGAACTTGTCCGGGTGCGTATCCAAAAGCCGTTGCGTCGGCATCGTGGTAGAGCGCTTCGTAGCCAATGACAACGTCGCCCGCACGGAGTTTGTCCATGAGCCCCCCGGTCGTTCCAGCCACGACCAACATTTCAGGGCCTAGATGCTCTATTGCCTTTGCCGCTCCAAGCGCACTGTTGGTGGTTCCGATTCCGGTGGTGACCACCACGGTGTCGTACCCAGCTAGACGGCCCCTAACTGCTGTTGCGTGCCCTGTGTAGCCCCCTCCCATCACGTCCACCCGATCCACCTGTTCGGGATGGTCCAGCAGGTCGACGAAGGGGGCTGCCTCTTCTGGCATTGCGCACAGGATTACAACGGTCATGCGAACACCTGATCCCAATTCGACCTTTTTGCTAGGAACGCCGCAACGGCCTCTTGAGCTCCCTCTAAAGAGTGGTTAGCTCCCCAACCACACTGTGTTTCGTTAGCGGCGGGCACGTGCTTTGCTTCAAGCAGATCCATGAACGCCTGCTCCAGCAGCTGTTGGAAGTCATCTGGTTCCACGTCCAGCATTAGGGCGTAAAACCCCGTTTGGCAGCCCATTGGTGAAAAGTCGATGAGGGCGTCAGTGTGGTTTCGCATCAGGTCAGCAGTGAGGTGCTCAATGGAGTGGATTGTGGCGGACTCTAGGAACTCCCTGTTGGGCTGAGTGAACCGCACATCGTATTTGATGAGGGTGTCGCCTCCCGGAAGCTGTATTCGGTCCGCGACCCTGACGTACGGGGCTGCGACCTTCGTGTGGTCCAAGTTGAATGATTCCACGTTTGTTTCTTCTACTGCGTTATTACTCATACGGACACTTTAGGCGCGACACGCCGAACCGCTCATCTTGTCGACGTCCTAAAAAGGAGTTCCCTCCACAGCTGGGGACAAAAACCTAGCGGTTTTGCACAGGCCTAACAATTGGCTGTCGCGGGCCAGGAACTGCGTGGTTCCACAGCTGCGCAATGAACAAACGACACAGGTGTAACTCCAGTTACAAGGAGTTTCCACGCTCTTTCCACAGTGACACGGCGGAAGTGCTAAAAGAGCACGACCACTGAATGTAGTGGCAGCTGGACTAAACAGGCACAAGGTGTAGTGTTGTGTGCGGTAGGGGCCCTTATTGCCCCGGTAAACTACATTGAAGTAACTACAAGCGTGCAGCTTCGGCAAGCAGGTGGGGGACCAACATGACAATTACTGTCTACTCAAAACCGCGGTGCGTTCAGTGCGACGCCACGGTCAGAGCACTTGACCGAAGCGGTGTTTCGTACCTGACCGTCGACGTCACCGTTGACGCCGAAGCGTTGGCTTACATCAAGGGCTTGGGTTACAACCAGGCTCCGGTAGTGATTGCCGGGAGCGAACACTGGAGTGGGTTTCGCCCAGACCGCTTGGCGGCAGTCGCGGCTGCAATGCTGCAGCCGGTCGGCAACTGAAAACTTCGTGCCTAAAGGCCCGGGGCTAGAAGAGACACGCGACGAAGATACACGCGACCGGGAGGAAGTAAAGATCCCACGGTTGGTCTACTTTTCCTCCGCAACAGAGAACACGAAGCGCTTCGTTGAGCGCGTGGGACTGCCCTCCGAAAGACTCCCTTTGCGCGCGAAGGACCCTTTCGTTCGCGTTGACTACGACTATGTTTTAGTCGTTCCCACTTACGGGGGTGGAAACCTTCGCGGCGCCGTCCCTAAACAGGTGATCAAGTTCTTGAATGATCCGGAAAATCGCAGCCACTGCAAAGGCGTGATTTCCGCGGGTAACACAAACTTTGGCACGGCCTACTGCCTGGCCGGGGACATAGTTGCGAAGAAACTAAATGTTCCCCACCTTTACAAGTTTGAACTGTTAGGAACACCCACTGACGTCTCCAGGGTGCAGGAAGGATTAGAGAAATTTTGGTCGAGCATTTGACGGACACAGGACCCGAAGAAGCGTTGGAGCCAGAGTTGGATTACCACCAGCTGAACGCCCAGCTGAACCTATACGACGCGGATGGGCGCATCCAATTTGAACAGGACAAGAAGGCTGCCCGCCAGTACTTCTTGAACCACGTCAACCAGAACACGGTTTTCTTCCATAACTTGGAAGAAAAGCTGGACTACCTGGTGGAGCACGGGTACTACGAAAAGCACGTGCTGGATCAGTACTCATTCCCGGATATCAAAGCGCTTTACAAGCAGGCATACGCGCACAGGTTCCGCTTCGAGACTTTCCTGGGAGCCCTCAAGTACTACACCTCTTACACGCTGAAAACGTTCGACGGAAAACGCTATCTAGAACGTTTTGAGGACCGGGTGGTCATGGTGGCCATGTACCTAGCCCAAGGCGACTTGGCGCTAGCGAAGCATCTGGTTGACGAAATGATGACCGGCCGTTTCCAGCCTGCAACACCGACCTTCTTGAACGCGGGCAAGGTGGCTCGTGGGGAGCTTGTGTCCTGCTTCCTTTTGCGGGTCGAAGACAACATGGAATCGATTGCACGCGGCGTGAACTCTTCGTTGCAGCTTTCCAAGCGCGGTGGTGGGGTTGCTCTGTCGCTCACTAACCTTCGTGAAGCGGGGGCACCGATCAAGCGAATTGAGAACCAGTCCTCTGGCGTTGTTCCGGTCATGAAGATCTTGGAAGACTCCTTCTCTTACGCGAACCAGCTGGGGGCCCGCCAGGGTGCTGGCGCCGTTTACCTGAGCGCTCACCACCCCGACATCATGAGTTTCTTGGACACGAAGCGTGAGAATGCTGATGAGAAGATCCGTATCAAGACCCTGTCGCTTGGCGTGGTGATTCCGGACATTACGTTCAAGTTGGCGCGGGATAACGAGGACATGTATTTGTTCAGTCCCTACGACGTTGAACGGGTGTACGGGGTGCCTTTCAGCGATATTTCGGTGACGGAAAAGTACTACGAAATGGTTGATAACCCGGAGATCAAGAAGACGAAGATCAGCGCCCGCCGGTTCTTCCAGACGCTGGCGGAGATCCAGTTTGAGTCGGGTTATCCGTACATTGTGTTTGAGGATACGGCTAACGCGGCTAGCCCCATTCCCGGGCGGATCTCAATGTCGAACCTGTGTTCAGAGATCCTGCAGGTTTCCGAACCGTCAACGTACTACCCGGATTTGTCGTACAAGCACGTCGGTAAAGACATTTCTTGTAACTTGGGTTCCTTGAACATTGCCCAGGCGATGGATTCACCAGACTTTTCTATGACGGTTGAGTCAGCAGTAAGAGCGTTGACCGCTGTTTCTGAGCTGTCGGACATTGAGTCGGTGCCTTCGATCATGGCGGGTAACGCTAGGACGCACGCAATTGGGCTTGGGCAGATGAACTTGCACGGCTTCCTGGCGCGCGAAGAGATCATGTATGGCGACGAAGTGGCTTTGGATTTCACGAACATGTACTTCATGACGGTGGCTTATGAAGCTATCAAGGCGTCGAACAAGATTGCGAAGGAACGCGCTACTAGCTTTGAAGGGTTTGAGAAGTCGGACTACGCAAGTGGTAAGTTCTTCCAGAAGTACATTGAGAAGGCGTGGGAGCCGAAGACACAGAAGGTGAAGGACGTTTTCGCTAAGTCTTCTGCTCACATCCCCACACAGGAAGACTGGAAGAAGCTAGCGGCAGACGTGGCTGAATACGGGATGTTCAACCAGAACCTGCAGGCCATTCCACCGACGGGTTCGATTAGCTACATCAACAACTCCACTGCTTCCATCCACCCGATCACTTCGAAGGTGGAGATCCGTAAGGAAGGGAAGCTGGGTCGCGTCTACTACCCGGCGCCGTACTTGACGAACGACAACTTGGAGTTCTACCCGGACGCGTTCGAAATTGGTCCGGAGAAGATCATTGACATGTACGCGGAAGCCACGCAACACGTGGACCAGGGCCTGTCTTTGACACTGTTCTATCCGGACACGGTGACGACACGGGATCTGAACCGGTCCTATGTTTACGCCTGGCGCAAGGGCATCAAGACCTTGTACTACGTGCGGATTCGTCAAAAGGCACTGGACGGAACAGAGATTGAGGGCTGCGTTTCCTGCGCCCTATAGGCGACATTTTGGGGGTCTGGACCGTTCTTGGTC
>CAYFNQ010000021.1:0-4721 GCA_964344535.1 uncultured Actinomyces sp.
GATGGAGTCGTGGTCCAAGTGGTTCGTGGGCTCGTCCAAAAGCAGGACGTCAGCTTCAGAGAACAACACCCTGGCTAGTTCCACCCTGCGCCTTTGCCCGCCGGAAAGAGTTTCAATTGGCTGGGACAGCGTCTCCTTAGACAACCCCAAGGCGGCCGCAATTTGGTGGGCTTGAGCGTTCGCTGCCCAACCGCCACTTATCGTGAACTCTTGATCCAAGCGTACGTAGCGTTCCATCGCTTTTTGTTGGCGTGCCCCTGATGCTGTGCTCATGAGCGCTTCGGCTTTGGCGATGCGTTCCACCAGCTTGTCAATGCCTCTGACGGACAGAATCCTGGCCACCCCGGTAGCTTCTTCGGTCGGTGCACTGGTGTCTTGCGGCAAGTATGCCCAGGTCCCCGTGCGGCTGATTTGGCCGGTGTATTCCGCGACGCCTTTGTCATCCTCGCCCGCCAAAAGGCGCATCATCGTGGTCTTGCCGGCGCCGTTTCTACCCACAAGGCCGGCCTTCACCCCGGGCCCAACGGAAAACGAAACGGGGTGGATCAGCTGTCTAGCCCCAATACGCAGCTCAAAGTTTGACACGGAGATCACCGCAGCAGTCTAGCGGTGAGGCAAGATAGACGGGTGAAGGACCATGAGGGAAAGCTGCGACCGCTGACGACGATTGCCGTCCTTTTCGTGTCGCTGCTGCTCATTTCTAACGTAGCTGCGACCAAACTCATTGAGGTTCCGCTGGGTTCGGGCTACCTGATCTTTGATGGTGGCGCAGTGCTGTTTCCGATCACCTACGTACTGGGTGATGTGCTGGCTGAGGTCTACGGGTGGGCACGAACCAGGCGCGTCATCCTCTTAGGCTTTGCAATCAGCGCTTTAGCGGCTGCCGCGTTCGTGGCGGTCCAGTACCTGCCAGCGGCCGCGGACTATGAGAATCAGCAGGCATTTGAGGCGGTCCTTGGTTTTGTTCCCCGCATCGTCGCGGCTTCGTTGCTGGCCTACCTGATTGGCCAACTGCTCAACGCCTACGTTTTAGTGTGGATGAAGAAGCGATGGGGCGAAGCGAACCTTTGGGCGCGGCTTTTGGGGTCGTCCTTCGTTGGTGAGGCGGCGGACACGCTAGTTTTTTGCACCATCGCTTTTTACGGCATTTTGGTTGGCGGACCATTTTGGAACTACGTGCTGGTGGGGTTTGCGTACAAGATGGTGGTGGAGGTCTTGTTACTGCCACTTTCCTACTGGCTTATCCGGCGGGTTCGCCGCGCTGAAGCCGCGTGGACTGCAACTGGGAGGATGGGGACATGACTGACTGGCTTGGCCCAAAACCTACCCCACCAAAGGATGCCTTAGCAGACCTAAACGCGCTGCCCCCGTTTCGGGGGACGCCGCGGGATGACGGCGGGTTTCGCCAAGCTCCGTATCGCGACCGAGGTTTTCAAGTAGAAACGCGCTTGGGTTCCGGCAAGGACCTGGGGCGAACCGGCACGATCTTCACCGCCCACGGACCAATCGAAACGCCGGCGTTCATCCCTGTTGGCACAAAGGCCACGGTCAAGGGTTTGGTCCCGGAGATGCTGGTGGGCTTAGGCGCTCAAGCCGTCCTAGCAAACGCGTACCACCTGTACCTACAACCGGGCGCAGACATCGTGGACCTAGCTGGGGGCCTGGGGAAGTTCATGCACTGGCCAGGACCCACCTACACCGACTCCGGTGGGTTCCAAGTGCTCTCCCTTGGTGCGGGCTTCAAGAAGGTCCTATCAGAGGAGTTTTCTGCAGCTCAAGGCGCACCTGTCCCACCGAAGCTGGCGGCGTCGGCCGTGAAGGCTTCTAACGCAGTCGTAGACCAAGA
Source organism: uncultured Actinomyces sp. (assembly GCA_964344535.1). GTDB lineage: Bacteria > Actinomycetota > Actinomycetes > Actinomycetales > Actinomycetaceae > Scrofimicrobium. The sequence goes on from CAYFNQ010000021.1 coordinate 1,847, forward strand.
CGGTGTCGTGTTCCGCAGTCACATTGACGGGTCCAAGCACCGCTTCAACGCAGAAATCTCAATTGGGATCCAGCACCAGCTGGGTGCGGACATCATCTTCGCGTTCGATGAGCTCACTTCCCTGCTGCACCCCAGGGTTTATCAGGAAGAGTCTTTGGAACGAACACACGCGTGGGCGCGGCGCTGCCTGTTGGAGCATCAACGGCTCACAGGGGAAGACCCGGAAAAGCCCTATCAGCAGCTGTGGGGTGTCGTGCAGGGCGCGGACTATGAGGACTTACGAAGAACGGCAGCCAGAACCCTGGCAACCATGGATGCTGATGGTCAAGAGTTCGACGGGTTCGGAATCGGTGGAGCGCTGAGGAAGGAGGAACTAGGCCAGATCGTTTCTTGGGCAACAAGCGAGCTACCGGAAAACAAGGGCCGCCACCTGCTGGGGATCTCTGAGCCTGCCGACCTCTTTGCGGCCGTGGAAGCCGGGATTGACACATTTGACTGCGTGAACCCCTCCCGCGTCGCCCGCAACGGCGCTGTCTACTCCCCCGACGGGCGCTTCTACATCACCAACGCCAAATTCAAAGCGGACTTTCGCCCACTTGTTGAAGGGTGCGGCTGCTACACGTGCACCAACTACACGCGCGCCTACGTGCGCCACTTGTTCAAAGCTAAAGAGATGCTGGCCGGAACCCTCGCCACCATTCACAACGAGTGGTTTACCGTGCGCTTAGTCGACGGCATCCGCAACGCCATAAACCATGCCGAATTCGGACAGTTCCGCAGCCAAGTCCTAGATCGCTTCTACCGCTAACTCTAGAGCCCGATCCCGCAGACTCGCGCCCGCTGAGCCTGTCACGTGCGGCTCTGAGTCCGCGGCTCTGGGCCCACTTTGTGCCATGAAATCGAGTAGTGCTGCCAGAAAAGCCGCGAAAGAACTGGTTCTTTGGCTCAACAACTGGATCTCATGGAACGCCCCACGGAAGACGCCCTCCAAGGCTGGTGCGTGTGCGGCCAACGGCCCCGTCGGCCTGCGACTGCGGGCCGCGCCAGGGCCTTACCGAATTGTTTGTTTTCGAGGCATAAAAGAGATCAAAACAGCGCTATAGTACTGCGACTCAGTGTATTTCAGCAGACGACCCCGCGGTGGAGGCCCGCAACGTCGGCCCAGCCCCACCTAAACGTTGAAGCCGATAGCCCTCAACTGGTCCTTACCGTCGGGCGTAATGCACTCTGGGCCCCACGGCGGCAGCCACACCCAGTTGACCTCAACATCTTCGGAGAATGGCGCTAACACCATCTGCACCTGGCGTTCAATCACGTCTGTGAGCGGGCACGCTGCAGACGTGAGCGTCATGTTGACCGTGATCGCATTGTCGGCGGCAATAGTTACCCCGTAGATAAGCCCCAGATCAACGACGTTGATCCCCAGCTCCGGGTCAATCACGTCTTTGAGAGCTTCAACGCATTCTTCACCGGAAACGTTGCCCAGCTCAATCAGGTCGATGGTGCCAAACTCCAGGTCTTTCTTAGCCTCATCTGCCAGTTCACCAAAAACTTGTGGTGGGGGTTCCTGCGTTGCCATTGGGTTAAACGCTGCGTGTGTGCTCATTGGTCCTACTCCCCTTCAGTATCAGTTGTAATGTCTATGCCGGCCTGAGCCATTGCATCGCGCAGCGCGTACCAGCCAAGTAGCGCGCATTTGATGCGGTTGGGGAACTTCGATGTGCCCTCTAACGCGGCACTGTCCCCTAAGTCATCCAGTACTTCCTCTGCGACACCTTTGCCACGGCTGTGCATCATTTCTTCCATGGCCGCGTACAGGTGCTTAGTCTCCTCCAGGTCGGCGTCAGCCAAGGCGTCAGCCATCATCGATAGCGACGCTTGGGAAATGGAGCAGCCCTCCCCCTGCCACACAATTTCGGAAGGCTCACCGTCCGCCCCAACACGGACCCCCAGGGTGACTTCATCACCGCAGGTTGGGTTCACCTGAAACGACGTGTGCTCAAAACCCTCTGTGCTCCCACGACCACTCTTTTTCTTTGAGTGGTCCAAGATCACCTGCTGGTAGAGACTTTCAAGACTGCTCATCACTTGCTCCAAAGTAGCTACGTACCTCTTTGAGGGCGTCCAAGAACTGGTCGACTTCTTGCTCCGTTGACGTTACTGCCAAAGAGGCGCGGGAAGAAGATTTTGCCCCGAAATGCTTGTTGGCTGGGATAGCACAATGGTGGCCTACGCGAACAGCAACGTCTTTTGAGTCTAGGTACTGGCCAACGTCGTGCGGGTGGACACCTTCCACGTCGAACGAAACGACTCCCGTCCGGTCTTCTGCCGTTGCGGGACCCAGCACTCTCACTCCATCGATTTGCGCAATGCCGTCCAGCATCCTCTTGGTCAGCTGCTTTTCATGTGCCGCAATACGGTCCATGCCCAGCTCAGACAGGTACTCTAAGGCGCTAGCCCAGCCCACGGCTTGGGCAACCGGTTGGGAGCCCGCCTCAAACCTGGCAGGCGGTGCCAAGAACACGGTTTCTTCCATACTCACGTCCGCCACCACAGAGCCACCCGTCTCTACCGGGGGCAGCTGCTCCAAGATTTCCTCTTTTCCCCACAGGGCACCTACGCCAGTTGGCCCCAACATTTTGTGCGAGGAAAACACCGCAAAGTCCACCCCCAGATCCTTCACGTCCACGGGCATGTGCGCGGCGGACTGGCACGTGTCCAAGACAGTCAGTGCGCCGGCGTCCTTTGCTTTCGCGACGATCTCCTCCACAGGGCTGACCGCCCCGGTGACGTTCGAGACGTGCGTGAACGCAACGACCTTCGTGTTGGGTGTGATGCGGTCCAGGGTCTCTAAGTCGATCCGGCCGTCTTCAGT
>CAYFNQ010000021.1:4821-22105 GCA_964344535.1 uncultured Actinomyces sp.
TTGCGGTGCACGGCCCCGTTTGAGTCGGTGTAGAACCCCAGCTCAGACTCTAGGACGCACATCGGCTTTTGAGACGTGGCTGAAGAGTCCAAGTAAACGACAGGACCGCCTCCCCGCCCCGTTTGCTCTAGTGCGGGAAAGTCGCGCCTAATTGCCGCCATCTCCTCCGCCGTAAAGTCTTCGGCAGCGAAACCTTGGGCAGTGAACTCTTCAGCCGTCATCGCTCCCGCCCTACAGGTAGGCGTCGTACCCTTCTTCTTCCAGTTTGTCTGCCAGTTCCGGACCGCCTTCTTCAGCGATCTGCCCGTCGACAAACACGTGGACGAAGTCAGGTTTGATGTAGCGCAGAATACGCGTGTAGTGGGTGATCAGCATGAGGCCCGTGTTGTCGCGCTCATGGACCTTGTTCACGCCTTCGGACACAATGCGCAAGGCATCGATGTCCAGGCCTGAGTCCGTCTCATCCAAGATTCCATACTTGGGCTCCAAGAGTTCCATCTGCAGGATCTCTAGGCGCTTCTTCTCACCGCCGGAAAAGCCAACGTTGACGTCACGTTCAGCGAAGTCGGCCGGCATGCGTAGGTCTTCCATAGCGCCGCGCACGTCCTTCACCCAGGTGCGAATTGGTGGTGCCTCCCCGTCAACTGCAGTCTTCGCCGTACGCAGAAGGTTCGACACAGAAACGCCCTGCACCTCAACCGGGTACTGCATAGCCAGGAACAGCCCAGCTTTTGCACGTTCGTCCACCGACATCTCCAGAACATTTTGGTCGCCCAGCCAAACTTCCCCACCGGTGACGGTGTAAGCAGGGTGGCCGGCCAGCGCGTACGCCAACGTGGACTTACCTGACCCGTTCGGGCCCATGATCGCGTGGATTTCACCCGGGTTGATTGTCAGGTTGACGCCCTTGAGGATCTCTTTTGGTCCTTCTGGCGTCTCCACTTCGACGTGGAGGTCCTTGATTTTGAGGGTTTCCTCCAATTGCTGTACTTCCTTGTTGTCAGTCACTTGTTTTCCGCCTTAGCTTCTTCGGCTAGGCGTTCGTTGTATGCAGCCAGCCGCTGGTCGATTGATTCCATAAGTGAGTTTTGTAGGTCTTTGATACCGATCTTGTTGATGATTTCCGCGAAGAAACCACGGACAACTAGTCGGCGGGCGTCCACGGCGTTTATGCCGCGACTCATCAGGTAGAAGAGTTGTTCGTCGTCAAAGCGACCGGTTGCGGAGGCGTGTCCGGCCCCAACAATCTCCCCGTCCTTAATTTCCAGGTTGGGAACAGAGTCCGCCCTGGCGCCCTCAGTCAAAAGTAGGTTGCGGTTCAACTCATACGTGTCCGTGTTGTCCGCATTAGCGTCAATCAGGCAGTCGCCGATCCACACCGACTGGGCACCCTTACCTTGCAGCGCACCCTTGTAGGCGCTGCGGGACACACAGTCCGGCGCTTCATGGTGAATGAACACGCGGTGCTCTAGGTGTTGGCCGGCATCAACGAAGTAGACGCCGTCCAGTTCGACGTGGGCACCCTGCTCAGTCATATCGGAGTCGACAGTCACCCGCACCAGGTCGCCACCCAGCGTTACGACCAAGTGTCGCAAGCTGCTGTCGCGTCCCGCACTAACCCTGTGAGACGAAGTAGCTAGCGCATCCCGGTCCCAGTTGTGAACGGTGATGACGGAAAGGTTGGAACCTTCGTCAGCGCGAACCTCTACCGTTTCATTCAGGAGAGCCGGGCCGTCATGAATCAACACGACCTTGCCCTTTGAGTGCCGCTGCGCCCGCACAACCACATGGCAAGCAGAAGGCTCAGCCGGTGACGTCACCGTCACGTAAACGGGTTCGTCCAGCTCCACCTCAGCAGGGATGGTGACGACCGTTGCCTCTGAAGCCTTCTCCCAAGCTAGCGCTGCGGGACGGTCGCCAGGAGCCATGACAATGCCAACGGTCGGATCGTCCTGGGCTAGCACCTCAACCCGTGCCTGCTCAGGCGCCTGCACCGACACCTGTGCCTGCGCGTAGGTTTCGTGTTCCTCCAGCAGTGGGCGTACGCGGCGCATTGGCGTGAAACGCCAGTCTTCCTCCCGACCTTTCGGCATTGGGAAGTCGGCCAGGCTGAAGGACGTTGGGCGGTCCGCCCTAGAAATTTTCGACGGTTCGTTGACCGGTGAAAGAGCATCGGATGACATCAGCCAACGGATCCTTCCATTTGCAATTCAATAAGTCGGTTCAATTCCAACGCGTACTCCATAGGCAGGTGCTTAGCGATGGGTTCCACGAAGCCGCGAACAATGGTCGCCATGGCCTCATTTTCGTCCAGACCCCTGCTCATCAGGTAGAAGAGCTGGTCCGCGTTCACCTTAGACACGGTCGCCTCATGACCCATGATGACGTCTTCCGTTCGAACGTCCACGTAGGGGTAGGTGTCGGTGCGCGAAATTTTGTCCACTAGCAAAGCGTCGCAAAGGACGTTCGACTTGGACTGGGTTGCGCGGGCGTGAACTTCTACCAGGCCGCGGTATGACGTTCTTCCGCCACCGCGGGAAACCGATTTTGCAACGACGGACGAGGACGTGCGCGGCGCCATATGCACCATCTTCGCCCCCGTGTCCTGGTGTTGCCCCTGACCCGCGAAACCAATGGACAGCGTTTCCCCTTTAGCGTGCTCACCCATCAGGTAGCACGCGGGGTACTTCATGGTGATGGCACTGCCAATGTTGCCGTCGATCCATTCCATGGTCCCGCCCTCTTCAACCATTGCCCTTTGGGTGACAAGGTTTAGGACGTTATTCGACCAGTTCTGGATGGTGGTGTAGCGAACGCGCGCATCCTTCATGACGAAGATTTCCACAACGGCTGCGTGCAGGGAGTTCGTGTCATAGATGGGGGCTGTACAGCCCTCAACATAGTGCACATAAGAGCCCTCATCCGCGATGATCAAGGTGCGCTCAAATTGGCCCATGGCTTCCGTGTTGATGCGGAAGTAGGCCTGCAAGGGGATGTCGACGTGGACGCCCGGCGGCACGTAGATGAAGGAGCCACCGGACCAGGTTGCCGTGTTCAGGGCAGAAAACTTGTTGTCCCCTGCCGGCACCGCTTTGCCGAAGAACTTCTTGAACAGTTCGGGATGATCCCGAAGACCGGAGTCGGTGTCTAGGAAAATGACACCTTTTTCTTCCAGGTCTTCCTGAATCTGCTGGTACACAACTTCAGATTCGTACTGGGCGGCAACACCGGCCACCAAACGCTTTTTCTCAGCATCTGGGATCCCCAGCCGGTCGTACGTGTTTTTGATTTCTTCGGGCAGGTCCTGCCAGTCTTGAACCTGACGGTCAGAAGCGCGGACGAAGTACTTGAAATCGTCGTAGTCGATCCCGCTCAGATCAGGGCCCCACGTTGGGGTGGGCTTGCGTTCAAAGAAGTCATAGGCCTTTAGGCGGCGTTCCAACATCCATTCGGGCTCATCTTTCACCTGAGAGATGTAGCGGACGATGCCCTCATTGATACCTTTGGGGACTCCGTGAGAGTAATCATCAGAGTCGTGCCATCCGTAGCTGTAGGCACCAATCGAATCGATGATCTCATCGTCCGACATGGGGCTTACAGGCGGCGCCTGCGTCGACTGCGTCATTCGTGTCCTTTTCTTCTGTTCCTGCTCATGGTTGACGGCAAAATCCGTCCTACTGAAAGATTAAAGTCGCTTGAAGGCCTTACGGGCGCTGGGATTCACCGTTGCTCCACCGACCGGAATGTGCGTGGTGCAGACGTGTTCCCCCTGCGCCAAGGTCGCAAGTCGCTGCACGTGAACTCCTAGGATCTTCCCAAAAGCGACCAGTTCCGCTTCGCAAAGCTGAGGGTACTTGCCTGCCACCTTCTCAATTGGGCAGTGCCCCTGGCACAGCTGGATCGCAAACTTCCCGTCCCCAACCGGGCGAATAGAGGCGGCGAACCCGTCACCGGTTAGCGCGTCGGCCAATGCTTGAGCCCGTAGCTTCGGGTCTCTGCCCGCAGCCCTCACAAGGGGTGAGTAACGTCTTTCAATCTCCCGGGCTCGCGCAGCAGCAAAACCCTCCACTGCTTCCGGTCCGGAGAGCATCTGCATGTAGCTGATTGCTTTGAGCGCTAAGTCTGAATGGGAGTCCTCAAAAGCCTCACGACCGCCGTCCGTAGCCACGTAGTGACGCGCTGGTCGCCCCCGACCACGCTGGCCAACCACCGGAACTTCGTGGGTGGTAATTTCGTTTGTCCGCTCAAGGGAGGTGATGTGGCGTCGCACTGCAGCGGTCGTCAAGACCAGGATTTTGGAGATAGCGGTAGCGGTAATGGGACCCTTTTTGACGATCAGATCCAATACGCGTGAACGCGTGCTGACCTGCTCTTCTTCCCCCACTGCTCCCCCGAATCCGCGCTGCCAAAGTCCGGCTGACTTAAGTCCCAGCCACAGCGATTAGTGTAGCCGATTTTCGTAAGGGATTGGTTGCTAAAACAGCGCGACCAGCGAAACCTGCCTACTTACCAGCAATCGCATGTTCTATGAGAGCACTGAACAAAGGATGCGGATTGGTTGGACGCGACTTGAATTCCGGATGCGCTTGCGTCCCGATGTAGAAGGGATGCTGGTCGTCATCCAGTTCCATGAACTCAATCAGTGAGCCATCTGGAGAGGTACCAGAAACCACAAGACCCGCTTCCCCTAAAGCTTCCTGGTATGCGGGGTTTAGTTCATAGCGGTGACGGTGGCGCTCTGAAATCTCCGTGGCACCGTAGACATCGGCAACCTTCGAACCTGGGACCAAAGCCGCGGGGTTGGCACCGATGCGCATCGGCGGCGTTTCGTCAGTTGCGTCCGGCCCAGCCCAGATCACCGGCTCAGCGGCATCCGGGTTGAATTCGACCGACGCCGCGTCGGGGATCCCCGCAACGTTTCGTGCCGCTTCGATGGCCATTGCTTGAAGCCCCAGTGCAATGCCTAGCGTTGGCAGCTTGTTTTGTCGGGCAAAACGCAACGCTTCAAGCTTCCCGTCGAACCCTTCGGCTCCGAAACCGGCGGGAACAACTAGCGCGTCCACGCCTTCTAGAGCTTTCGCCGTGGCCTGCGGGCTGTTGCAGCTGGCCGCGTCCACCCAACGAATTGCGACGCGGGCATCATTAGCGAAGCCACCGGCACGCAAAGCCTCAATTGTGGACAGGTAGGCGTCCGGCAACCCCACGTACTTGCCGACCAGGGCCACCTCAACTTCGGCGGAAGGATGATGCACGCGGTCCAGAAGCTGGTCCCAGGCGCTCCAGTCAACGTCTTCAACTTCCAGGCCCAAGCGATCCGCCACGAAGGTGTCTAATCCTTGCTCATGCAGGATCTTTGGCACCTCATACAAGCTGTCAGCGTCTGGGCAGACGACGACACCTTCTAAGTCAACGTCGCACATCAAAGAAACTTTTCGTTCCACGGACTGTGGAACTTCCGTTTCGGTGCGCAAAACCAGGGCGTCCGGCTGGATACCCAAAGACCGCAGTGTCGCCACAGAGTGCTGCGTTGGTTTAGTCTTCAGCTCCCCCGCGCTTTTCAGGTAGGGAACCAACGACACGTGAAGGAACAGGCAGTTCTCACGTCCAAGTTCCCTTCGAACTTGCCGCGCCGCCTCTAAGAATGGGGTGGACTCGATGTCTCCGACGGTGCCACCAATCTCAGTGATGATTACGTCCGGGGCGGCCGAGCCGTCCGAGGGGGTCGCCTGCGCCCTCATCCTGTCCATGATCTCATTGGTGATGTGCGGGATAACCTGGACTGTTTCACCCTGGTAGTGCCCCGAACGTTCCTTCGCTAGGACGCTTGAGTAGACCTGTCCGGTGGTCGCATTGGCAGCACCTGACAGGGCCACATCCAAAAAGCGTTCGTAGTGGCCAATGTCCAGGTCGCAGGCGTGTCCGTCGTCCGTCACGAACACCTCGCCATGCTGCATTGGGTCCATAACCCCGGGATCGACGTTGATGTAGGGGTCCAGTTTTTGCATGACCACGCTTAGCCCTCGCTTACGCAAGAGCATGCCCAGGGAAGAAGCTGTGAGCCCCTTACCTAGGGACGACACAACGCCGCCAGTTACAAAGATTTGTTTAGGAGTCTTCTCTCCGGGGGCTAACGCGCCGTTCTTCGCCATGGAACCTCATCCTACCGTCAGCTGGCATCGCGCCAGCGCCAGTCCCATGGAGAGAAACCGCCCGCCGCCAAGGGCCAGTCGCCTATTCGCTTTGAGCGGTCTCTTCTTCCGCGCTGTCAACAGCTGTCCCGTTTGCAGGCGATGTCGCGCCTGGAAGCGGAGCCACCGCCCGGGTGGCGCCTTGACCTTGCCCGTATGCACCGGGGCTGCCGTCGGCTAACGCTAGGGCCAAATTCACTGCGGCAGCCACGCTGTCGGCGCCGTCCACGGTGATCAAAGCACTGGTGTGAGCGCGGACCACGGAAATGAATTGGCTGGCGCTTTGAGCCTGCCCTATTGCGGCAGACGGGCCCGGCGTCGTTTCTGCTGCGTCCGCTAAAGCCTCCCAGAACACAGGATCTTGGGAGTGCTGTGCTGAGCCGTCATAAGCCGGTCCGGACTGACCTTGGTCCGCTAATTGGCCTTGCCCTGCGGCCTGGTCTTGCGGCCCCACCAATATGACGGCTCTGGCTGGGTCACCCCATGCGTTGGTTGTCACCAAGGGCGTGTCGTCATCTGTCAGCATGGAGCGCACTAGCTCCGCTCCGGCAGAGCTGGACGTGAGCGCTTCGACTACCCCTTGGGCAAGCGCGGCTTCGGCCGAGGATCCAGCGGGCCTAGTCTCCAAGTGCGCCGACACGGCTCCGGCTAACGTTTGCCGGTAGGACGTTTGGTCTGGGGCAACCCACAGGTCAGTCAGCCGCACGGTGGTGGTGATTTCCGCCCCGCTTGTGTTCAAGGCTTGAACGACAGCTCCAGCGTCCAGTGCGCCGGGTAGCAGCACCACGGCAATTCTCTCTTCGTCAAGTATCCCCGGTAGCAGTTCATCTCCCAAGCCCCAGACAAACCCGTCTGCGTCGCGAAGCTGTCCCTCAAGCACGGGCACCCGCTCATCGGCGACGGCTGCCCCCGACCCGCCAGAACTTCTGTCCACGGCCTTTTGAAGCGGGCCGGCACCCAGAACAACACCAACCGCTAGAGCCAAAAAGACTGCGATTAGGGTGACAACGTGGTAGCGAAAGGTGACCATCAGGCTCCATTCAACAGTGCAGAAAACAGTGTGGAACTAGAGGAAAACGGGGGCATGAACTGGCTCCCCCAAGGAGTGAGCAACACGGCAGCAACGACCGCCACGATGGAGGCAACCAGGAGCAGCAACAAAAGCCACGCGGGCACGGTCGGGACTTGCAATGAGCGCCAAGCAGACAGTCCAACCAGTAGCTCTTCAACTTCACCCAAGATAAGTAGGTGTCCGTTCAGTGCATCGCCGCCGGCATCCAGCAGCGAGGCGACGTCGGTCTTGGTACCAGCCATAACTATTGCTGTCGTCCCACAGTGGTAGGCAGTAAGCAGCGCCGCGTCCAGCTCAGACAGTCCGGTACGCAGACGGTGGTGTGGGAGGTCCAGACCAGAAATAAGGATTTCGCCAGCCGCGCGACCGTCGGGTCTTTCCAGTAGCACCAGCTCTGAGCTGGTAAGTGCAGCTTTGGTGGCAGCTCCGCCGGGATCCCCAATGACCAGGGTCGGGTGGCGACGCAACGACTGGCACGCGTGGAAACCTTGCGCTCCCACGGCAACGAGCACCGCGTTTCGCGTTGAGAGCAGAGACCGCACCGCTTTTTCATCTTGAGAATCTAGTGCGCCGGCAACCAGCACCGCAGCTTTGTTTTTGAACAGTCCCTGCAGGTTTGGAATGCCCAGCCCCTGGGTGATTAGTGGCTCTTCGGCTGTGAAGAGTCCGGCACTAGCAACCGCGTATGCGGTGAGGGCTGTGGCGCTGCGCGCCAACCCAGCCTCACCTTGCAGGCGCACGTCTTCTCTGCCCAAGACTTTCCCGGCAGCCACCAGTGTGTCTTGCCGGTAGACTTCCGGACCGCGCACCGTGACAATGTCGTCTTCGCGCACCTCTAGGAGGTCCGGACCACAGTCGTCGATTAGGGGGACGCCCGCGTCGATGATGACTTGAGCTCCAAAAGTGGGCTTGCGTCCGGTGAAGGAGGATCCGGCATTGAGCACCGCTGCTGGCTCAAAACCCAGCAGGTAGGAGGCGAAAGCGCGGTCAACGTCGGCAACGTCAATCACTAGGACGGATCCGCGCGCCAACCTTTTAGGGACCTGGCCGTCGCGACCGACTAGATACGCGGGTCCTTCCAACAGGACTTGAGATTGGGAACTCACCGTTCGATTGTGGCACGGGCGCGCGCTTCCAGCTCTTGGGCGTGTCGGCGTGCCGCTTCAAAGTCACCACCAAGCATGCGAACAATTTCATCGGTGCGCTGCGTGCCACTGACTTTCCTTACCGTGGCAACGCCATCTTGCTTCTCTACGACAAAGTTGGTGTCGGCAACTGCGGCTATTTGCGGTTGGTGGGTGACCACAATGACTTGCGCCGACTGCGCTAGCTGTTGAAGGCGTTGGGCGACCAACCCGACTGTGTGACCGCCCAGTCCCGCATCAATCTCATCAAACACGAAAGTGGACTGTGATCTGCCGGCGCTTAGAGCCACCTCTAGGGCTAATGAAACCCTGGAAAGTTCACCTCCGGAAGCTCCTTGTGACAAAGGTGCTGGCGGGATGCCCGGGTGAGACTGGAGCATCATCGTCACTTTGTCCGCCCCATTTTTGCCCAGTGCTGCTTCCTCCACTGCGACACTGAACGCCGCTCCTTTTAGATGCAGCCCTGCCAGTTCCGACTGGACTTTTGCTGCAAGTTTTGCTGCCGCCTTTTTTCGTGAGGCCGTAAGCTTGCCGGCCAAAGCCTCAAGCTTTGCAGACGCCTGCTGCACCTGCTGGTCTATGGCTTTGGGGTCTAGGGCATCGGATTTCAAGGTGTCAACACGTTGTTGTGCCCGGCTGGCCCAGTCAAGAAGCTCAACAGCTGTCGTTGCCCGGCCTCTCATGAGACCCGTTAGGGCAGCACGCCGGTCGTGCAGGCGCGCCAATTCATCCGGGTCGTCCTGAAGGTCGCCCGCGTAGCTGCGCAGGTCGGTAGCTAAAGACTGGGCCTCAAGTTCCAGCGCGTCTGCTTGGCGGCTGAGCGGCTCCAGCTCCGGATCCAGGTCGGAAGCCTTGCGGAGCAGTTCAACCAGCCGACCCAACGTGTCACCAACGCCCCGGTCTTCGTCATCTAGCAGCGCTAGCGCGTTTTGCACGTCTTCTTGAAGTGCCACAACGTTCGAAAGTCGGTCGATTGCCGCATCCAGTTTTTCATCCTCATCAGGGCGAACCTCCAACGCGTGGAGCTCAAGCAGCGTTCGTTCCAAAATCTCCAGTTCGGCCAGGTACTGGTCGTAGCGCTGCGCCAATTCGTCCTGGCGCGCCCGCAACTGCAAGAAGTCTTCCCAAGCCAACTGAACCTGCCGGACCAGTTGTTGATGCTTGCTCCCGGCGAATTCGTCCAACAGTGTCCGTTGTGCCCCCGAAGCCGTGAGCCGCTGCTGATCTGCCTGCCCATGAATCGTCACGGTACGCCCCAGCGTTTCAGCCAGGAGTTTGGCGGGGACAGGCCGACCACCGATTGCGGCCTTTGAACGGCCCTCTTTAGCGACGGTTCGGGAGAAGATCAGCTCACCGTCCTCGCTCTCAAAACCCGCTTCCTCTAACTCCTCCAAAAGTTGGGAAGGCAGGCTAGCTAAGCAGTCGACCGTGGTCGACTTGTGTCCGGTGGCCACCAAGGTCGCCTCAGCGCGTCCCCCTAGCGCCAACCGCAAAGACGTGAGCAGCACGGTTTTTCCCGCTCCCGTTTCACCCGAGATCACGGTGAGCGCTGGGGAAAACTCCAGAGTCGTGTCTTTCAGTAGGGCTAGGCCCGATATTTGCAGCGATTCAAGCATCTGTTGGGGAGGGTTTGTCTGCGTTGCTTTCCCGCCAGCCTGTGGTGGGTAAAGAAAATTTGGTTACCAGGCGTTTTGAGAATGGGGTTTCGTCCAGGCGCACAAGTTTTATCGGCCGGCTTCCTCGGGTAACCTGCACCACCGATCCCGCGGGGGCGTTGAAGCTGCGCCGGCCATCCAACCACACGGTTGGGGCGCTGCGATTGTCCTTGAGGATACCTACTTCTAAGTCAGAAGAGGGGCTCACTACAAGCGGTCTTGTAAACAGCCCGTGGGCTGCGAGCGGTGCCATCACTATGGCTTCCGTGTCCGGCCAGACGACCGGTCCGCCGGCTGAAAAGGCGTAGGCGGTCGATCCTGTTGGGGTGGCCAGGATGATCCCGTCGGCGGCGTAGGTGGAGACCACTTGCCCGTCGATCGCGAAGGCAAATTCGGCGGGCCTAGCCATGTCCGTGTGAAGGATCACGGCCTCATTCAGTGCCCAATCCTGCCTTGTTTGTCCGTCCGAGGACACAAGCCGAATATCCAAAGTCATCCGAGGATCAACGTGGTAGTCCCCTCTTGCCACCCTCGCTAAAACTAGCGGCAAAGTGTCCGCGGAGGTTTCGGCAAGAAAACCCATGTGACCGAAGTTGATGCCTAGCAGGGGAACGTCAAGTTCGTACGCTGCCTCTGCGGCACCTAAAATGGTTCCGTCGCCACCTAGTGCCAGCACCAGTGTTGGTGGGTTGGCCAAGTCTGGCTCTTCAACCACCTGCCACCCCAGGTCGCTGAAGAAATCTTTTGCAAGGCTTGCGGCCTCAATGACTTGGTCTCGGTGCTGGTGATTGATGAGAAGTACGGACTTGTGTGCCCCACCTTCTTCGGTAGTTGGAGGTGCGCCCATCAGCTAGTCAAACCGTCCTGGGGGCCAGCCGCTACTGCCGCAGCAATCGCAGCCTGAACGTCTTCCAAACCTTCCTGGGACGCTGGTTTCAACAACAGGAAATATTCAACGTTTCCTGATGGTCCTGGCAGAGGCGATGCTGCCACCCCGGCAACTGTCAGCCCTTCAGATGTGGCGGCGTCCGCAACCTGCGCAACCGCATCGATACGAAGCTGGGCGTCCCGAACAACACCGCCGCTACCCACTTTGCCTTTACCCACCTCGAATTGTGGTTTCACCATCAAAATCATGGTGGCTTCCGGCGCGCACCGCACTAACGCAGGTAGAACCAGCGTCAGCGAAATGAAGGACAGGTCAGCCACCACCAACGTTGGGCTGGACCCAACTTGCTGTGGGGTGAGGTAGCGAATGTTCGTGCGCTCTAGAACCTTCACTTTGGGGTTGCTGCGTAGACTCCAGTCCAACTGGCCGTAACCCACGTCGACAGCGACTACCTCCGCGGCCCCTTCACGCAAAAGCACGTCGGTGAAACCGCCTGTTGAGGCTCCGGCATCTAGGCACTTAGCACCTTCAATGGGCGGGTAGTCCCCCGCAAATGCTTCAAGGGCACCCAGCAGTTTGTAGGCACCACGCGACACGTAAGTTTCAGCAGGGGGTGAGACGATTTCGATTGCGTCGAATTGCTGAACCTGTGAAGCAGGCTTGCTGACTACGCCCCCACCGACCTTGACTCTGCCAGCTTCGATTAGGGCTTTAGCCTCTGCCCTTGAGCCGGTCAAACGTCGCCGGACCAATTCTGCGTCTAAGCGTACGCGCGCCATTAGCGCACCCTCAGGTCGGCCAGCTCTAAGCGAAGCTCACTTTCAAGGTTGCGCAGCCGCTCCAACTGTGCAACCTCATCAACGACTTCTTGCTTGTCGAACTGGTTTTCAGTCATCCGCTTCTTCTGTGGCATCGCCCTGGTCGAAGACCTCCTCTTCGACGACGACATCGTCCGCTGCGGGCGCCGCCTCAGCTTCTTCGGCTACGGCCTCTTCCGGTTCTGGGGTGTAGTTCGGCACCGTCACGATCCCGGCTTCGTCATCGTTACCGACAATCACCAGCGGCGGAATGCGTACGGGGCGGCCTTCGTCAGCTTGGTACCAAGCTGCTGCCGCGTAGGCCCGGTAGTTGTCCAATGTCAAAGTGACGGGGTCACCGTCGTCACGAACCTCCACATCAGAGAAGCTAGGAGTTCCCCACCTAGACAGCTTCACGGGTTGGGAGGTTCCGGCGGTCCAGGTGCCATCCCGATGGTGCTTGGGTGCTGGGTGAGCTTCAAACAGGTCCCGAAGGTCCAGCCCCAGGAATGAGGGACGCTCACCCTTGCCTGCACGAATCACGTCTTCGGGGCGTGAAGCTCCTGTAAGGACGTGCATTGCTGGCATCCGTGCCGCTATCGCCGCTAACGTGTCGGTTTCTAAACGATCGCCGACAGCTAGTGGCTTTTCTGCCTCGATTAGTTCAGCAGCGGCCTGCATGATCTCCGGCCCCGGCTTACCGGCGGACGCTGGGCGACGTTTGGTCGCCCTGCTGACAGCCGCAACCAGCGCTCCGTTTCCAAGTGCCATGCCCTCTTCGGTGGGCAGCGTCGAATCAAGGTTGGTGGCGTAGTAACGCGCCCCCTTGTTCAGCGCGTATGCCGCCTGCGACAGTTGTTCCCAACCGACGTTTGGTCCGTGGCCTTGGACGACTGCCGCAACGCCTTCCTCAGCGGCGGACACCGGTTGGAAGCCTGCCTTTTCGACTTCGTCCCTCAACGCGTCGGTCCCGATTACTAGGACCTTCTCACCCGCTTCGACTTCTTCTTTCAAAAGCGGCATCAGACTCATCGCCGACGTCATGATGTGGTCAGCCTGGGCCGGGATACCAAAGCCTGCCAGTTTTTCAACGACTTCTTCGGGGGTGCGGGACGCGTTGTTGGTCGCGTACGACAAGGGGATCTGCTCCGCTGCCTCAGTCAGGGACTGTTCAGCGTAAGGAATCGGTTTCGTTCCCTCGAAGCAAACGCCGTCCAGGTCCAGGATCAGACCGTCGAACTGGGCGATGAGCGGAGCTTTTGCGCCACGCAGCGGGGTGCGCGTTGGCATGACGTCTTCGTCCAGGATTTCCTGGATGTCAACGATCTCAATTTCTTCTTCGGGCTCAGGGATCAGCGCTTCAACTTGGGCTGCTTCCTCACCCCTATCCAGGGCGCGCAGCACGTCTGCGCGGTAGCTGTTCAGCCTACCTAGAAGGTGTTCGTCTGCTCCTTCTGGGAACTTGTGAACTGCTTCCTCCAGTAGAAGTAGCGCAGCATCTAGCTGTTCTAGGTCTGCGCGTGCGGCCGCGCTGACGATCACTAGTTCAACTTGGTCAGCTAGAGGCAGGTTGGAAAGATCTGTTTCTTTCGCCAGCTCAATGGCCCGTTCCGCCCGGCCTAGTCCGCGTTCGCAGTCGATCTCAATGGCCCGTAAGGATTCGTCTCCCCGCATCCGGCGAACCGCACGCACTTCGCGTAGTGCTTCTTCGTAGCGGCCGGTCGCATAGGCAGTAAGTGCTGCCGCTTCGCGGACAACGTCAACCCTGCCGGCGCGACCAACCGCTGCCTGTGCATGCTTGTACGCAAGCTCTGGGTCAATATCCAGAACTTGACCGGCCATCACCAGGTGACGTGCAACGATCTCACGGTTGGCTCCAGCCAAGGTGCCTAGCGCCTCCATGGCCTCTTTGTCTAGCTGGTCGGCACCAACACCTGCGGGAATAATGGGTTCGTTCGGATCCGCGGACTTGTACTCACGCGTGTGGGGTGCATTGTCCCGCCTGGGTGCTCCGGCGCGGCCGCCCTGTTCGGAGCGGCCCCTGCTGTCACGCCTATCATCACGCCGGTTGCCACGACGATCATCCCGACGCCCATCACGCCTATCATCCCGGCGATTGTCCCGGCGGTCATCACGCCGCCCATCACGCCTATCGTCACGACGGTTGTCACGGCGGTCATCGCGACGACCCCTGTTGTCGCCTCTGCCGGAAGAGCCACGTGACGCGCCTTGGCGACGATCACCGGAGCCTCTCCCCCGATTATCAGAACGCCCATCTGAACTGCGCCTACGGTTGTCTTCAGCCACTTCGCCTTCTCCTATGCCCTAACAGTTTGGGCATGCACCCAAATCACCTTGACCATCGTACCCGCGAGCCGCCTGAACTACCTGTAGCCACCGTCGTTCAGGCCCGCTTCAACCTCAAACCTGTTGCTGTGCGCGTCCCGTCCGGCTAGAAAATACCGCAGCGGGAACGTGAAACCATGCCGGCGCCACTGCAACACGTGGCGGGCCTCGTGGCGAACTACGTTTGCGCTCGGTTTTGGCCCGGTCAGGAAAACGTCACCCACGCAGACACCTCCGCGAGGATACGCCCAGGTGGGCAGTCCCCACACAACGTTCAGTGGAACAACTGAAGCACCCGATGATCCCTTCAACGGCACGTTGACGCGGCTTTTCCTGCCACCAACTAAGAGGCCGTAGGCCAGGGCAAAGATGGAAGCTATACGGACGGACAGTGTGCGTGTGATGTGAGCTGTCATGGCTCCCTTCCCGGTGTCAGAACTCTCCTGGAAACACCTTACGGTAACCTTGGTGCGTCTCTTCGTTCTCATACCTGTAGATGGGTGACCATGCGCCAAACAGTCAGACTCCTACCAACGATCGCTGCTACGACTCTTGTTCTTGCGGGGTGCACCAGTTCGTCCGCTGGTTCCGGCCCACAGACACAAGAGGAGGCTTGCGCTCTAATCCAAGTCTCCATGGAAGAGCTGGCTGAGCAGCTGGAAGGGTACGGCGAAGACCAGATTGACGCGATGGTGGAAACCTCAAACAGCCATCTGGACAAGTTGGACTCAGAGGTGCGCAACCCGGAGGTAGCGGAAGTCTGGGAGCCCATCTCTCAGCTGCAAAGAGACGCTCTTGCAGCTGCTGCCGTGGGGGATAAGGAAGGGACCATAGGTGCCTACCTGCTGATGACCGAGTCGTATGAGACTTTCTGGGAAGTTTGTCCACTGGACGCAACCGAATAGGTCAGCCGCTGGGGCGCGTCGGGCCGCTTCCATAACGGTCTCGCAAGCGCGTTTGGTTCAGGCCGTGGTAAATTATCGCAGTTCTTGTCTGCTTCCAGGTCTAGGGGACGGCAGCGCAACCCGGTTCGGAAACGATGGACACACACCAAAGCGCGTGTGGCGTTTCTGGGAAGGAGCCTAGTGTTGTGAGTGCCTACGTGTCTGTAGCGCCCGCCCGGCTAAGGCCGTCCGCTCCCCCACGCATCGTCGGTTTGGACGGGATTCGCGCATTAGCGGCAACTCTGGTCCTTGCCTACCACCTGGTTCCGGGGTGGCGCGGTGCGGGGTTTGTCGGCGTGGACATGTTCTTTGTCCTTTCTGGCTTCCTCATTACGTCGCTGCTGGTGCGTGACCTGAAGATGCATGGGCGCATTCGCTTCAAACGCTTTTGGACTAGACGCATCCGCAGGCTACTGCCTGCTGTTGTGTTCGCGACGGTCGGCACGGTGGCTTTAGCTGGTGTCTTCGGTGGGGATGCGACCGTGCAGCTTCGGTGGCAGACGGCAGGTGCCCTCACCTCGACCTATAACTGGTTGCAAGTGCTTGCGGACGCTCCTTACTTCGCGCAGCGCTCCCCTTTGCTGCTGACGAACATGTGGTCTTTGGCAATTGAGATGCAGTTCTATGTGGTTTGGCCGCTAGTGCTCATCGCGCTTTTACGGTTCCTACCGAAGAAGCTATGGCCGTGGGCAGCCCTGACTCTGTCAGCCGTTTCAGTCTTCCTCAACTGGTATTTTGTGAACGTTCAGGACGACCTCACCAGGGCGTACGTGGGAACTGACTCTCACGCTTTCGGTCTCATGATTGGCGCCTCAATAGCTTTGTGGGCCCCTGAAATTATGGTCAAGAAGGTGCACGACTTGTCCCCTAGCGCCCGCCAAGTTTGGGGCGTGCTTTCGTGGGTAGGGCTCCTGGGAGCGCTTTCGATCGGCATTTTTGTCCCCACAGGACCTTGGATGTACCCGTGGGGAATGCTGGCCGCATCAATTCTTACGGGGCTCGCAATCAGAGCCCTGCTGCCCGACGCACTCTCGGGACCCTCCTCTACATTGGCCGCACTGCTGAACACCAAGCCCATGGTGTGGATGGGAGAACGCTCTTACAGCGTCTACTTGTGGCACTGGCCCCTGTGGGTGATTGGGTACTTCCTTTTACCTTGGTCCGGCTGGGGACTGGCCGCTGTCGTCTTGCCCCTCACGTTCATCTTCGCAGAAGTTTCCTACAGGTACGTAGAGACCCCCATCCGGACACACGGTCTGGCGGATTGGTTGCTGTCAGTTGGGGACCTCAGCAAACTGCCCCGCCGCTTACTCCTGGCTGCAACGGCAGTCGTCGTCTTCTTCTTTACCCACGCCCTGCTCATCTCACCCGCCCAGTCATCAACCGAGAAGCTGTTTGAGAATGCGGAGGCTACCAAGTCCGTGCAGGAGCACCCGCAGTTAGCACCCCAGTCCAGCGAACCGTCATTGAAGGCGGACGAGGATGTGGCAGAAGAAGCCCAGGAAGAAGAACCTGAAGTTCCAGACGACCCAATTGTCGAAGAAACCAGGTTCGAGCGCTACACGCCCGCACCTGTTTCTGGCGACCAGGTGACCGTCATTGGCGATTCGATCACGCTCGTGTCGGAGTTCGCCCTCTATGAGCTGCTCCCGGGAGTGTTCATCGACTCCAAAGTTTCGCGCCCAATGCTTAACCTACCCAGCGTGGTCGAGGAGGTACGGGCGCAGGGAATGATGCGTGAGTACGTGGTTGTTTCCCTGGCTGTGAACGGGTTCGTGCGCGATCAAGAAATTGAGGCCATGTTCAACTCGATTGGGCCCAACCATAAGATCGTGCTTGTGACAGGCTTCGGGCCGGACCACGAGCACTGGATTTTTGAAGCGAACGACAAGATCAGGGAGACCGCTGCAGCCCACAAAGACCAAATCAGGGTCGCTGAGTGGGCACCAATCGCCGCCAACAACCTGGAGAACCTAGCCGGTGACCGGACCCACCCAGACGGCGTGGGATCCAGGATGTACGCGGAGGAAGTAGTGGCTGCTCTCAACAGCTTTGCCCAAAACGGCAGGGCTCTCAGCCCCCAGGCGGGCGTCTCCCCCTACTAGGCTGCTGCCCGCCAAACAGCCTTCCTTAGTCCGCAGCTCCCTTTGTCAGTTCGCGGTGCTCGCACTCTTGGCCTCACGTGAGCGCCTGTTTTGTTGTTTAAATGAGTGAAGGGGTCTGGACCGTTGTGGTCTAGACCCCTTGT